>CAVGEG010000049.1:0-6835 GCA_963628165.1 Paratractidigestivibacter sp. | reverse complement strand
AGCCGCGCAACTTGCGCTTCAGTCGGCGCAACCGGGCAAGTTTTATCCCTCGCGTCTCTTTGGCGTTTCTTTCGCGTCCGATTTTATCGTCACGACTCCTCAAGAATTGACGGACGCGGTCGCCGCATGCCGGGTCTCTCAGGACGGCGTTCCTTCTTTGAATTTCAGCGAATGGCCTCGCAAAGGTCTGACGAAGATGACTCCCCTGTGGCAGCTCAAGTATCTGACGAATATGTCGGCGAGCCACATCACGATCTACAACGCGCTGTACGGCCCCGCGTACGACGTGACGAATCGGGAAGCGTCCTTTGGAGCGGCGTTGGCGGAAGCGGTCGAAACGATCAAGCGCGGCGCCGCGGACGCGATGGTCGTCGGCGCGACGGGAACGCGTTTGCAGTCGTATCGTTTTGTCGACGCGTACAAGTACGGGGAGATTTCCGAAGAAGCGCTCCGCGCCAACGGGGGTAAGGGCGTCGTTCCATGCCGACCGTTCGACGCGCGACGTTGCGGCTCGATTCCCGGCGAAGGAGCAGCGGCGCTCGTGATCGAGAGCTTGGAGTCGGCGCGAGAACGCGGCGCGAAGATTTACGCGGAGGTTCTCGGGGGCGTTCACCGCGCGTCGATTCGTCAGGCGCGCGATTTTGGCGGAACGGGTCGCTCCTTGGCGGCGGATCGCGAGTCTTTACGCGACGCGTACGCGACGTCGTTGCGCGCGATCGTCGCGAAGTTCGGAATTCGTCCGGAAGAAATCGGACATATTAACGCCGCGGCGCGCGGGGACGTGGATCTCGACGCCGCGGAGGCGCTCGCGTTGCGCGACGTCTTCGGCGACGCCTGCGATTCGATTCCCGTCGTCTCCCTCTCCGGACATATCGGCAACCCCGGCGCGGGGTGCGGCGCGATCCAGACGGTCGCGAGTATTTTGGCGCTCGAAAACGACGAACTCTTCCCGACCCTCGGATACGAAGAGCCCGACGCGAGCTTCCGGGTCAACGTCTCGCGTGAAGGGGGCGTCAAACCGGGTTCGTCGTTCCTCAAGCTTTGCGGAAACTTCATCGGGCAAACCTCCGCCGTCTATCTGCGCAAATTCGTCGACTAAGCGTTGCATTCAAATCTAGGACACATCGAACCGGGTCTTTGAGACTCGGTTTTTTTTTGATCGTAGGAGCCCGTTTTTTCGAATATAAACGACTCCACAGACGGTGGGGGCGGGGTTATTGTAAAAATAGTTGAAAATCGATCGAAACCTGTTTATTATATAAGTCTATAACAGATAGACGTTTTACGTTCTCACTGTATTTTTATTAGTAGACTGTATTATCCATTGTGAGGAAAGCCATGACAAACACACGTAAAGGTTTTACACTCGTTGAACTCTTGGTTGTGATCGCCATTATCGGTATTTTGATCGGTCTTCTTCTTCCGGCGGTTCAGGCGGCGCGCGAAGCGGCGCGTCGTATGCAATGTACGAACAACATGAAGCAATACATGATCTCCGTGCACAACTATCACGACACGAACAAATGCCTTCCAGCGTCGCGCTTCGCGCTCTTTAATATGACGTGGTCGCAAGGGGGCAACTCCGGATTCGCGGGTAACGCGAGCGCGACGGTCGCGCTCCTTCCGTTTATGGAACAGGGGGCGCGTTACGATTACGTTTGCGAACAGGCGAAGAACGCGGGGAAAGGCGCGGCGTGCTGGTTTCCGAACGAGGATCCGATTTCGACGCTCCTTTGCCCTTCGGACTCCAATGCGACTCAACCTTGTTCGCACGAAGGTCACGCGCGCATCAGCATCGGCACGAGCCTCGGCGACGCGGGATGGCACAACAACGAGGAGGAAGCGATCGAATTGGCGGAAGGTCGCGTGGCGTCGCGCGGATTCTTTGCTCCCTATCGCTGGCGCAACCTCTCCTTCGTGACGGACGGCACGAGCAATACGATCGCTATTAGCGAGATGGTCAGCGACGTGACGTACTCCACGAAAGTGAAGGGGGGAATCTACCGCACGTACGGCATCTTCCAAGGAGCGGTGGGCAACGGCGGTCAAGGCGTTCCCGGTCCGTGCTTGACCGAAGCGCTCAACCCGAACGATCCGAATTCGATCAACAGCGGCACCGACACATGGCGCGCGCAGATTTGGAGCGACGGTCGCGCGACGACGTCGTCGAGCAGCACGGTTCTCCCGCCGAACTCTCCGTCTTGCCTCTATCCGTATCCTTGCGACGGCATGGCGTGGGGATTCTTCTCGGCGCAGTCGAATCATAGCGGCGGCGTGAACGTCGGGTTGGCGGACGGTTCCGTTCGTTTCGTGAGCGACACGGTCGATTGCGGAAACTTGAACGCGCAGTGCGTCCGATCGGGGAAATCTCCGTTCGGAGTCTGGGGCGCGATGGGTTCTCCTCAAGGGGGCGAAACGACGACTCTCTGATCGATATCTCGCGATGAAAACGAAAGGGCGACGGGTTCTCCGGGACTCGCCGCCCTTTTTATTTTTTGAACTAAATTTCACAATCGTGTTTTTTTTTTTTTGAGTGTAAACTTTTTGTTGACACGCGCCTATTTTCTTGCACAATAATATTACTTACAATGCGCATCAATCGATACTTGTTGTTATCCCTTTCCAATCTTTATATTTTGCGAGGCCTGCTATGAAAAAGACGTTTAATGGTTTTACTCTGGTCGAACTCTTGGTCGTGATCGCCATTATTGGTATCTTAATCGGTCTTCTTCTTCCCGCGGTTCAGGCGGCGCGCGAGGCGGCGCGACGTATGCAATGCACGAACAACATGAAACAATACATGATCTCCGTGCACAACTACCACGACACGAACAGTTGCATTCCCGCGTCGCGCTTCGCGCTCTTCAATATGACGTGGGCGCAAGGCGCGAACCAAGGCTTTGCGGGTAACGCGAGCGCGACGGTCGCTCTCCTTCCGTTTATGGAACAGGGGGCGCGTTACGACTACGTCTGCAACGAGGCGAAGAAAGCCGGAAAAGGCGCGGCGTGCTGGTTCTCCAACGAAGATCCGATTTCGACGATCATTTGTCCTTCGGACTCGAACGCGTCTCAACCCTGTACGCAGCACTATAATCACGCGCGTATCAGCATCGGAACGAGCCTTGGCGACTCCGGTTGGCACAATAACGTCGACGAACCCTTCGAACAGAGTGAAGCGCGCGTCGCGGCGCGCGGTTTCTTCGCCCCGATGAAGTGGCGCAACCTCTCTTTCGTGACGGACGGCACGAGCAACACGATCGCGATTAGCGAAATGGTCAGCGACGTGAACCGTTCGACGAGAGTCAAGGGTGGCGTCTACAGCACGCGCGGCATCTTTGAAGGCCCGATCGGCAACGGCGGTCAAGGGGTCCCCGCTCCGTGCTTGACGGAAGCTATCAATCCGAACGATCCGAATTCGCTCAACGGTAGCACCGACACGTGGCGCGCTCAGATTTGGAGCGACGGTCGCGCGTCGACGTCCTCGATCGTCACGGCTCTTCCGCCGAACTCTCCTTCCTGCCTCTATCCGTATCCTTGCGACGGCGAAGCGTGGGGATTTTTCTCGGCGCAGTCGAATCATAGCGGCGGCGTAAACGTCGGTCTGGCGGACGGTTCCGTTCGTTTCGTGAGCGACACGATCGACTGCGGAAACTTGAACGCGCGTTGCGTTCGTTCCGGCAAATCCCCCTACGGCGTCTGGGGCGCGATGGGTTCTCCTCAAGGCGGCGAGACGGTTTCTCTCTGACGCTTGACTTGACGTTTCATTTATAAGATAATGAGCGCGGCGAGAGTCGTATCGCGCGATTCGTCGCCGCATTCTTGCGCATACCGTTACCCAATAAGGAGTTTGTCGATGAAGAAGATGTTGTTTGCGTCAATTGCGATTCTGTCGGCGCTCGTCGCCCAGGGATGCGGCGGATCGAAAGTTCCCGCCGATATGCCGAAGCTTTTCCCGACGACGATTACGATCACCCAGGAAGGCGCGCCTTGCGAGGACGCGATCGTTCAGCTCGTCAAACCGGAAGAGCCGACCTACAAATGGCTTGTCGGCGGTCGTACCGACGCGCAGGGAAAATGCGTGATTAAGACGCAAGGCAAATATGGCGGCGCTCCCGAAGGTTCTTTCGCCGTCGTCGTCTATAAGACCGTAACCGCCGAAAGCGAGACGCGAAAGGCGCAACCGAGTTGCCCGGACGATCCCGAAGAAGCCAGAATTTGGTCGCAAAAGGTCGCCGAAGAAGAGAAAGTCTTTGAATATGTCGACACGAAATACAAGAAAGCGACGACTACCGACCTGAAGATCGACGTCGCTTCCGGTAAGAACGATCAGTCCTTCGACGTCGGCCCCGCGATCGAAGAACAAGTTCAGACGATGGGCGCTCCCCGCACCTAATCTCCCGAACGTTTAATCGCAACAAAAAGGCGTCCCGCGTAAGGACGCCTATTCTATTTCTTGCGCTACTCCCCGATCCAATAATCGACGAGCGTCGTCTCCGATTCGAATGAGGCCTTGTCGTTCTCCCCCGACTTTTCGGAGGAGCGTTCCCGGAGGGTTCCCCCCGGCGTTTCTTGCGCGCGAAGAGCGGAGCCGACCAAGTCGCGCCCCGCGGAGGATGCGGAGAAGCGCGTCGTGTAGGCGGCGGAGTCCCGCGTCGCGTTTTCCGGACCGACGATCTTCTCGACGACAAAGAGTTCGCGCGAAATCGTCGTCTCCCTCTGATCTTTGGAGGAGGGCGCCGTCTTGACGATTTCCTTCTGGATGAGGTAGGGGTAAAGGACGGGGGAATACCAAATGGAGACGCGTTCGTGGACGCGGTCTGAATTTCGGTAGAAACGGAGCGTTTTGCATGGAATCGCGCGACCGTCGACGATCAAGGTAGTCGTGGGGCCCTCTTCGACGCGCTCGTCTTCGTCGACGATCATGTCCCAAAAGTTAAAGACGCGTCGCTCAGGAGGGCGTGGAATGCTCACGTCGCCGAGCTTGACGGCGGAGTCGTAGACAAGCGCGTATTCTTTCTTCTCAAGATCGACGCTTTCGAGGGCGACGCGCGTTTCGGTGACGGAGTCGATCGGCTTTCCATTCTCTATGGCGCGGGTGACGGTGCGCAACCGAGCCCAGGTTCCGACGGGGAATCGTGCCCATGCGGAGAAATCGGGTCGAGGTTGCGCGTCGTCGCGGTCGTTTTTCGCGTTCCACAGTGGGAGGGGGTTGACTTGGGAGGGGTTTTCGGCGGTCGCGACTTTGTCGGAAGGAAGGGAGAAGAAGGAGGAGTCGAGAAACCCGGTCGTTTCCGCGGCGTCGTCGTCGAGGGGGACGACGGTCGTCTCCGGGGTCTGGGGAGTTTCCGCATTTTGTCGCGGGGCGGAGCGTCGTTCGCGTCGTCGATCGCGACATGACGGAAGGAGGAGGGAGAGGACGAGGATAAGGGGAAGTAAAACGCGTGGCATAGGGCTTAATCGGATTGAAACGGAACGACGAAGGCGTTATGGAGCGAGGTTGTCGTTTTTTGCGTCGGGGTTCGTTTCGCCATGGATTTCGAGTTTTTCGAAGATTTCGGCGACGACGAGGTCGTGTTCGGGGGGTAGAGTGCGCATGTCGAGGAAGACGGACTCGCAGGACCATCGTACGAGGAGTCTTGGGACGCCCTTTTCAAGGAGCGCGGCGAGTTCTGCGGAGGAGACGCCGCGGGGTCGGAGCTCGACGAGTCTGGTTGGGAACGCGCCGAAAAGGGCGTTGACGCATAGTATGGAGCGTCCTTCGACGGCGCGCGCGATTTGGACTTGGGGGAATGTTTCGAGGATCTCGGCGAGTCGTTTCGCGCGGTTTTCGAGGTTCGCGATCGACGCGGTGAGGATTTTAAGCGCGGGAATCGACGCGAGCGCCTGCTCGGGGGGCTCGTAAAGATCCAGGGTTTTCGAGAGCGCGGCGAGCGTCGTGCGGTCGACGAGGGCGAGTCGACACGCCGCCGTCGACTTGAGCGCGTCGACCGCCTCTTTCGGCCCGAAAAGGAGCCCGCAGTTGGGCCCGCCGATGAGCTGAGCGCCGTCGCAAAGGACGATATCCGCTCCGTTTTTGAGGCGTTTTCCAACCGTCGGCGTCGACGTGTAGAAGTATTTGTCCAAATCGACGACGGGGGCGAACTCGACGTCTTCTACGATGAGGAAATCGCGTCCTTTCGTTCCCTTGAGTTTGCCGATCGTCTCCGAATCGACGTAACGTCCCTCGCCGCTCGCGCGGTCGACGGAGCGCCAGACGAGCCCGGTCTCCGGCGTCGCACCCTCTTCGTAATCGGCGAGATCGACCGCGTTTCCGGCGCCGACCTCCACGCGTCTCAAATTCGGGAAGATGCGCAGCGAATCTTCCAGACGTTCCCGGTTTTCGCGTTCGAACATATCGCGCCTTGCGACGAGAAGCTCGCGATCCGACTCGTAAAGGCGCTGGAACAACGCGACGCGAGCCGCCTCGACGTTCGGAAAAACAAGAGCGCTTTCGCTCCCCGCAAGTCGCGCGAGCTTGGCGGGGACGTTCTTTCTGAGGCGCTCTTCTTGACGCGCCGAGAGCTCCGTGCGCGGTTCGGCGGCGCACCAGACGCGCTCGTTCAACGCGACGTCCGCAAGGCGTTCGAGCTTATTAGGGAAGAGTCGCCCACGCGCGTCGACGACGAGCGGTTCGGAATCTTCCAACGCCTTTCTTAGTCGCTCGACGACCTTGTCGACGAGAGTGGCGACGTCGGGTAGGCGCTGTTCGTTGACGACGCCGCGAAATTCGCGCGAGACGTCGTCGAAGACTCCCTTCAATGCGGCGGTAACCGCGGACGGATGCAGACGTTGCGCT
>CAVGEG010000048.1:0-23342 GCA_963628165.1 Paratractidigestivibacter sp. | reverse complement strand
CGCATGATTTCGTTCAATATCCGGCTCCATGCGACGACGAACCTATCGACGTTGAGTTCCTTCCCCTGGAACGAAAAGATAATTCCTGACCTCTCTTCTTCGAAAATATAAAGCGGATCAACTTGAAATCATTAAACGCCTACGCCAGCTTTCGAACCCTCCAACTTCCTTCTTTTCCGGTTCCGGTAGACGAAGGGGTTCCGCGACTCAAGACGTCTTCCTTCTCCCCCGAAGAACTCCTAGGCGGCTTCCTTATTGGAACGGAAAACAGACTCATGGAATTAGCCTTTAGGCTAGCGGTCGACGGGGTTCCCCTCTTTGACCGTCCGCTTGGCGCGTCTTCGCTTGATTCGTCTCTTCCAAAAACCTTAGAGACCACCCGGGCCGACATAGAATTTATGCTTACTGCCACGTCGGCTGGAAAAATTGATCGTCTTTTTCAAAACTCGCGGGCACGCGGTTCTGAAGATTCCCCTTTATCAGAAGAGTCCCCAAGAGTAATCGCGTACAATAAACTGGAAAATAGCGCTTTTTTAACGCCGTTAGTTTTCTACGGGCCGACAGGAACGGGAAAAACGAAGCTGATTGAGGGAATCTGTCAAAGCAGACGGACGCTTGAACCTCAAAAGACACTCTATTACCTCTCCGCTTTAGAATTTTCGAGAGCGTTAGTTGACGCCCTTCGGAGAGATCAGATGCAACTTTTTCGCAGTCTTTTTGCCCAAGCGCGAATCATTGCGATTGAAGACGCCGATCTACTCGCGGAAAAGGAGGCGGTTCAGCATGAATTTCTCCCGATGTTAGACGAAGCGATTCTGTCCCAAAAGCTTGTGATCCTTTCCTTCTCAAAAAATCCGGCGTCAATCAAAGGCTTTATACCGAACTTAGCCGCGCGCTTTTCAAGCGGCCTTCTTATTCCAACGTCGTTCCCTTCGGTAGAAACACGGCGATACGTTGTATCTCAATTGTCTCAAAAATTATCCCTTGCGTTGGAACCGCGCGTTGTCGACCTATGCGTAGAAAAATTACCGTCGACGATTGCGGCAATATGTTCTTCCATATTGCAAGGAGTTCAGGAGGCCACGCTTGCGCGAGCGTCCCTGACGTTTGACTTCTGGGACGCTTTTTTGACTCGACGCAATCCCAAGGCCGCTTGGACCTTTGATCGTATCCTGAAGACTGTCGCCAAATATTTTGCAGTCTCTGTCGTCGATCTCAGAAGTAAAAAAAGAACAAAATCCCTTGTGCAAGCCCGACAATGCGTCGTCTTCCTAGCGAGGCGACTTACGAACGCAACTTTTCAAGAAATCGGGCGTCAATTTTCCAACAGGGATCATTCGACAATGACGCATGCTTCTAACGAATTAGAAGAAGCGCTTGCAACAGACGCCGAACTCAAATTCCATCTCAGGGAAATCGCCACTCTATTACAGGCGCAAGATATGCTCTCCATCTAGCCACTCGGTCTTTTCTTAAAATACGTAAACTAAAAAAAGGTTTTGTTTTGAATAAGTTTAACCAAATAATAATGTAAAAAGGGAAAGAAAGATTTATTTAGGACAAAACGACCTAAAAAGGAAACCTTTAGGCTTTGTAATTCCCACGGTTCCGTTGTAAAATCGAACCGAGGTTGGCCCGTTCTTTGGTTATGAACTGTTAACAGCCTGCTTTCTTATTTTGGAGGATTAGTTATGGCGGCGCAAATACTTGATGGAAAAGGTCTTGCAGAAAAGATTCGAGAAGAGATTATGGGCGGAGTATCTCAGTTTATCGAGCAAACTGGCGTTCAACCTGCTCTAGCCGTTATCCTCGTAGGAGAAAATCCTGCGAGTCAAGTGTACGTACGCAATAAGGAAGCGGCTTGCGTCAAGGCGGGAATGCGAAGTCTCATGTACCGTTTGCCGCAAGACGCCGAAAGCGACGAGCTGTGCGCATTGATCGAAAAACTTAATAAAGACAATTCCGTGCATGGAATTCTCGTTCAACTTCCTTTACCTAAAGGAATTGACGAAAAGAGAATTCTCGACCTCATCGATCCTCGAAAAGACGTCGACGCTTTTCATCCCGAAAACGTCGGATTAATCTCTCAAGGTCGTCCGCGTTTCCTCCCCTGCACTCCTTACGGGATTCAACAGCTTCTCGTTCGTTACAATATCGAAACCAAGGGAAAGCGCGTCGTCATTATTGGACGAAGCGACATTGTCGGAAAGCCGATGGGACTTCTCCTTCTTCAGAAGGGGTTAGGAGGCGACGCAACCGTTACGATTTGCCATAGCCGCACCGAAAACTTAGCCGAGGTCGTTAGAGAAGCAGATATCGTGATCGCCGCCATTGGTAAAGCCGAATTTGTCACGGCAGATATGATTAAGCCGGGAGCAGTCGTTATCGACGTCGGAATGAATCGTGCTCCCAAAGAAGTTATTGATGAAAACGGCGAGAAAAAAACGGTCAATAAGCTCGTAGGAGACGTTGATTTTGAATCGGTCAAAGAAGTCGCGTCATGGATTACGCCCGTTCCAGGCGGGGTTGGTCCGTTGACTGTTACAATGCTCCTTCTTAACACCCTTAACGGAGCGCGACGTCAGGTCGGCGCTTCTAAATAGTTCCCTTCTTATATTCCTAAGACGGTCTTACGAAAATCAATAGACCGCCTTAGCTCATCGTGAATGGGTTTTGTAGATTAGTGTTTGACTCTGGTAAGGCTTAATCCTTAGGGAGCGCTTTATTGTCGCGTCACAAAGACGAGGAACGGGAGCAACCAGGTAAAATTATCTTAGTCGCGTTGTGCTTTCTTGCGTGGCTATTTCTGGCCGCGTCCTTTTTGAGCTACACGCCATGGGACCTCCCAACAACTTTTGTGTATCATGATTTGCAGGAGATTCGCAATCTTGCGGGCCTCCCAGGGGCGTGGTGCGCTTATTTGCTCTCGTTTTGTTTCGGCGTGGCCGGTTACGTCTTGGTTTTGGGTCTTGGAATCGCCTTGATATGCTTTATGTTCTCAAGGAGAATTACTGAACCTTACAACAAAACCTTAGGAAGTTTCCTCATATTAATTTCTTGCGCTGGCTTAGCGGCCTACGTTTGCAACGCATCTTTAGGTCCTCCCATTGGTCCCGGAGGTTTTGTTGGAGCTCTCGTCAAATTTCTTCTCGACAAGTTCCTCGTCAAACTTGGCGCCTATGTGGCCCTAGCCGCGCTCGGCGTCGCGGGCCTTCTCCTTATCATCCCTGAACGAGTTATTGAAACTCTAATATGGCGTTCGCGCCTAGGAAGTCTCGTCGCTAGGGCTACCCGTCCCTTTCTCAAAAGGATCCAAAAAGCGAACCCAGAAAGAAGACGAAAAGAAATAGCCTTGGCGCAACCTCCGCAAAAACCAATCGTTCAACAGAACGCTGCTATTCTAACGCCCAATACTGAACGACGTCTAACGCCGACTCTTATCGCGGAATCGTACTCCTGTCCAACCGATTTGGAAACAAGATCCGAATGTTACGAAGTCGTTAAAAATCAGCTCCAGGAAGTTTCAAACGGCGAACGCCGCAACGCTCCTTTAGCCCCTCGTCAGACGTCAAAGGAGGCTCTAAAGAAGGAGGAATCCCTTGTTTCCGAATTTACTCTGAATCCAGAATTTCCGGGCGTTGTTCAAGGGGACGCGTCCTATAGCGACAATTCGGAAACGCAAGTCGAGCCCTCGCCCCCTCCAATCGTCTCGCTCGTTGTGTCGGGCGACGTCGAATACGAATATCCCTCGATCGATCTTCTTGAAGACCCCATAAACTACGACTACGGTTCCATTATGGAGCAGATCCGCGCAAGAGGAGAAAAGCTTGAGCAGGTATGTCGCGATTTTAAAGTCGAATTGCAGGTTGTCGACATTCGAACGGGGCCAGTTCTGACCCTTTACGAAGTAGAATTGGAAAAAGGGTTGAGAGTCAAGAATCTCGTCAACCTCGCAAAAGACCTTGAAATCGCGATGAAGGCCCGACATGTTCGCATCGTCTCTCCGATCCCCGGAAAGAACACCGTCGGAGTCGAAATTCCTAATCAAGATCGTCAACTCGTGCGTCTTCGCGAGGTCATGCAATCCTGCTCGGAAGACGCCCAAAAAATGTCGCTTCCTCTTTTTTTGGGAAAAGACGTCATTGGAGCGCCGATGGTTGCCGACCTTTCGAAGCTCCCCCATTTGCTTATTGCCGGTCGAACGGGCACAGGTAAATCGGTATGCTTGAACTCTATCATTATGTCGATCCTCATGACTCGAGGACCTCGGCAGGTTAAGTTCATCATGATCGACCCTAAAATGGTGGAACTCAGTCCGTACGAAACGATCCCCCACCTCATGCATCCTGTCATAACGGATATGGCAAAAGCTCAAGCGATACTTGAGTGGGCGGTCGAAAAAATGGAAGAGCGTTATCGTCAGTTCTCGAGAATCCGAGTGCGCAATCTAACCGAGTTCAATAAGCTCAGTCTTGAAGAGATGCGTAAAAGGCTTCGACCTGTCGACGAAGACGAATGGGAAGTCTTTCCCAAATCGATGTCAAGCATTGTGATCGTCGTCGACGAAATGGCGGATTTGATCATGACTTCGGGAAAGGACGTTGAGATTCCGATCGTTCGTCTCGCTCAAAAAAGTCGCGCCGTTGGCATCCATCTTGTTCTTGCAACGCAAAAACCGACCGTCGACGTTGTTACGGGCCTCATCAAATCGAACCTGCCCGCGCGTATATCCTTCGGCGTTTCTAGCCAAACAGATAGCCGCGTCGTTTTGGATTCGGTTGGCGCCGAACAACTTTTAGGAGACGGCGACATGCTTTTCCTATTGCCCGGAACCAGTCAGTTGCTCCGAGGGCAAGGTACTTTCGTCTCCGGACAAGAGATCAACGACGTGGTCAACATGATTTCAGTCGACGCTCCTGCCTTTGAAATCGAGATCCCCGACGTAGTAGACGACGAGGGAACCGATTCCTCCAAAGAAGACGATTTTGAGTACGATCCCCTCTATGTGCAGGCTGTCGATATAGTTCTCGAAGCGGGACGGGCAAGTACGTCCATGTTGCAACGAAGGATGAAAATTGGATTTGGTCGCGCGGGAAGAATTATCGACGTCATGGCGTCAGAAGGAATTATCTCTCCCTTCAATCCGGCTAAACCGTCAAGCGCTCGAGAGGTACTAATTACCACGGAAGAATGGAGAGGCAAACAGCGAGAAGTCGACGCGGATAAACCCAAAACGCCCAAACCCAATCCAAGTTCTCCGGCGAAAACGTCGCTCTGCTACTCTGGCGGAGCCTATCCGTCGCACTTCTCCGATGAAGACGCCAAAGACCCGAAGCCGGTTTTACAAGCCAATTCATCCGAAGGAGTCTCCAAATCGGAAGCGTCCCCCGCGACTGATGAAACCAGCGAACAGTCGGAGGCGCCTGGCAAAGGTTGGAGCGACGAGGTATGGAATCAATACCTCAACATTAATAACGGTCTAGAATAACTCCGTCGTTCATTCTAGTTGACAACGCGTTTCATGAAAGATAACATTATCGTGGTATGCTTGTCGCTATCGCTAAGAATCGATAATCGATAAGTCGTTGGGCGGTTTGACGTGCAATTGAACTTCAACCTTAGAATCGCCGGAATAGTCGCGAACGATATAAGTAAGTGCGCGGCTTTCCTCTTTAAACTATTGTCGTTCTTTGAATTGAACATCGTTACTTATTGCTCAGCCATACCGAAAGAGTCTTTTTTCATCCTTTAATCAAGCAAGGAGTTGCATATGCGTCGATTAGCTCTATTATGCCTTCTTCTACTGTCCGCGCCGTTAATGACGGGCTGTACTGGTCAACAAAAACCGAAGGACTTGCCCGAACTCTACCCTGTTAAGATCACCGTAATTCAGGACGGAAAACCCCTGGCGGACGCGTCCGTTTCCCTTAACGCCCCTTCCAATGCCAGTCGTTTTGTCATATAGGGTACAAGACTGACTCCAAGGGCGTCGCGGAACTCCGTACCGACGGTAAATTCAAGGGCGTTCCGGCAGGAAAATATAAGGTTCTAATCTCAAAAGTCTACGCTCCTGAAGTCGATCCTAACGAAGTTCCTCCCGAAGATCCGGAAGCTCGCAAAGAATTTGACGCCAGGATGGCGGAACTAACAGCTCAACAAGCTGAAACAGTCGCCGTTGAGTACAAACGCCCCACAACGACGCCTGCGGAAATCGAAGTCACAACTGTCGGCCTAGAAACAACGATCGACGTTGGCGAAAAAGTAAACGTACCTTTGAACGAGATGTTTAATTCTTCTCACTAAAACTCGCAGGCTTCATTTCAGAAAGTCATTAACGCTAGAAGGACGCGTTCAATAAATACGTCCTTCTCTTTTATTTCCCATTAATTTAACTAAAAAAACAAAAACATCAGAGATTTCTTGACGTCGAAAAGCTATAATGGTAGCGTTTCAGGTATTTATCAACTTTTTTTTGGGAGAAACTGATGCAAAAGTCTTTATTTACAAAGTACAAGGGGTTCACCCTTGTTGAGCTGTTGGTTGTGATTGCAATCATAGGTATCTTAATCGGACTACTCCTTCCCGCCGTTCAAGCGGCGCGCGAAGCGGCGCGTAGAATGCAGTGTACCAACAATTTAAAGCAGTGGGGTTTGGCCGCGCAGAACTATCATGACATTAACGGCGCGTTCCCCGCGTCCCAAAGCTGGTGCGTTGGAGACGGCGACGTTTCAGGCGGAGCGATTGTAGAGACCTATAACTGGAGCGCCACCTTTAAGCTATTTCCATATATGGAACAGCAGGCTCGTTATGAAAGAATTTTCAATCGTCGCCCCTGGGTTTGGGAAGGCGGCGCCATCGATGAAATGAAGGGCGCTATCCCTACGATCCTTTGCCCTTCTGACGGCAACTCGGCTCAAGCGGGTCTTAACGGCGGCGGACGTACAAACTACGTCGCGTGCGGCGGCGACGGTATCGACGCTAATCAACTCCGAGACGACGAGGTTGGCGGCGCCCATTGGAAGATCTCTTCTCGCGGTATTTTTACCCCTGGAAAATGGAAGACGATGGCGGCCATCACTGATGGAACGAGCAATACGATTGCGGCTAGTGAAACCGTTACGAATCCGCAAACGACAAACGGTTTCATTGGAATTAAAGGCGGCGTCTATCCGGTGCGTCCTTGGTCGGCCTCTTCTTGCTACACTGACGCGCGAAGTACTACTTCTCCGAACGAAATGGCGCAGGCTTCTAACAATAGCTGGCGCGGTCACTGGTTCGGCGACGGACGCCCCATCAACGGTATGTTCTTAACCGTCCTTCCTCCAAACGCTCCATGTTGCTCCAATGGATCTGGCGACGGCGGTTGGGCGATTGTTTCGGCAAGCAGCAATCACTCCGGCGGCGTCAACGCCGTGTATGCCGACGGTTCTGTCCGTTTCATCTCCGATACGATTGCAACCAATCTTACCGGCCAGGATAACCGTACCGACGGAAACGAACCCGTCGCCGGTCCTGTCAGCGGCAAGAGCCCCTACGGTCTCTGGGGCGCTTTGGGAACGCCTTCCGGCGGCGAATCTGAATCTCTGTGATACAAGATTCGAAACGTCCTTTGAAAACTGTTCTTTATAACGTTAAGGGAGTAACCGCGCGGTTACTCCTTTTCTTTTTGCATTAGGACGTCCTCTCGTCTACAAACGGACTTTTTAAGCCTTATAAAATGATCGTTTGTTAAAAGACGCCTCCTGATTTTCTCCTTTCCATCCTTTTCCTCTACGCCCACAAAGAAGGATGATAAGCGCAACTTGACACGAATCGCATGTTGAGAAGTTCATTCTAAGACGTCATGTCGCTACGCACTACCACACAGAACAAAAAACCGGACTGAAAACGTCGTCTTCGATCCGGTTCAAATTAACGTAGCCAATGCTACCCGAGAAAGCTTAGCGCATTACTTGCTATAGTCGGGTACGTTGCCCTTAGACTTATCTGGATCTTCAGGACGCTGCGGTTTCACTGCGGGATTTTCCGCAATTTCTTTGAGGAGTTCCTCGACGCCGCGCTCAAGTTGAGGATCGCGTCCTTCGAGAACCGCTTTCGGATCCTGCCAAACCTCGACGTCAGGATCGACGCCATGTCCTTCGATGACGTATTCACCCGTCTCGCTATTCGTCGCGCTAAGAGGAACGAAAACAACGCCGCCGTCTGTCAAAGGACCACGACCGGAAATGCCGACGACGCCGCCCCAACTTCTCTTACCAACGAGTTTACCCAATTCCGACTTCTTGAAGTAGTACGGGAAGATGTCTCCGTCGCTGGCGCTCGTTTCGTTAATCAAGCATACGAATTTCGCGTTGGAGGCAATTGTCGGATAGGTGGTAGGAGTCTCGCGTACTCGACCATAACGCGTTCCGAGTACCTTTTGATTCAACCTCATGATAATCCACGGGGAAATGTTGCCGCCGCCGTTATTACGGTCGTCGATAACGATACCTTCCTTGCGAAGTTGCGGATAATACCACTTGATGAATTCGTACGCGCCGGAACCGCCCATGTCGGGAATATGCACATAACCGAGTCTCCCGTCGCTAAGCTCGGCAACCCTCTTTTGACGATCCAAGACGAAATCAAGATATCGCAGAGAATCTTCCGACTGAACGGGTTTATACGACGTTTTCCAAGAGTTTTCTTCGCTGCCGTCTTTGCTTAGCGTCAGTTCAACGCGATCCTTCTTATTCTGCAACAGACGATAAGGGTTGTCTGATCCGACAAGTTTTTCGCCGTCGATTGCTAGGACGTAATCCCCTTCGGAAGCGTTGACGCCAAGTTCGGTCAAAGGCGAACGATATTTGGGTTCTTCGTTCTGCCCGACGTAAATCTTTTCGATTCGATAGAGGTTCTTTTCGCGATCAAGAGCAAATTGAGCGCCAGGGAGTCCGGAAACGGGACGCTGAGGCTGATAAAAATCGCCGCCTTCCACATACGTATGACCGATATTGAGTTCCGCGATCATTTCGGTGAGGATATACGTCAAATCGGAACGATGAGAGACATACGGCAGAAGAGATCGATACTGATTTCCGACTTGCTCCCAATCCACTCCATGCATATTCTTGACGTAGAAGTAATCGCGGAAACGTCTCCAAACTTCTTCGAAAACTTCGTTCCATTCTTCGCGAGGATTCAAGTCGCAATACATATCGTCGACCGAGAACGTCTTGGAGTCGCCTCCCTTGGCTCCGACGTCGTACATACGGTAACCGGCTTTGTGCGTCAACAACTTCTTATTGTCGGCGGAGATGGAGTAACCGCTGAAATCTTCGATAAACGTCTCGCGTTTCAGTTGCTTCAAATCAAAGGTGAGTAATTTTGGCGTTCCATTTCTATCGCGTCCATAGAATTCCTCAGGTTCCTGAACGAAGAAGAGGAAGTTGTCGGCGCAGGAAAGATCGCTATAGTTCTCAGAAGGAATAGGCAAACGAACGACGCGACCGAGGATTCCATCAAAGTCGATCTTCTTCGCTTCGCTCTCTTGGGATTCTTTTTCCTCGTCCTTCGCTTTAGTTTCCTCCTTAGGAGTAGACTCGGCGGCTTCGTCGCTCTTAGGAACAAAGACGTTCTCAACGTCTTTTCGCAACGCTACGGCGAAAATACCGTTGAAGCGATCCCCCGCGAAATTCCACTCGATCGAGCTGAACTGAGGATAAAATTCGCGCTGTCCGATATAGAAGAGCCAATCTCCGTCGCAAGACCACGCCGGAGAGAAATTGTTAAACATAGGATCGGTTACGCGGTGCGATTCCTTCGTATTCTTGTCCCAGACGTAGATCGCAGTATATTCCGTGCTCTCGCCCTTCTCATACGCGAGATAAGCGCCGTCGGGAGACCATGTAGCGTACGGGAAACCGCCGAACCAATCGCGAGAAACTTCTAGGAGTTCATCCGCTTGCGGAAAATTCTCGGCCTCTTCATACTTCAAAGTCAAGACCCAAAGGTGATTCGTCGCGTCGCGGAAAGAAAGGGCCTTACCGTCGGGAGACCAGACAAGAGAATCGAGTTTACTTCGAAGAGAATTTGTTAATTGACGCTTCTCTTTTTCGCCTTTTTGATCGATCACGTAGATCTGATCTTCTCCAGATTCGTCCGAAATGAAAGCGATCCAACGACCGTCGGCAGACCAGACGGGAGAGCGATCGTGCGCGTTAGAGCTATTCGTCAGATTACGCGTTTGTCCATTTTCGCAAGGAACGGTAAAGATATCGCCGCGGGCCGTGAAGAGAGCGCGCTTTCCGTCAGAGCTTAGTCCGTAGGATTCAATATTGCGCGCGGCGTTCACGCGACTTGAACGAGCGGCAAGTCCGTCATGAGGCACGTAGACGCTTAGTTCGCGCGTCTCGTTCGTCGAGGCTCGGTATACGAAAAGAGAACCGCCCTTTTCGTAGACGATTTGATCGTTTCCATCGGAGGAAGCCCAGCGTAAATCCCACTCTTTCGAATCGGTGAGTTTCTCGACTTTTTTCTCTTCGCCTTCGAGAGAATAACGGTAGAGGTTCATCGTGCCGTCTCGATCAGAGATGAAATAAACGCAATTGTTGCCGAGCCACATTGGATCGCGGTCAGTTCGCGGAGTCGTCGGAACTTCAGAAAATTCTTTCGTCTCACGGTCGTAGATCAGGAGATATTGCGCCCATCCGCCTTCGTATCGCTTCCAGTGACGAAAATCTCGAAATAATGGCGAATAGAGCAATTTTCTACCGTCTGGAGACAAATCCCCAGCGCCCGCGACAGGCGTTCCAATCTTCTCAGGAAGACCGCCTTCAACAGACACTAGATAAATGTTCGTCAGCGAGTCGACGGAATTGCTATCTCGCTTCGAACGAAACATGACCTGCCGACCATCAGGGGTCCAGCCAAGGGTTTGCGCCTCAACACCGCGCCTCGGCGCGCCTCCAGGCGTTGGATAGAACGTCAACTGCTTCGGTTCGCCCCCGTTAGAAGGCATGATATAAACCTGATCGTCCCCGTCATACTGGCCGGTAAACGCAATCCATTTACCGTCGGGAGAAAACTTCGGAAAGACTTCCTGACCAGGATGGGCCGTCAAACGAACGACATTACGTCCGTCGAGATCGCTCTTCCAAATGTCGCCGGCATAACAAAAAACTACCTGCTCGCCATAAATATCCGGATAGCGAAGAAGCTTAGTGGTCTGTTCGCTCTCTTGTGCAAAAAGGGAAACAGAACTCATCGTAAACGCTAAGGCAACGAGCGTCTTTGATATGAAACTTCGTCTTTTCACTATAGACTCCTTTTTTTAATCCACGTCCAATGAACGCAAAACAAAATTCTTCCTCCATTTTAAAACACACAAGAGAAATAAGAAGTGCAAAACACACAGGTTTTGCAAGTTTTAAAGCTTATAGAAGAAAAAGGAGTCTAACAAAAAACCTCGATGGATAATGTCCATCGAGGTTTATCTGCTCTCTATACGTTGGAGAATTCTTTGCTCAGAAAGAAGAGTTCTCCACCGATCCAAGTACGCTAACGGTTCCGACAGTCGCGTCTTCTTCCTGAAGAACCACAGCGACTCGTTCTCGACTACGCTGTCGACGCTCCGCCCATTCCGCGTCGGGATCATATCCCTGCACGCCAGCCGTCGCGGTAGTATACGGCGCGGCGCTAGTTGTGGAAACGCTCGCGACGTTCTGCGCGGTCGGCAAATACTCGCCCGCTTGAGCTCCGACTGTTCCGGTAGACCCCATCCAGTCGCCGCCAAGAGCCTTATACAAGTTCACGACGGAATCAAACATACTGGCGCGACACTGGACATACTGAAGCTCGTAAGAAAGCTTACCCGCCTGAGAGTCAAGTAGTCGTTGGAAGTCAATCTGACCGCTCTTATAACGTTCGTTCGACAATTCGTACGCGTCGGTGTAGGCGTCGACCGCTTCGGAGAGCGAGGATAAACGATCGCGTTCGTTCACATAGGTAACCAAGGCATCGTCGACTTCTTGCGCGGCCTCCAAAACAGCTTTGCGATACGACGAAATAGTCTCTTGGAGCGTGATGCGTTGCGCTTCTACGTTGAATCGGTATTTTCCGAAGTTCAAAATGTTCCATCTGAAGGAAGGTCCAATACCGGCGTCAATCGCGTCGCCGTCAAACATATTCGAGAAAGAACCTGCGTCCAGACCAAAAGAACCGTTTAAGGAGAAGACGGGGTACAGATCTCCAATCGCGACGCCAACGCGCGCATTCTGAGCGATCACGCGCTGTTCGGCGGCGCGAACGTCAGGACGACGACGAAGAAGTTCGGCGGGGATACCAACCATGATTTGTTCAGGAACGCTCGGAATAGGAGCGGGAGAACGCATCATCTCGTCAACATACCCAGGAGGACGACCGACGAGAATGCTAATTTGATTCAATATGGTCTGATATCGAGTTTGCAGTTGTTTAACGCTAGATTCCGTTCCACGACAAACGCCGAGCGCTTGACTCTCGTCCAACTTACTTGCAGAACCAAGTTCGTTCTTCGTCTTCGTGATACTCAACGTCTGATGCTGAATCTCGATATTCTCTTCAGAAATACGAATCTGTTCCTGAACGGAACGCGCGTTGCCATAAAACGAGGCAATATCCGCGCACACGAGCACGTATGTGTCGCGATAAAGTTCGCGAAGCTCTTCAAGATTTGCCGCGGCAACTTCGTTTGCACGTTGCAGACGACCGAAAAGATCGATTTCCCAAGACATCGACGTCGCAAGATTGTAGTCTTCGTAATCAGACTTCAAATTCGACGAACGACCGTACGTATAACCGCCCCCTTCGCTGAACTGAGGCGCCATATTCGCCTCGGTCGCCCCTAAGGTCGCTCTCGCGGCTTGAATGCGCGTCAACGCTTCACGAAGTTCCAAGTTGCCCGTCACCGCCTCGCTCGTCAGCCTGGCCAAAACAGGATCTTGGATTTGGCTCCACCAAGAAGCGACGTCGGCGCCTACTTCCTGTCGAATTCCCTTAGATTCATCGATCTGAATATAAGAGGAATTGACGGTTGCCTGAGGAGCAATGTAGTCAGAACCAACCTTGCAACCGCCGCCTACGATCAACGCAAGTAGCGCTCCAAGCGAAATACCCTTTTGTATATTTGGCTTCATCCGTGATACCTCTATACGAAAATTCCATCCCTTCCTATGATATGAGACCGTGCCAGTCCTTGTGATCTCTCAATATTCCGAAACGGAACCGAAAATCGCGACACAACCATGCCGCACATAAAATGCGTTCTCCTAACGCCCACATACGAAAGATCCGTCTACCATATGAAACCGGGCACTAGGATTCAAAACGTCTGCGACATACCGAACGACACACAACGCCGCCCATGTACAATCCAAGAAACAAAGCCTCTATTTGTTTGCAAAGATCCGTAGACGACATTAACTTCTGAAGAGCTTAACGTCGACTATCATGTTCGCAGTGCATTTATCGAACTCCATTAACCGCCGTCTTTAATTTTTTTTAGGGTTGGTCGGAAAATATGCTCTCCTCTATTCTTAACAATATTTCAAATAGACAATGCTAAGCAAAAATATCTACTAATAATTGCAACTCTTTTTTTAAAGCTAAAGAAAAACGAATCGTTAGAAAAAAATAAAAGAAAAAATACAAAAAAAACTGTTATTTCTTAACGTTCTTCCGCATACACAGCTTTGTGAAGCTAGATAGAAGCGTAATTCGTAGCCACAAGGGAAGAAGAGTGCGCGTCCATGTCCCCACAGTAATCGTGGACATAGGTGGCGGCATCCTGCCGTCGGCGCCTTGCAGACTTGTTCGTTTGCGATAGCATGAATATTCTAGGCTTTAGAGATTATTCACCCCCTTACCTTGGGAATGATCCCCCCGTCGAAGAACTCTGTTTCTTTGACTTTATCCGAAATTGGAGTTTGTCGCGTCGGCGTCCGCTAAGTCGTTTACAAGCCGTCTTCGTCGTCGTGTGGATTCACAGCGCAATGAGCTCTGTCGTATTCCATTGTCTTAGGATATTAAAGAGAGGGAAACATTCCAGATACACCAAGGATTCGCTTGAATCTGTCGGCGTTAGTCGTGATAGATTCGGAGAACCTCACTGGAGGAAAAGTGTCACGTTTATCGTTATTAGTTAATGGAATGCTTTTTAGCGTTCTCGTGTTGAATTCTTCCCTCGTCGCATACGCGCAGGGGGGCGGCGCTCAATCGCGCTCGACAGTTGTCGCGTCGGTCGCTGAAGAAGCTGTTCCTGTTACCCAAAAAAAGTACATTGGAAACGTCGAAGCGATCGAGCAAGTTGATTCCATCGCTCGTGTTTCCGGCACTCTGACCGTCGCCCCTGATTTCGAAGAAGGTTCCACTGTCCAAAAGGGACAACTTCTATTCGAAATTGATCCTACTCCTTATCAGGCTAAAGTAGATTCCGCTAAAGCGATCATCGCCCAGACGGAAGCCCGTATTGCTTATGCTGAAAGCAACTATAGACGTCTCAACAATCTTTATGAAAAAAACGCCGGATCCCAAGACGATAAAGAAAGCGCCTTCGCTAACCTGCAAAGCTTAAAAGCTGAGCTTGCCTCCGCCCAAGCAAGCTTAACCCTTGCGGAAGAAGATCTCAAGTATACGAAAATTTATTCTGAAATCACGGGCCGGGCGGGTCGTCGCGCTTATTCGACGGGAGCCTATGTTTCTCCTCAAAGTCAAGCGCTTTTGAGAGTTGCCCAGATGGATCCGATTTATGTTCGCTTCACGATGAGCGAACGCGACTTCCTCTCCCTCTTTGGCAACGCCGCCAAATTGAAGGAAAGTTCCCGTATCCAACTAACCCTTCCTAACGATACAACCTACGCGCACCCAGGTGAAATCTGCTTCATTGACAACTCGGTTAAGTCGACGACAGACACCATCAAGATTTGGGCTAAATTCAGCAATCCGGATGAAACCCTAAATCCCGGCGGCGTTTTAACGGTCAATCTTACGAAGGTTGGTAGTAAAACTGCCGCGTCTGTTCTTCCCTCCGCCATCATGTTCGATGGAAAAACGAACTATGTCTACACGCTGGTGGACTCTTTGAGCGACGAAGACCTTTACAAAGAAATTCAGGCAGATTCGCGTTTCACAAAGGCTGTCGAAGCAGTCGAAAAAGGTGAAAAATCTAAGGAAGAGTTTTTAACGGAATTCAAACAACGTTACGTCTCGGTCGATCCTAAGACGGGCGCAAAGGTCAATGATTTCGAAAATGGCAAAGTCAGCGAATCCTATCTGCTAGTTCTTCGTCGCAACGTCGAACTTGGATCTTCTAACGGAGACAAAGAAACGATTCTCAGCGGAGTCAAACCTGGCGAGATGATCGTCATGGACGGCGTTAATAAAGCTCGTCCCTTCGACCTAATTAAGCCCGTTTATCGCAAAATCAATGGAGAATCTGACGCCAAGGACGCTCAAACTGCCCAGGAAGAATCTTCAGAGACGCAAAAGCAAACTAAGCAAACCAACGCGTCCTCTTCCCCTAAGAAATCTAGCCTTGTGTCACTTCAGGCTAAGAAGGCAGGTGTTTGAGCATGATTTCTGATATTTTTATTCGACGTCCTAAACTGGCGGTCGTTATCAGTATCATGATGATGATCGCGGGGGCAATCTCTATTCCGAAACTTCCGGTAGCAGAATACCCTGAAGTATCGCCTCCTGAAGTGCGCGTAAGCGCGACGTATCCGGGCGCTAGCGCGGAAGTTATTTCAGAAACGATCGCCGCGCCTCTGGAGGCCGAATTTAACGGCCTTGAGCACCTCCTCTATTATGAATCTTCTAGCGACAACGGCGGTTCATATAGCTGTACTATTACGTTCCAATTCGGTACCGACACGGATATCGCGCAAGTCAACGTCCAAAACGCTGTAAAACGCGCGGAAGCCCGTCTACCCTCCGAAGTAAAAGTACAAGGCGTCCAGGTTTCGAAGCGATCTAGCGATATTCTGTGCATGCTCTCCTTCTTCACTGACGAAAAGGTTAGTGGAATGTCCGTCAGCGACTTGAACAACTACTTGCGCGTTAATGTCAAGGACGAATTAGGGCGTGTCGACGGCGTAAGTTCCGCCGATCTTATGGGTGGATCTGTCTACAGTATGCGCGTGTGGCTTGATCCTATGAGAATGTCTGCGATGGGTATCTCGGCGTCCGATATCCAAACGGCTATCACGACTCAAAATATTCAGGCTGCGGCGGGCTCCGTCGGTACTGAAGGGTCAAACGACTTTATGCAATTTAAAGTCAACGTTGTCGGACGACTCAAGACCCCAGAAGAGTTTGAAAATATCGTTGTTCGAACAGATTCCGACGGAGATATCACCAAACTTGGCGACGTCGCTCGCATTGAGCTTGGCGCTGAAACATACGCCGCTCACGCTACCTCAAATGGTCAAGAATGCGCGGGGTTAGGTATAAATCGTCTGACGGAAGCAAACGCTCTTGATACGATTGACCTAATCAAAAAAGAACTGGAAGATATTTCGCAACGTTTCCCCGAAGGAATTACATACAGCGTCGCATATGACCCGACGATCTTTATCCGTTTAACCCTTCATGAAACTGTTTTGACTTTAGTGGTAGCCCTTCTCTTGGTAGTCGGCGTTACCTACCTCTTCCTACAAAACTGGCGCGCGACAATTATTCCTACCGTCGCCATTCCCGTTTCTCTATTGGGAACCTTCCCCTTTTTCCTCGTCTTCGGCTATAGTATCAACCTGTTAACAATGTTCGGTTTGATCTTAGTCATTGGTTCTTTGGTAGACGACGCGATCATCGTCGTAGAGAACGTTATGACAAGCGTTGAAAAGGGTATGGATCCAAAAGAAGCGACAAGTCAAGGTATGCATCAAATTACAGGCGCCATTATCGCAACCACGCTAGTAACGGTAGCCATCTATGTGCCTGTATGCTTCTACGGAGGAATGGTTGGTGAAATTTATAAGCAATTCGGCGTTACGATGTGCATCGCTCTTTGCTTGTCAGCCGTAAACGCTTTGTCGTTAAGTCCGGCTCTTTGCGCCATGTTTATAAAACCGGCCAAGCCTAGCTCAATCGACTGGTTCGGATGGTTCAACAAGCCTTTCGACATATCGCGTAGGATTTATCTTGGAAGCTCTCGAATCCTTGTTTCTAGCGCGCTCCTTACTCTTATTCTCTTTGGAGTCGTCCTATTTGGCAACTATAAGTTGTACAACATGATACCGTCGTCCTTCATCCCAGACGAGGATAAGGGAACGTTGATGGTAACTTTCGAACTTCCGCCTGGAGCTACCTTGAATCGTACCGATAAGGCGATGGATGACTTCTATCATGGTCTCGAAAATGTGCAGGGTATTGACAACGTCATGCAGATTGGCGGTTTCAGTTTTGGTTCCGGCCAAGCTGAAAATGTTGGTATGGCGTTCGTCAAACTCGACGACTGGTCAGTGCGTAAAACCCCGGAACTTCAAATCGACGCCATGCAAATGGCGCTACAATCCATCGGGTCGAGTATCCCGGAAGCGAAGATTCAAGTTCTTCTGCCTCCTGCAATGATGGGGTTAGGTATGGGAACTCAGTTCGTTCTTAGTTCGAACAGCGTTACCCCGCAGGAACTTGCGGAACAGGTTACGAACTTCATCGACGAGCTGATGAAATATCGCGGCACGCTCTTTGCTCATTCGCCTTATAACGCAAGCACGCCGCAACTTGAACTTGAAATTGACCGCGAGAAAGCGGAACTCATGGGCGTTCCTGTGGGAACTATCTTCACGACTTTGCAAAATAAACTGGCTTCTTTCTACGTCAACGACTTCAACCTTTTGGGCTATGTCTTTAAGGTTCAAGTTCAAGCGGAAAGGTCGGAACGAAATGCAATTTCGGACATTTCCAACCTGAACATTCCTAACCGCTATGGCGAAATGGTGCCTTTTAGCTCTGTTGGAACAGTCCATCGTATCGTTGGGCCGCAAACGATTTCTCGTTTCAACCAATGGGCTTCTGGTAAGATTACCGCCGTATCAATGGGCGTAAGTTCTGGCGAATATATCGCAGAAGTTCAACGGATCGCTAATGAATCGTTACCCAAGAACTACAAAATTCAATGGACGGGTCAGGCTTATCAACAAATTCAGAACTCGGGCAACATTATGTTCCTGATGCTTCTCTCCTTTACCTTCGCCTACCTCTTCCTCGTAGCTCAGTACGAAAGTTGGACGACCCCCATCTCGGTCATTATGACGATCTTCGTCGCCACGCTAGGCGCGTTGGCAGGTATGTTCATAGGTATGATTAACGGTCAACCGACAACTATGAGTGTTTATGGACAACTGGGGTTGATCATGTTGATCGGTCTTGCGAGTAAAAACGCAATCCTCATGGTCGAGTTCTCCAAGATTGAACGCGAAAGCGGCGTACCTATTAAAGAAGCGGCAATGAGGGGCGCCGATCAACGATACCGCGCCGTTATGATGACGGCGGTCTCCTTTCTCTTCGGCGTCTTCCCACTCGTTGTCGCGACTGGAGCGGGCGCCGCAAGCCGTCGAGCGATTGGTATCACGACCTTCTCGGGAATGTTGGCGGCAACCGTTGTCGGTATTGTGTTTGTCCCCTCTTTGTACAGCGTGATCGAACGCATGCGAGAAGGTTTTGCTCGATTACGCGGTAAGAAATTACCTGAAATGATCGCTGAGGAAAAGAGAAACGCTGAATTGAGCGCTAAGAAAAGTGAGTCTGACAATAAGTAATAGCCTCTCTTGATACTCAAATAAAAACGCCGTAGCGCTAGAAAGCGTTGCGGCGTTATTTTATATGCGAGTCCCTTCGTTTTTTGACGTCTTCGCGCAAGTACTTATCGCTCCTCTCCTTCCCATAGTCGTGTCCACGATAGCCCAAGACAGCCTCGTTGTAATTAAAAAAGCCTTTGTGATATCGAAGAGTAGGTCGTCCCACCTTGGGCATAATGACAACGACGACGTCAAAACGTTCCGAGTAATCCAAGTATCCTCGTTCATATCGAAAAGAACGACCAGCCAACGCCATTTTCTTCTTTCTTTTGGCGTCTATCGCATAGGTTTCGGGGACAAAGCTTCCCGTATCGTTACGACGGGTTTTTACTTCTAAAAAAACAATCTCATAAGTCGCTTGATCCAAGAAGACGATATCGAGTTCGCAATAGTAATTTTCGACGTTGCAAGCTAGAATCTGACAAACGCTTTTTTGAATAAGTCGGTCAAAGATATACTTCTCCCCTTCCCTTCCCAAAGCTTCTTTCGCGGAAGAAATCGGTTTAAGGTTTTCAGAATAGTCTTCAAATCGCGTCCCCTCCGGAACCGGATAGCCCCACCACTTCCGCCATAACGACGGAAACCATATCTTTATTCTAAGAGAAATAAACTGCACGAAATAATAATAGAGACGCATTGAAATAAATTGAAATAGAATCCTTTGGATAACTTTTCCCTTGGACGTAACCAAACTATTAAAAGAAAGTATATCCCGTCCATTCGACGCGTCAAATAGTATACCGTTGAGACGATCTTTATTTCAGGAGTCAATTCACCTACTATCTATTTCAAAAGAGATTCTAAATGCCATTCATACTTATCGGCGATATCCTTTACATTCCATTCAATCGCGCGACTAAGACCTCGATGCTTTAGTTCTAAATAGTACTGCTGATCGTCAAAAATCCTTAGGATTGTCTCAATCCAAGGCCATACAACCTCCTTTTCAGGAATGATAAACTTATCGGGAGTCAAACCATCGTCGATTGGTAAAAGCGCTCCTGCATCTTGCACTACTTCAGGTAACGCGCCTCGAATCGACGCAACGACAGGCGTTCCAGCCATCATTGACTCAGCAACGGCGCGTCCGTAAGTTTCAGGATATAGAGATGGATAAATCGTTAATCTAGCAAACTCAAACCAAAGTTCCGGAAAAGGCGTATTTCCTATAAACTCAACATTATCGACGCCTTTCAAGAAATCGCCTATCATAGTGGCGCAATACTCGGCGTCGCAACTCCCTTCCATTACCATAAATTTAATCTCCGGACGTATTCGCCAAATTTTTTTCACAACTCTTGCAAACACCCCGAGCCCCTTACTAATTGAAGGATTCACGAAAAGGACATAGTTTTTATGGGGAAATTCAAAGGAATTGCAAGAAATCTTTTTCCTAGTAATTAGAGGCGGTATCGCGACTGAATCAATTCCAAGTCTTTGTTTATAGACGTCTCGGGCATAAATAGAAGGTACAAATACCAAATCGACGTATTGAAAATACGCAGGATCCCAATAGGCTAAATTATGTAATGTGACAGCAGTTTTAATATCGAAGGTATGGGCAATTCGCAATAACCCATTTCCTATGCTGGTTCCACCGTATGTTACCAAAACGTCTGGTCTAAATTGTTCGCAAACGCATTTGAACATCTGGAGATAATTGCTTCCAGAAGGAGCGTCTGCTTCAAATGAATCGGAGGAAGTGATATAGGCTAATGAACTAATACCGTAATCTTTGAAAGAAACAATACGTCCTTCGTTGCTTCCCCACGTTCGCTGAAGTTGAAGCTCGTGCTTGGCTAATTCAGTTTCAATGGAAGTAGGTCTAATATAATCCTGTTGAAAACCGCAAAAAGTTTTAACATTCCACCTTTTTTTCACAAGTTCCAATAATAGCGATCTAGTAGAAATTGACGCTCCATTAGATTGATCTAGGTAGAAATGACGAGAGGCAAATAGAATTTTGTGAGGTTTAGACATATTTTAAGAAACACAAGAATAAAAAGTGATGACAAAGAATTAGGAGCCTATTGAAAAGACTCCTAATATCGAGCTTTATTGAAAATTCAGGAGCGGTTCATTTCGCAGCGTAACGTCCTAAGAAAAAAGCGACTATCGAAATACACTCCCCGTAAAGCGCTACCCACCCAAAGTTCGTTGAAACATATGGATTATAAGAATTCCAAATTCCGCCTCCGCCAAACGGAGCTAGCAAGAGCCCTACTATAAGAGGTAACCAAGGGAAAATATGTACGTTGAGTTTTTTCCCTTGGTAGCATAGCATTGTAAAATAGTACGAAAGAGCAAATGTCAAAATAGTAAAAACAGGTAACGCCAACTTCATTATTTCACCTCTTTCATTTTATACTATCCTCTGTATTTTGTTCCGTCGCCTCACTCAAATTTGTAAGGTCAAAACGGCGAAATCGACGCAATACCAACCAAGACGCCATTAGGGATAAAAGGCCATAGACGCACAAACGAAATGGGAAGAAGAAGGAAGAGAAATATTCATAAGGAATAATAAACGGATCTGCATCAGCGCCAGAGGCATTCCTCATAACTGTCACACCCCAAGCCACAAACAATGACGACCACACAGCTCGTTTCTTACTCTTAAAAACCTTCGCCACTACGTAAGTCGTCCAACAACAGAATAGAAGGACGAGCAAACCAGCATACACGTCGGGATAGGCGGTTCGGCCACCTCCAAAAAGAACAAAAACGTTCATTTCAGTCTCCATCCTCTAATCGCACGGTGTCAGGAAATTGTTCAGACGTATACTCCCACGCGTCACCGTCCATAAGTCCTCCATTATCGTAATAGATTTTCGTTCCATTGCGATATGTAACCTCGATCGCCGCATGACCTGTAGTATAAGGCTTACTTTCGTCTTCAACAGAAAAATAAACGACATTTATGGAAGAAACTGCCAATCTTAAATTGACGTCAGTCTCCATCAATCCGTTCAAAGCCTTCTCCAAATCGAATGCGAATCTCTCACACGTATTAGTTCCAATTCTATAAGACAAATTATATGTCTCACTCCGACAATTACGCACCGAAGTTTTGGCCTTCTCCACGTCAGCCCACTTGATCGCTAGATTGAGAGTATCTGAAAAGTTTTCAGAATCTTTATATAACACTACTATCCCGCCTATATATTGTCCATAACGGGCGGAACAATCCTCGTCCGGAATATAAATTATTTTTTCATTAGCAACGTCTATTGCTATATTATTGCCAGTGTTTGACCAATCCGGAACCGAGGTCGGAGCCCATTGAAGTGTGATATCGTGAGCATGAAGGACATTGACGTCGTAAATATCTGTGGGCCAATATATTGTTGAAGTGTCGAAAAAGAATTCAGACATATCGTTGGTAACAGCATTTGGCGCTACATTTTGCTTAATGTCCAAAATTGAAACGAACTCAGGAGAATCTACGATTGTTACCGTAATTACCTTCTGCTCGGTTCCCTCTGAACTAACAGCAGTTACGGTAATCGTCATAACTTCATCTCCCTCATAATATTCATCAGAGAGAGTTGAGAAAGTCAGCGTGCCAGAAACATCATTTACGAGATAGTCAGAGGAATCAACCCCATCAATAGATACAGTAACAGATGCGTCTACCGTTGTGGCAGTGATAAGAATAAACGTTCCTCCTTCAGCAACAACATGATCGGTAGGAAAGGAAAGTCCGCCACCAGAAAAAGTATTCACACAACCTCCCGAAATATCGGCATACAAGAAAGAACTATCACCTCCCGAGCCCCCGCCAGAAATAGAACCGCTTGAAGTAGAAGAACCATCGCCCGAATCCACTGTAGATGATTCATCACTGGATCTCAAGGTCGTAGTAGTCGTCAACATCTCAGTTCCCCAATCGTCATTTTGGTTGCTAAAAGACGTAGTACCGGTAATCTGTAGGTCAAAACATGGTCAGAAGTTAAAATCGAATCAGTAAGTTCATCCGAATCGAGAAAGGTTTCTTTCCCAGGAAAAGTTTCATCTGGAGGATTCAACCATTCAGAAACAATAGACGCCAGGGCATCTGCTCTAGAATCAGCCGTTTTCTTCAAGCGATAAAAGACGTCTTTAGCAAGAACCGAATAAAACTTTTCTGAATTATCCAAATTCAAGGAACGTTGTTCTGTATATGCGGAGTCAACACACAGATCAGTAGTTGCCAATTGCGTTGTTGAAACACCTTCAACCGAAATCACATCTTGGTTGAGTAGAGAAGCAGTAATTACTGTCCCCTCATAATAGGAACTATCTGTAGTTTTACCAGAAGGCTCACTGTCAAGTTCCCCATTAGACACTACAACTGAAAGAAAATCACACCTTTCAAGAAATTCTACACGTAACGATGTTTTTCTAGCGTTACGAATATATCTATTATTCATAAAATCTCCTAATTCGTACAAAAAATCAGATACTGTTCGCAAGTATACCCGATCTCTAGCCTCGAAACAATACTTTGATAAAAAAAAACTAAAATTTCTAATCCAAGAAATAAAA
>CAVGEG010000047.1:20341-23733 GCA_963628165.1 Paratractidigestivibacter sp. | reverse complement strand
CAGAGAATATAGAGCAGTTTATTCAGAGGGTAAAGAGGAACAGCGCCCTCATGGAGCTGACGCCCTGTGCCCTCAGAAAGCTTGTCAAGGCGGTCTATGTGGAAACGCCTGACAAGTCCGGCGGCAAGCGTCGACAAAAGGCTCGTATCGAGTACGACCTTGTGGGCTACATTCCCGTGGATGAGCTGCTAAAAGCAGAACAGGCATGATCGAAACCATGCCTGTTCCAAGAAATTTGATTTTACTGTCTTACCAGTAGGGCTCCTTCGCGTCCCTTTTCTTTTTTCTTCCCGGAACGCCGACCGCAATCGGCGCCCTACTCTTCTCTCATTCCTCTTCCGTGTAATCCTGGTAGATCGCTTCCCACTTATTGCGCTTTGTCGGGAGCTCCTTCATTCTCTTGTCGACGTATTGGACGATCGTCGGAATCACGTTGAAAGTCTGGAGCTTCATCAACTCGGAGCCTTGACGGTCGGTGTTGAAGTTGAAGCACATGACGGTCTTCTCGTTGGGTTTGAGTTCCGCTTCCTGCTTGCCGCCGACCTTCTCCTGAAGGAGCGTCGCGGAGGCGAGCTTCTCCTTATTGTATCCGCCGACGAAGATCAACGCGCCGAAGAGCTTCCCCTTGGCGAGTTTGCGCGTCGCCTCCATCGACTTGAGGCAGTCGTACTTTGGCTTTTCGTTCGCGTCTTCGTCGTCCTTCTTGCCGCGCGATTTCTTCGCCTCCACCGCGTCGGGGGAGAAGAGCGCGAGACCGACGACGTTCTGATAGCCGTCGCCGCGACCCGACCAGTCGCTCTTTGCCCACGCGCACGCTAGCGCCGAGCTAAACTCCGAACCGATTATAATCGTCTTCTTGATATTGCACATCCCTCGATCGTTCAAATAGACGAGGAAGTTAAACCAAAGCTGACGGTCGATATCGATCATCGCGTAGACTTCGTCGTTCGTCACGACGGAAGGATCGGCCTTCTGCTCTTTCTTCGCGTCGTTCGGTGGATTGTTGTTGCGCATCCCTAGATTGGGCTCGGAGCCTTCGCTCTTTCCGCGTCCGCGCAGATCGACGCAGAGGACGGCGTAGCCCGCGGTCGCAAGCGCCTTGCAGAGGTCGGCGTAATTCTCTTGCGTCTCTGTGAGGGACGGAAGAACGACGACGACGGGCGTGTTTTTATCCGCTTTCCCCTTGTAGTAGGTTCCCTGGAGCTTCTTGCCGTCGCTTGTTGTGAAATCGTTCTGATTCAAAACGATCGGCGTCGTCTGACCGCCGGATTTAAGCGCCTTTTCGAGTTCGACGACCTTCTCTTCCGGCTTCTTACTCTTGTCGTCCTGCTTTTGATCTTGCTGTTGACCAGGCTGCTGCTGAGCGTTTGGCTCGCCGGGAGCGCCTCCGCCGTATCCCCACTGTCCGTCTTGAGGGCCGCCTCCCCTTCGGGAATCCTGAGGCGCGCCGCCGTCGGGGCCGCCGCGTCGACTCGGTCGCTGCGCGTTCGCTTGATCCGCGCAGATCGCCATGAACGAAAAGAGAAGAACGCACGCCGTCAATCGCCATGACGCGCGGGCCCAGCTGATTTTTCTGAACGCATAAGTCATCGTGTTTCGTCCTTTATGCTTGGAGAAGGTCGTTTCCGCACGGCTCAGTCGCGCACCGCGAGGCAGACCGGCTTGCCGATGTAAGGAATGATCGCGAGCTCGTCGAGCGCCTCTTGCAAGGCGGCGGCGGGAGCTTCGTACGTCATAATGATAATCGAGACGAGTTTGTCGTCCAAATTCGCCTTCTGATGCTGGAGCATCGCGGCGATGGAAACCCCGCGTTTTCCGAGCGCGGCGGAAATCTCCGCCAAGACGCCGGGTCGATCTTCAACATTGAAGCGCAAGTACGCGCAGCTCTTGATCTCCTTCGCGTCGAGTATCGGAACGCCTTCGCGGTCGTCGCTCCATAGGCGCAACGAATTGAAGGTGATCTTTGTCCTCTCAAGCGCGCAGTCGATCACGTCGCTACACACCGCCGACGCGGTCGGATCCTGACCCGCGCCCCAACCTTGGTAGAAGACGGGGCCGACGGAATCGCCGACGATGCGGATCGCGTTGAAGGCGTTGGTGACCATCGCGAGGTTGGAGTTTTCAGGAACCAAGGTCGGGGCGACCTTGAGAACCAGGCCTTTGTCGGTGCGTTCGGCGATCGCAAGGAGGCGGATTTTTCGCCCCAATTCGCGCGCAAAGCTCACGTCGATCGCGTCGACGACGTCGACCCCGACGCGCGGAATCGTCTGCCAGTCGACTTTGACGCCAAACGCGAGTTGCGCGAGGATCGCGAGCTTCTGCGTCGAGTCGGAACCGTCGACGTCAAGGGTCGGGTTCGCTTCCGCAAAGCCGAGTCGCTGCGCCTCTTTAAGCGCGTCGGCGTAAGGGGCGTTCTTCGACTCCATCTCCGAAAGGATGAAGTTGCACGTGCCGTTGCAAATCGCTTGGATCGACTCGATGCGGTTCGCTTGCAGGGACGTCTGAATCGACGCCAAGACCGGAATGCCGCCGCCGACGGACGCCTCGAATCCGATCGTGACGTCCTTCTCGCGCGCCTTCTCGAAGAGCTCTTCGCCGCATTTCGCGATCAGCGCCTTGTTCGCCGTCACGACGTTCTTACCCTTTTCGAGCGCCATAAGAACGAAGTCGCGCGCAACCGTCGTGCCGCCGATGAGCTCGACGACGATCGAAATCTCAGGATCGTCCATAATCTCCATGACGTTGTCCGTTATCATCCCCGCCGGGAGACCCAAACCGTGATCATTCGACGTGTTCCTGTCGCAAATCTTAACGAGCTCGATCTTTTTGCCGACCGCGCGTTCAATCATCTCCTGTTTTTTCGTGAGGATTTTCGCAACCCCAGTTCCGATCGTACCTAATCCCAGGAGCCCAACTTTTACTGATTCCATACAACGACCTTCGTTTCATTAAATCTAACGCGAGATTTCATGAAGCCGCGGCGCGACTTCTTGACCATGATTTATTCTATTATATGATTAAAACTAGAGTCGAAACGCGGCGCCGCGTCTCGACGCTTTATTATATCAACTTTTGCGCGTCGACGATATAGCGTCCTAGAAAAAACGTCGAAACAAACGCGCGAAATTCTCGCCTCCAATGTTAAGGAACAATCTCGTGTCCGCCTCGTCCATTTCCTCGCCGTCGGCTCCCCCTCAATTTTTGTATTTGACCTGTCAACGCGGGGCGGAACCGGCGCTTAAGAAGGAGATGGCGCGTCGGCGTCCTAATTATCGCTTCTCGTATTCTCGACCTGGTTTTTTGACGTTCCGCGCTCCGGCGTCGGAGTCGGTCGAAAAGCGACTCGGGGTCGATATTCCGACGCTTCGTCTCGTTTTCGCGCGTTCTTGCGC
>CAVGEG010000047.1:12437-20302 GCA_963628165.1 Paratractidigestivibacter sp. | reverse complement strand
CCCTCGGTCGGGTTAGCGCGCGCGAATGCGCCGACGCGTCGGGCAGCGTCGACCGCGCGGCGGGTCTTCGCCGCGTTTGGGAGCTCGCGGAGAGCGAATTTGGCGCGAATTCTCGCGGAGCGATCGACGCCAACCGTGCGGGTCGCGAATTCCCGACCCTCGCGCGCGTCCACGTCTGGGAACGGGATCGCCTCAACGTCGGCGTTCGCGGCTTCGAACCGGGTTTGACGCCCGCGGCGTACGCGCTACACGCGGATCTCATGGCGGCGGCGCCGGAGTCTTTTCGCGCCTCCTTTGGCGCGGACGCGCGACGACTCGACGCGCCCGGCGAACCAGGAGAAGTCGTTCTCGACGTCGTCATGGTCGAAGAAGACGAATGGCACGTCGGTTTTCATCGCGTCTCCGACCCCCATTCGCGCTACCCCGGCGGGCTCTTTCCCCTCGCGCTTCCGACAGACGCCGCTTCGCGCGCGTTCCTCAAGTTTGAAGAAGGATTGCGCTGGGCGCAGTTCCCCATTGGAGTCGGCTCCCGATGCGTCGATATCGGCTCGGCTCCCGGCGGCGGCTCTCAAGCGCTCCTAGCCCGCGGCGCTTTCGTTCTGGGCGTCGACCCAGCGGAGATGGATCCGCGCGTCCTCGCCAACCCAAACTTCACGCACCTGCGCGGAAAGATCAACCAGCTAAAACACAAACTCTTCCGAAAATCGCGCTGGTTCCTGACCGATATGAACGTCGCGCCAAGTTACACGCTCGACGCGCTCGAAGAGATCGTGATGCGCGACGAAGTCGCAGCGCGAGGTCTCCTCTTCACGCTCAAATTCTTCGAATGGAAACTCGCGGACGAACTCTCGGATTATTTGGCGCGCGTCAAATCATGGGGCTTCAACCACGTAAAAGCGCGACAGTTGCAGTATAATCGTCAAGAAATTATGGTCGCGGCGCTCAAGAAGCCGTTCCGAAAATAACGCCTATGATAGACGATTGAATCTTTTCATTTTATAATAATTAGCGAAGAAGCTTTTGCATCTCGACGCGACGGCGTAAAGCGTTATAATCACTAGAATATTGATATAGAAGAAGCGTTTCAAAGCGCTTCGTAGAACGGTTAAGAGAAGAATTAGCGGAGCTCTCTAACATGACCCCACTTAAAATTTTTTCAGGTACGGCCAATCGCCCTCTAAGTGAAAAGATTTGCAACTACCTCGGCGAGCCCCTGGGCAACATGACCGTAGAAAAGTTTCCCGACGGCGAGTCGTTCTGTCGGATCGAGGAGGACGTGCGCGGTAAAGACGTCTTCATCGTTCAACCGACGTGCCGTCCTGTAAACGACACGCTCATGGAGCTTCTCGTGATAATCGACTGCTGTCGTCGCGCTAGCGCCGATCGCATTACGGCTGTCATCCCCTACTTCGGATACGCGCGTCAGGATCGTAAAGACGAAGGTCGCGTTCCGATTTCAGCAAAACTTTGCGCCAACCTTCTCGAATGTGCGGGGGCCAACCGCGTCGTCGCCCTTGATCTCCATTCCGCTCAAATTCAAGGATTCTTCGACATTCCCCTCGATCATTTGTCCGCTTCCCCCGTCATCGACGAATACATCAACTCCTTAGGCTATTCCCCCGAGGAAGTTGTTGTGGTGAGTCCCGACGCGGGAAGTATTAAGCGAGCGACGAAACACGTGTCCGCGGTCGGCGGTAGCCTTGCTATCATCGACAAGCGTCGTCACAGCGGCTCCGAAGTCGAGCAAGCGCACATCATCGGCGGCCCGATCGAAGGTCGCGTCGCGTTCCTCTTCGACGACATGATTAGTACCGGCGGCTCGATCTGCGGCGCGGCGAAGGTCGTCAAAGAAATGGGAGCCAAGAAGGTCTATGTCGCCGCCTCCCACGGCGTCCTCTGCGGTCCCGCGATCGAACGTCTCGAAGCCGCTCCGATCGACGAAGTCGTCCTCTCCGACACCATCCCGCTTCTCCCCGAGCACCAGAAGCTCAAGAAGATCAGGATGCTCTCCTGCTCCGCGATCCTTGGCGAGACGATCAAACGAATTCACAACCACGAGTCGATCAGCCAGATGTACAAATCTCTGCGCTTTACGACCGGTCAATATTTCTAATATCCAATCAACGTAGACGAACGAGGCGCGAGTTTTTTCAAAGTCGCGCCTTTTTTGTCGAAACCCAACAGCTGGCAAATAGTTCAGAAAAGGAGTATTATGACGTCCTATTTTGACGCCCAGAACGCCGGATTTCCCGTCGCGCGCCTTCGTCGGCTTCGATATCATTCCGGGGTGAGACGCCTGACCCGCGACACGATCCTCTCCCCCGACCGTTTCATCATTCCTCTTTTCGTTCGACCCGGTCAAGGAGTGAAGATTCCGATCTCCGCGATGCCCGGTCAGTACCAACTCTCGATCGACGAACTCGTCAAAGAAGTCAGGGAGATCGAAAAGCTCGGAATCGGCGGGGTCATGCTCTTCGGCGTTCCTGAGACGAAAGACGCGGTCGGCAGCGACGCGATGTGCGAGCACGGGATCATTGCGGAGGCGATCCGCGCGGTAAAGGACGTCGTCGGAAAAGACTTCCTTGTGATCTCCGACGTCTGCTTTTGCGAATACACCGATCATGGACACTGCGGCGTCCTGAAGAAGTGCGGATCGGGTAAAAACGACTGGGACGTCGACAACGACGCGACCCTTGCGAATCTCGTAAAGCAGACCCTCGTTCAGGCGCGCGCGGGCGTCGACATGGTCGCTCCGAGCGGGATGATGGACGGAATGATCGCGGCGATTCGTCGCGGGTTCGACGAAAATGGTTTCGAACGCCTTCCGATCATGAGCTATTCGGCGAAATACGCGAGCGCGTTCTACGGGCCGTTCCGCGAAGCGGCGGAAAGCGCGCCGCAGTTCGGGGATCGTCGTTCGTATCAGATGGCTCCCGACTCCGCGCCGGGACAGGCGATGCGCGAGATCGCCCAAGACGTCGCCGAAGGAGCCGATATCATCATGGTGAAGCCCGCGCTCCCCTACCTCGATATTATTCGCATGGCGAAGGATCAGTTCCAGGGACTCCCCCTGGCGGCGTACAACGTCTCCGGAGAATACAGCATGACGAAGGGCGCGGCGATGAACGGCTGGATCGACGAAAAGCGCGTCGTTCTCGAAACGCTCACCTCCATCCAACGCGCGGGGGCGACTATCATCATCACATACTGGGCGAAGGACGTCGCGCAGTGGCTTGCGTGACGCGCGTTTCGCGGTCGTCGTGACGCTAGTCGAATAAAAAAGGACGCGTTCTTTAGCGGAGCGCGTCCTTTTCTTTTTCTTGTTCGAGTTGTTTGTTCGGGAGTTTTATTCGTCGTCGCGGGGATCACGCCGCGGCGTCTTCGACGTCTGAGTCTACGCGGCGAGATTTTCGGCTTTCTTCTCGGCGCGATCGACGCATATTCTAAAGAGCTACGCGAGGACGACGCCTGTAGCCATGCATTCGAAGATGTACGACGCGCACATGAGCGCCGCTTCAGGCTGAACCGCGAAGCAACGCGTCGCCAGCGCGGGCCGGGCCCGGCGTTCTGCACTCCGACATCGATCGTGAGCGCGCGACGTATCGCCGGGGTCAGTCGAATCGCGGAACCGCCGAAATAGCCCGCGAGGAACCCGAAGACGTTGAGAAGGACGACCGCGGCGGTCATCTTGGCGACATTGTCGGCGTTGCTCGCGACGACTGTGGCGATGATCCAGTTGATAACGAGATTGGCGACGATCTCCGCGAAGCGTTCGCGCCCTTCTGCCACCATGAGAAGAGTCGCGCAAAGGCGAAACCGGTTGCGACGGGGGCGACGACCGTCAATAGAAGATAGAGCATAATGGAGGTGAAGTCGATCTCAAAGGAGGAGCCATTGAAGAAGAAGCAGAGGGCCGCGGGAACGACGAAGAGGGATAGGAGCGTCGCGAAGGTGGTGAAGGCCGACAGAATAGCTGACGTTTCCACGTGGCGAGGATAAGGACGTTCGAGGGCGTCGCGTCTGGGACGCACCCCGCCATTATGCACCCGATGAAATATGGGCTGTCGAGATGAAAGAGCTTCGCGACGCAGAAGGCGAGGGTCGGCATGGAGAGGTACTGTACGCACGTTCCGCCGATGATCTTGGGGCGCTGCTTTGGGACGGATTTGACCTCATTCATAGGGCAAGAGGGATCCGGCGGCGAACATGGCGACGGCGATGAGAGTCGCCGTCTGGTTGGCGTTGAGTAAGAAGGGGTTGAGGACGTCGTCCCCGAAAGTCGGGGTTCAGTAGAAAGCGACGACGCAGGCGAGGCAGATCCAGAGTAGCAAAAAGCGCGATAAAATCGACTTGAAAGTAGTCATGAGAAGGTAGATAAAAAGAGGGTATAAAAAAACGCCAACCCTAAAGTTGGCGTCGAGTAAACAAGCGCAATCGCGATCAGTTACGATAATGGGAGACAAAGCTCGTCCAACCTTCGTATGAACAACGATCTTCAGGATGCCACAGGGGCAAACCCTTCCTGACGCGTTCCGCGAGAACTTCAACCTTGGCGGTAGAACCGGCGGGAGCGTCGGTGCGGCAGAACTCAGGCGTGACGGCGGGGACAAAATCTTCGTCGTGGCCGACTTTCGCAATCTCGTCAAAGACGTTCCAATAGCGATGTTCTTCGACGATTTGTTCTTCGCAATTCGTAGCTTCAGCGTTGATTTCTTCGTTACTATTCTTCATTTGCTCATTTTTCATGACGCACAACCTCTACATACATTCTAGCGAGAAGGGTCCGCTGACCGCAACCGCTTTAAACGACGCCGCGCGTGGCAACTCAACGGAGCCGCGCCGAACCTAGCGCGCGCCAGGACGGGAACACAGCGCGAAAATCAGGTCGTTAATTTGCCCGTCATTGTAAAACGTAGGAGAATAGAAGTCAATAAAAAAAGCGAAAATATTTTAGAAGAAAAAAGAGTAGCTAATATTAACGTGCATGTTCTTTCAGAAAAATTAAGAAAAAAGACGCTTAAAAATGGCTTATTCCTTTTCAAACGTCAGATTGTAGTTAATTTTTACAAAAATTCACAAACGGTAAAATCGACAAAAACTACATTGAGTCTTTTTTCAAAGCTTCTTCTGCGCGTCTTGAGGATGGAAAAGGGGCAATCCGCGCCTGACGCGGTACGCCAAGACGCACACCTTTTCAAAGGTTCCCGGCGCGGCGTCCGTGAAGACGAACTCGTCGTTCACAACCGGAACAAAGTTTTCGTCGTTCGAAAATTTCGCCAAATATTGACTAACGTTCATCCTCCCGTCGGGCAAATCTTCATTCAAGATATCCCCGTCGTTAGGAAAGACGCGGCCCTTCGTCTTGCCCTTTCTTCCCATGCTCACCCCCATATCTATAGAAACCTTTCATGTATGTACGCAGATATAGCGGAAATTATCCCCAAAACAGGTAAAATTTTTTTAATTTATCTCTGTCAGGAATTGATATTATCAAAAACAAGGAAAATGCTGGAAGCGGAGAGACAACCGCGACGCGAAGAGGAACGCACGGAGCCAAGAGCGAACCGCACGTTTAGAAGAAGTCCGTCCCTTTCTAAACGCCCGATCCGCGATTTCATCCTGGAGAATCTCCACGGCGTCAACGTTTTCCACGCCCTGTCTGCATTCGCGTCGGGTTGCAAAAAGGGTTCCCGCTTATTAGCTACGTCAAAGGACGTCGACAGTGCGACGAGTTCCCGCGGCTTCGGCGCCTCTTTGCGCGCCGTTTTCGCTACGGGATTCGTCTCCGACGTCGATTCAGCCTGAGCCATCGACGAACTTCAAACGGTAAGACATTCAGACTGAAATGGAACGAAAGCGACGCCTACAGAAACAACACATGTTGCCGCAAAAGTTCTAATGCGACAACATAATTCCGTTCGTTCTAAACATCGACGTTTGCGTAGCGGAACGTTCCAACGCCGCTACAACGCTCGCCAATGCAGAAACTCGCTTTCTTCCTGGCCAACACCCAATAGGTTCAGATTATCTAAGCTAACGCTCCCGCGTCTTGAACGCTTACTGTGAATATATTGTACGGTGAAACCGTTCGTTCGTTGCAAAAAATTTTCGAAAAGCTCAGAAGCGCCCTACAGCCGTCGTCAAAACGCCAATCGATCCGAAAGAAAAACGAACGTCCAAACGCCCCATCGACCCCTATTTTTTCCAAGTCGAATCACGTTCCAGTTCCCGCTCCGGATCCGCGAGAATTCTCTCGATCGTCCGCGCGAACCCCGCGCTCTTCTTGAGCTGATCGATCCCCGCGTCGACCTCCTCCTGCAACGCCGCGTCGTTTCCACCCCCTCGTCGCGCTCCGCATTCCTTCTTCTTCTCCTCTTCCCCCGAGAGGAACGCCCGCCAATCCGCGTCGACGGCGCGACCCGTCGTCTTCGAAAACGCAAGCTTCTGGCTCTTATACAGCCCCGAGCGTCCCGAAACCGCGTACGTCGCCGCACACGCGAGCGCGAACAACAGCGCGTTCTGCGCGCCGAAAAACTCCATTCCCAGCAGCAACGCCGCGATCGGACAGTTCGTCGCGCCGCAAAAGAGCGCCGTCATACCAAGAGCCGCCCCAAGCGCGGGCTCTATCCCCAGCAGTTCGCCCCACGCGCAACCAAAGGTTGAACCGACCGCCAGGAGCGGCACGATCTCCCCCCCTTTGAACCCCGCGCCGAGCGTCGCCGCCGTTAGAAGAATCTTCAGCGCAAAATCTTGCAGGTTCGCCTCCCCCTGCGTCGCCCGTTCTACGAGAAGGGCCCCCGTGCCGTTATAGGCGTTCGTACCCAGCAAGACGGTCGCGGTCGCGACGAGCGCGCCGCCGAAGAGGACGCGCCAATAGTCGTTGGGGAAGCGCCGCGCCATCGACCGTGTCGCGACGCGTATCGCGGAACAGAAGAGCACGCTCGTCATTCCGCAGAGGAGTCCGAGAAAGAGAACGCGTAAGACGAGGAGAGCCGACGTCGCGGGGAAGACGGGGAGCGCGCAGAAGAAGGGAGCGAAACCGAGGGATTTGGCGATTCCCGACGCGACGGCGGCGGAGACAAGGCTCGGCAGAAGCGCCGGATAGTAGACGAGTCCGACGCATCCGACCTCGACGGCGAAGAACGCTGCGGTCAGCGGCGCCCCGAAGACCGCCGAGAAGCCCCCCGCCATCCCGCAAAAGATCGCCATCTTAAGCCCCGTCGCGTGAAAGCGCAACGCCCGACCGACGCCGAGCCCCACGCATCCCCCCAGCTGTAGCGCAGCGCCTTCGCGCCCCGCGGATCCCCCGCAAAGCTGCGTCATAATCGACGACGTGAAGATTAGCGGCGCGAGGAGAAGCGACGGCTTCTTCTCCGAAACGAGCGCTTCGACGACCTGATTGGTTCCCGCGTCGATCGAGGTTCGCGCGGCGGAATAGAGGGCGACAATCGCGAGTCCGACGAGGGGGAGCGCGAAAAGGAGGCGCGGGGAGCCCGACTCGGCGGCGGAATCTTCGGCGGCGAAGAAGATTTGCGACGCGTGATTCATCCCCCAGAGGAAAGCGGAGCCGACGAGTCCGGCGATGGAGCCGACGACGGCTCCTAACAGGAGGAGGGCAGCGAGGCGCAGGAGTCGCGAGGCGAGATATTTTGCGAGACGTTTCGCGACGCGGAGGAAGACGGCGAGGCGAGCATTCAAGGGGGCGTCGACGGGAAGCGCGGACATAGAAGAAGAATAGTCGTCGTATTTGTCGACGAGACGCCAGAGATCGGTGAATTTACGCGCGTAGGGTTTCATGGGACGTTAAGGCCGCGGCGCGCCCATTAAATAATAGGGGTGGAAGCGAGGTGTTCAAAGCTTTTACG
>CAVGEG010000047.1:7396-12427 GCA_963628165.1 Paratractidigestivibacter sp. | reverse complement strand
AATTGTATCATTTATATTTCATTTGTGGATAGAGAAAAGTCTTAAACTCTAGGTTTTTTCGAAAAAATTTTGAAAAAGTACGTCGTTCTCTTGAATTTCACATGCGTACAAAATAGAATAGCGTCGATAACCTGAGTGAGACGTCCAACGTTGCGCGCCAGTGACGCGTCGTAACGCGAGTCGAGAATAGGAGAACAGTAGATGACACGTCAAGACCGCGTCGTAAGAGCCATAGAATTTAAGAATCCAGACCGAGCGCCCGTATGGGCGTTGGGTTCCTCGATTGGGCTAAGCGATATTCTTACCTATGACCTCTCGCTTTCCGACCCGAACAATCCGAAACTTAGCGAATGGTCTTTCGCGCGTTTGCGACGTCGCGCGGGTGGATGGACGGTACCTCAACAGCCGACGCTTGAGACGTGGAAGGCGGTGGACGCGTTCCGACTTCCGCGGTTGGATTTCAGCCGTCGCTTTGGGAGAATGGAAGAGGCGCGGAAGGTTTGCGGCGATCGTTATCGGCTTGCGCGTTTTGGCTTGAGCGGGTTCTCGGTGTACGCGGCGCTTCGCGGGCAGACGTTGGCGGCGGAAGATTATCTGAGGGATCCGGATCGTTTTACGGAGCTGATGCTTCGGATTATGGATTTCGAGTCGAGCATGTTTGAGTTTATCAAGCGCGTCGGCTTCGACGGGGTTGAGTTCACGGACAATTGGCGGTTGACGCCCAAGTCGAATATGACGCTGAGTCTGTGGCGAGTGATAATGAAGCCGTTGTATCAGCGGCAGATCGATTTAGCGCGTCGTTATAATCTCCACGTGTGGTTCACGCTGTCGATGGAGGACTCGGAGTTCTATCCGGATCTAATCCAGCTTGGAGTGAACGTCTTAAGAGTGGAGCATCCGGGGCAGGTAGAACCGGCGCAATTTGGTCGGAACCTTTACGGGAAGGCCTGCCTTGCGACGCGCTTGGACGAACTTTACGACCCTCGAGATCTGAAGGGTAGCGTGGAGGACATTCGCGCGAGTTACGACTATTTCCGCTCGCCTCTTGGGGGCTTTATCGCGACGATTGGCGCGTCTGCGTCGCCGGAGACGCTTAGGGGAATATACGAGATCGCGCAGACCCTCTCTGGTGGAATGAACCTGGGCTATTGAGGTTAGAAAAAATAGACAAAGGGCCTTGACGTCTTGCTTTGCAAGAATAGAATAGAACCTATTCCAGATTAAATAGTACGCGGTTTGATCGCTGCTGTAGCGAGCGAGGCGCGAGATAATAGAGCGAACGCGCGGTTACGGCCTGAAAACGAGAGCAGGCCCTCTGAACAGCGCGTTCTGAGATTTTAGTAGACAGAGAGTATTGTCAAAACAACGAGAGAGTTTCAATGCCGACAATTAATCAATTGGTGCGTAAAAATCGCAAACAGCAGCACAGCGCTACGAAGACCCCGGTTCTTGAGAGTTGCTCGCAGAAACGCGGCGTATGCTTGTTAGTTCGTACGATGCAACCGAAGAAGCCGAATTCCGCACTTCGTAAGATTACGCGTGTTCGCCTCTCGAACAACAAAGAAGTCACGTGCTACATTCCTGGCGAAGGTCACAAGCTCCAGGAACACTCGATCGTGTTGATCCGCGGCGGTCGTGTCCGCGACCTCCCTGGCGTTCGTTACCAGGTCATCCGCGGCACGCTCGATTGCACGGCGGTCGAAGGTCGTAAGCAGGCTCGTAGCCGTTACGGTGCAAAGAAAAAGGAAGTCCTTACCAAAAAGCGCTAATCTTGCCAGCTTAGCCTTGTAGTATAAGTTCCAAAGATTAAACATTGCGTGAAGTCCGGCGAAACGCGCGTAACAGGCTTTTCGTCAGCAACGTCCCTCGGGTTTTAGACCTTATAGAGACGGAGTAACGCTTGCGTCCCTTCCCCTCTCGGGTAGGCCCCTCATGGGTCGGCGCGGCTCTCTCACTCTCTCGTTGCGACCCTCGTTGGTCTTCCGCTCCTTGATATATAACGATAGAAAGACACATATCATGGGCCGAATTACAGCCAGTAAGAAACAGTTAAAGGGCGATCCTAAGTACGATTCTCTTCTCGCGAGCAAGTTCATCAACTGCTTGATGTGGGACGGCAAAAAGTACGCCGCTCGTAAGATCTTCTACGACGCTCTCGATGAAATCGCGACCAAAATTCAGGACGTCGAAGCGATCGAAGTCTTCACGAAGGCGATCGAAAACGTTAAGCCCGCGACGGAAGTTCGTTCCAAGCGCGTCGGCGGCGCCTCCTACCAGGTTCCGACCCCCGTCAACACCTCTCGCGCCCAATCCTTGAGCATCCGCTGGATCCTAATGGCCGTTCGTGATAAGAAAGGACAGCCGACTGCGAAGAAACTCGCCGCCGAGCTCGTCGACGCTTATAACAAGCAGGGCGTCGCTTTCACCAAGCGTGAAAACGTCCATCGTATGGCTGAAGCCAACCGCGCTTACGCTCACTATGCGTGATCCGCGTGAGGCTTCCTGCTTCAGGGCCACTCACCCCCGGGTTCGTCCGAAAGGGCGGGCCCTTTTTTTATGCCCTCGCGGAATTCCTCTGAACCGCGCCCCGCGCGGCTTGTCGCTAAACGAATTGCGCGCCTCGGACTGTCTTCACGAGTAGGCTAACCGCCGCGACGCGTCGAGGTTCGACTCCCCCGCCTAGCGTTGCGCTTTATTCCGTTCCTCAGCTTTGCGGGCGCCACCCTCCGGGCGTTGCGTCTCCCCTTCCCCGATCTTTGTCGGAACGCTTCTTACCGCTTAATAAAGAAAAGAACGCCGGGCGCTCTTCTTTGCGCTCGACGTTTGCTTATTCTTTCGTTAACTCCGCGTAACGTTTCATCAACTCCGCCACGCATTGGGATTCCGAAATCTTCGTTGAGACCCCATACGCTTTCATGACCGCGCGATCGTTCTCTCTGTGCGCCTCCCGCAATTCTTTGGACATTGTCAGATCGTCATACAAATCCGCCAAAGACGCGCCTGGAAATAGCGCTCGCGCGTCCATGATTCCTTGCGCCGTCGACTCAAGCCGCAAGATAATCTCCGCGGCGCCCTAGTTCCTTCCAGTTCTCGCAATATCGGGCCATGGGAAGTTGTTATAGACGATCTTCGCCGAATATCGATAGTCGCTCTTTAAACGACCGCATACGGCTCGCATCCACGCCATGTGAACGTTTGAGGTAAGGATCGCAAAGTGGAATAATGTGGCGTTTGGAATCAGCTGGTTGGAATCGCCACACACAACATGGGAGTTAACATGTCCGATGGGGAGGTATCGTCTCCTTTCCGACGAAACCCTCGGTATTAGAAGATAATCTGAGTTAGGTTGACGTATTTGTTGAAAAAGCCATGGAACGTTGGCGTCACGCTTGGTCTGTTCTTTCGAGCTACAAAGTCTAAATTCTTTGCCCCCTTTAATACGATTCGCCAAAATACGCGACGCTCTGAGCTACTGAGGCGTTATTCCGTCGAACCAAAAGCAATACCTCTCTTTGTAATTGATAAATTCTTCAGCGCCTAAAAACAGTCTAATCCATGCATTAAGTCCTGGTTCAGAAGCTAAGACCTCATTCCTCTCCTGGGTTGAAAGAAACAAAAAGCCGCCGTCGGTTGCCTTGCTTCCATTAACGATAGCTGAAACCTTCTCCAAAGGTTTGCTCCGACTTTCAATAATGATGTTTGGTGCGTCGATAAGATAGGGATTAATATTTGTCGCGATGACTTTCGTATCTTCTCCAAAAAGGAATTTTGGGCGATTAAGATCAACAAGACTAAAACCAATAATGACACAATGAACATGGGCAAATAAAGACGCTTCACTTGCCCATTGAAACGTTTTGTAAGCAAACGTTATGGTCGGTTTAAAACGCTCTATCAGCGGCTTCCAAATATACTCGACCTGTTCGCCCTGAGCGACGCTATTAGTAGACACAAAGGCAGTTTGAATTTCTGTCCCTAACATGAACTCGCAGGCCTTGAAATACCAGCCCGCGCCGTAGTCGATCTTCCCAGCCGTTTGGTAAGGTCTCCCTTTTTCGTCTACGTAGACGTTTCGTATATCTTCCTTCTGTTCCTTCGTTTGATGCGAATAACCGACAAAAGGCGGATTCCCCATGATATACGTGAGATTCCGCGGATCGACGACGTCGCGCCAATCGATTTTTAAGGCGTTCCCTTCGACGATATTGGAGTACGACTTGAGGGTAGGATTTCAGTCGGCAGTTGAGAAGATCCTCCGTCTCCTGAAGGGTTTGAGATTCGGCGATCCATAGCGCGGTCTTCGCGACGGTTACAGCGAAGTCGTTGATCTCAATCCCGTAAAACTGACCGATCTTGACTTTGACGACGCCTTCATCATCCGCGGCGAATAACGTTCCTTGCGGGTAGATAACGCGTAGCGCTTCATTCTCAAGGCGTCGTAACGAAATATACGTCTCCGCGAGGAAGTTCCCCGATCCGCACGCGGGGTTCAAAAAGGTTAACGAGCCGAGCTTCTCTTGAAACAGCGACGAGCTTATCGCGCCGCGTCGTCTCGACGGAGAGCGCTTTGATCGTGCGAAGCTCCTCGCGCAGTTCGTCTAGGAAGAGAGGATCGATCAACTTGTGGATATTCTCGATCGACGTGTAATGCATCCCCCTTTATCGCCGCGTCTCGGGATTCAACGTGCTCTCGAAAACCGCGCCAAAGATCGTCGGACTGATTCCGCTCCAGTCAAACTGCTCGCTCGCGTCGCGCGTAAGAACGCTCAGGATTTCCGACGTTATGCGCGGGATCTCAATCTTCTCATCCCGGAAAAGCCCCCGTTCACATAAGGGAACGCCGCAAGAGCTTCGTCTATATACGGATCGCGCTCCTCCTCCGGCGTGTCGAGGGTCTTGAAAAGCTCGATCAACGCCATTCGCGCATATTCTTTATTCTTTACAAGATAGCCGTGAAACTGCCGCGGTTGGAAGACGTTCGCGTCCTCCGCGTAGAGACAGAAAACGAGACGCACGCAAAGGACGTTGAAT
>CAVGEG010000047.1:0-7386 GCA_963628165.1 Paratractidigestivibacter sp. | reverse complement strand
TGATTGAAGCGTACTCGGGTCGTCTTTGTGAACGTACCCGGTTAGGAGAGCGTCGTACAACTTGCCGACGATTTCCCCCGCCTGGATCGAGATCTGCGTCTCGCGAATTATCGCTTCATCTTGGAATTTGACAAGAAACTCTAACCGATACGCTTCCTCTTTGAAATTCTCGAGAGAAATATCGACGGGTTCGGCGTTGAGCGTCTCCATGTCGTAAATCAGAAACTCTTGGAAATTGCACGTGACAATCCATCGAGGTCGCTCTGAATACGGCAAACTATTCGCGTATTTTTTTGCCTGTTGGTAGGGAGTCAACCAAACGCCGTCCGCCTGACGAATAGCGCCTCTTAAATCAACGTCGAAACTCTCTTCTGCTCGATTAAGACTTTCGTCTCGGAAATTCTTGCGTCGATAAAGTTCGTCTGACTTCCTGACGAAATCAACTTGTCGACCTTAACGCGCTCTTCGAAAACGAGGCGCTCTTCCGGACGGTCAACTCCTAACACGTCGCGAAGAAGGGTCGTCCAAAAGCGTTGCGTCTCCCCTTTTTCGTAACCTTTTCCTTTCTACGCGTCGGCAAACGCTTTCGCCGCCTTATTCTTCATTCCCCGTCTCCTGAGGGATCGTCTCTTCCGGAACGCTTTCCGGCTCTATTTCGTCCATTTCTATACCGGGCGCTTCGTCGGGTTCGGGCGTCGGTTCCGGGGCGGCGGGTGCGTCGAGCAAGGGTCGGGCCCACTCTTTTTCGCCGTAGAGGGTCTGCGCCGCGCGGCGGATCGCCTCCGCGCGTTGCGGCTCATTCTCCGCGATCGTCTCCGCCGTGATCAGACGGTCGTTCAGAAGCGCCGCGTCCGCACGGTGCGTCGTTCGATTCTCCTCCTCCAGGAGAAGATACCGACGCTTCGCGATCACCACCAACTTGTCCGGCAACGAAACCGCCGTAAACTTCTTACCCTTCCATTCCTTCCACCTGTTGCGCACCACTAGCTCGCGCAACGAACGCGGCTCCTTGTCCGTCGCGTCCTCCGCGTCCGACGCGTCGTGCAAGATCGTCTCCAACGCGTTCTCGTTCTCCAACTCCTTGAGAATGTGATCCGACCCGAAGAGGTCGATGAACGCCTCCAGACGCTTCGAACCGCTCTCCCAGTCTTCCCCCGCCGCGCGTCGCGCCTCCAAATACGCGCGAACGATCGGTTGCAAACGCGGCTCTCGACCCGTATTGAGAGCCTGGCGCTCCAATCGTTGATCCAAATCCTGGATCTTCAACTCCTCCAGGAAGTAATTCACCTTCTCCACCCGCGGATCGTTCGGATAAAGGTTCGAAAAGCTCCGCATATTCTTTTCTGCGTCGCGCAACGCCGCGTTGAACTTCTTCGCCGACGTCCGGTTAAAGGCGTCGTCGATCTTCGCGTACAACCTGTCCGCGCTCGGCGTCTTAAACGCGATCACGATCAAAAAGACGATCATCCCCAGCATCAACAGCAAAAGGACGACCCGGAAGCGCACGAACAGATTCGTCTCGTCCACCTCGCCCGACTCCGTCTGCGCGTCCAACTCGTCTTCCTTCACCGGCGTAAAGACCGACTTCTTAAACTTCTCCACCGGCGTCGCTTTCAAGTCTTCCCCGTGCTCCCCCAATTCCTCAAAAGGCACGTTTCGAGACTGCACGCACACCTGCGCCAATTGCGGCTCGCAACTCTGAGTCCGCTCCGCGTTCCCCTTCTTATTGCGCGCGGCCAACTGCTCCGCGTTCACCGGCTCGTAGACGACCGGCTCGATCACCGTGCTCGCCGCCGCGCTCTTCAGTCGCGCGTCCAGTCGCGGCTCGACCGCGCGCTTCGACGGATCCTGCGCGTCCGCCGCCGACGTGTCTTCTAAACGCGTCGCGATCTCGTCCTCCTCCTCTGCCGCCGCGTGAGGAATCGACGCGATCGTCGCCCCTTCGTCTATCCCCTTGCGCGCGTTCGCGTCATGCGCGACAATCTCGATCCGCGCTCCCGGAGCGTCCGCGCTTTCGCTCCCCAACGCGGGTTGGATCATCGTCGCGACGTCGTCTTGCTCCTCGATCTTGGCTTCAATCTCAGCCTGAGACGCCGCCACAGTCTCAGTCGCGGTCGCCGACGCGGCGATCGACTCCTCAACCCACGTCTGCGCCTTCGTCTCCGCGTTCCCCATTATCTCCTCAAGGAGCGCGTTCTCCTTCGCGCGACGCGCCGCTCGACGCTTCGCCTCGATAAACTCGTTCCCCGTCGACGTCTCCCCCACGCTGTAGCCGCCCCCGGCGCGCGAATCGTCCGTGTCCAGCACGAAATCGGCGTCGTCTTCCGCCGCCTCCGCAACCTCAGCCGCATCGTCGCTCGACTCCGCGCCCTTCTCCGACTCAGACGCCGCGTTTCCCCCCGCGTCCGCGTGTTCCGTCGGCTTGTCAAAGGGGGACTCAAAGTCGAAATTCTCATCGATCTCGTCCCCTATCGGGCGGTACGGGAAGTCCTGAACGAGTTCCGGATCCTCGTCGGGATCAGTCTTGAAATCGTCCGGGGAGTCCTTGCACATCGTCGTGTCGGACTCGTCGTCCTCGTCTTCGTTCTCCTTGGCGTTCTCTAAAATCGCGCGAATAAGTCCGCTCGCGGGCGCTTTCGCCACGCCGTTCGCGTCGAAACGCTGATTCAGGAAAGGGTTGCCGTCGGGACAGGTCGCGGACGCGCACAAGATCGCTTCCAAACGCCTTCCGATGACGCGCGCGTCCCCCGGCCTCTTCTCCGGCTGAATCTGCAAGAGATCGAAAACAACGTCGTCCACAATCTTCGGGGTCTCCGGTCGCGACGCGCGCACCGACTCCGGAAAGCCTTCCCGAAACCGCTTCAACAGCTCCGGAAGCGACTTCGCCGGGTACGGGGGCTTTCCTGTCAGGAGCGCGAACATGAGCGCGCCGAGGGAATAGATATCGGTCTTGGGGGTGACGGAACTCGCCTGCGCCTGCTCCGGAGCCATGAACTCGATCGTTCCGACGACCTGGTTCGCGTTGGTGAGTCGCGCCGCGCCGAAATATTGGGCGATTCCGTAATCGGAGACTTTGACGACGCCGTCGTCGACTAAGAGAATATTCGCGGGCTTGATATCGCGGTGGATGACGCCGCGGTCGTGGGCGTGCTTGAGGGCGTTGCAGATCTTCAGGCCGATGTAGACGGTCTCCTCCCAGGTGAAGCGGCGCCCCTTGCGCAAGAGGGTCGAGAGACTCGGGCCGTCGACGAACTCCATCGCGTAATAGAGGATCCCATCCTCCTGCCCGAAGCCGAAGAGCTTGACGATATTCTCGTGGCGCAACCTTCGCAAAGTCGAGATTTCCGCCTCAAAGCGTTCCCTCTCTCTTTCGAGGGGCAAGAGGAGCGCCTTAACGGCTACGGTCTGATTCGTGTTTTCGTCATGAGCGCGATAGACGGCGCCCATTCCTCCGCGTCCGATCATTCTTTCGAGAACAAAGGGTCCAAATTTCTTGACGCCCATAAGTTTCACGCTCCGCTATAAGAGTTGCCGACGCCCTGAACCGCGTCGCGCAAGCTACCCCTTGGCAGGTGGAGTAAACTTGACCTTTTCGACCATTTTGACGATTTGATTTTCCGCGTTCAGATACCCCGTCACGGACGTGATCGCCTCCATCGCGTATCGATACTTCAACGCGGGGTCGCAGTCGAGCTCGACCTCGACGTCGTCGCGAAAGACAGGGGGCTCCGCGACGCTAAACGCGGCCTCGAAGGTCGTTGGAGACGCGACCGCGTATTGAAAAACGGCGGAGCGCAACGCGCGCATGTCCGCCACGCGCGTCTCCCCAAAGCGGATCCCGCTGAGCTCGCCGTTCGCGTCGGCGCTGAGCGTCACTTTCACGGGGGAAACGTCGTCGAGACTCGGGGGAGCGCTCGATTGCGCTTCGATCGGCATGCGGATGTTGAAGTCCCCCTCGACCTCCGGAGTTTTATAGGTCACGACGAAGAAGGCAAGGAGCAAGAACACGACGTCGATCATCGACGTCATCTGCAACTTCGTTTCCTTCTTTTCAATTAGTACTTCGCGTTTTTTACCCGCCATATGAATAGTCTCCCGCCTTTATTATAGCATAGAAAGGGCGTCGTTGGCAAGGCTTGAAAAAAATAATAGAAAAGCCCGCGACGCCCCTCGAAGAAGGAGTCGTAGGCGTCAATACTCCCGCGATCCTCAGACCCGCGCGTTCACCGAAACCGCCGATTTAGAACGCGCGAACGTTTGCGCCCCCGCGCTCGTCTCGACGCCGACGCGCACAAACCCCTTAGTCGCGGTCGCCGACGTCTCCGAAGTCTCCTCTCCCGACGACGCGTCAGACGTCTTGTCGTCGCGTTTTCCCGCGCCGCGCTTCCGATCGCAACGCCGTCCGCCCCGGTCTTTCTTCTCGTCCCCAGATTCCTCCAGGAAACACTCCAACTGACGCCTTCGCGTCGGATTCTGCAACTTGCGCACCGCGCGCGCCTCAAGCTGACGCACCCTTTCGCGCGTCACCACAAAGATCGCCCCTACGTCCTCCAACGTGTAACCGTATCCATCCGCGAGACCGTAACGGAGCCGAATGATTTCCCGCTCACGGAAAGTCAACGCCGAGAGCGCCTCTTCCAACCTCTCGCGTAGCGCGTTACGATGCATCTGATCCAACGGATCGCCGCCCTTGTCGTCCTCCAAAAAGTCCCCGAAGAAGGCGTTGTCGTAACCGTCGATCGGTCTATCCAGGGACAACAGAGGACGCGTCGCCTGCTGCGCCAACTTAATATCCGCGGGGGAAAGCCCCGTGAACCCCGAGATTTCGAAAATCGTCGGCGGAACGATCCCGTCGCAGGCATGCTCTCTTGTGGATTTGCTGATCGTCTTCACGGCGTCGAGGACGCGGTTCGGCACGCGGATCGTCCGGCGCTGATCGCTGATCGCCTTCGAGATCGCCTGGCGAATCCACCACGTCGCGTACGTCGAGAACTTGTATCCCAATCGATACTCGAATTTGTCCACCGCGTGCATAAGCCCCGTATTCCCCTCTTGAATCAGGTCGGGGAACTCGATTCCGCGATTGCGGTATTTCTTGGCGATACTGACGACGAGTCGGAGGTTTCCGAGGGAGAAGACGCGCTTCGCGGTCTTGAACTGATCGCGGAGCTCTTCCGTTCTCTTGATTCTTCGCGCGAGAGAAGCCAAGGACTCGTTGGAGAGCCGTCTTTCGCGTCGCAATTCGCGTCGCATCGAGAAGAATTCGGCGCGGAGCCGCGCCCATCGAGACGCGTCTGGAACGCGATTCGCCTCTGCGTAGTTTATGGATGAAGAGCCCAAGGAGAGTTCGCGATACGCGACGTCTGTCGACGGCTTGACTTCATATCGCGCCTTCCAGAAGAAGCGCCCTCCGCCAAGCGCGGCGCGCGCGGCGTTATACGACGGGTAGAGTTCCCCAGCGTCTTGCAGTCGTTTGCGCAACTCTCTCGCTCGCTGGAGCTTCTCGAAGAGAGCGGCGTACCGCGCGAGCTTCTGATCTAAGACGCCCTGATAGACTTGCGCGCGAAGTCGGAGTTCTACGAGGAGCCGCGCGGCGCGACGTTTGCGTAGCGCGATATCGCGACGCAACTTCTTTTTGCGCGCGGCGTCGAGTTTGCGTGAAGAGATCTCGAGAAAATCGTCGCGATTCTTACGGAGAATGCCGCGAAGCGTCGTGATCGCGAGGGGTAAAATCGCGGCGATGCGTTTCTTCAACTCGACGGCGGAGACGGAAACTTCGACGGTGCGATCCAACCTCGCGCGTCTGGATTCGATCTTTTCGAGGATCACGACGATATCGCGGAGGACGGAATCGAAGCTGAGCGCGGCGAAGCGGAATCGACGTCGCGCGACCTCGATTTCATTCGCGATGAAGCGCTCCTGCTCGCAACTGAGCATGCTGATATTTCCCATCTGCGTGAGATAGACGCGAATCGGATCGTCGGCAAGTTCTTCTTCCGTGGGGAGCCCGTCGACGGCGTGCGTCGCGCGTCCCTCGTCGCTCTCGTCTTCGCTCCTCTCGTCGTCTAGGCGCGTTTCGCCAACGTCGTCAAACGGCACGGACTCGTCGACCTCGTAACGCTCCTTATCTTCGTAAGATTCGAAGTCAAAAAACTCGCTTTCGTCCGCATAGAGATCGACGTTCTCCAGCGAATTATCCTCGGTTCCATCTCTATCGTAATCGTCCAAATATAGCCCCATGGCAGCTCGATCCTCTCTACCCTAACGCGACGTCGTCGCGACGCGCTCCCTCGGCGTCGCGCAACGGCGATCCCTCTTCTTTTCCTTATCGTCCCCCCATAGCGTCCCCCTCAAGGAATAACCGGCGCTAATTGCGTGGAAAAAAATTCTCGATCTTTTTTTAAACTTATTCGGAAATATCGAAATAATCAGAGCAACTTAATCCTTCCTTTTCCACACTTCTTCCCCAAAAAAAACGCGGCCATTTCTCGAAAGGTATGGCGCCGCGCATTCTCCCTGGATACAATAATTTCCGGCGTCGGCGTTCGTCGACGCGCATTTAGCACAACAATAGGGATGGATCATGACGGAAATGAACGTGGTCGCGATCGACGGCCCCGCAGGCGCTGGCAAGAGCGTCTGCGCAAAACGACTCGCGGAAAGATTAGGGTTGGAATTCCTCAACACGGGGGGTATGTATCGCGCGGTAGCGCTGTTGGGATTGCGAGAGGGGCTTGATCTTTCGGTCGAATCGAGTCTTGCGGCGGCGGCGGCGCGGGCGCGGATCGAAGCGCGAGACGGTCGCACGTATCTTAACGGGGAAGACGTGACGGAAGCGATCCGGAGTCCGGAGGTAACGCAAGCGACGCGATATTCGGCGAACGCGCCGTCGATCCGCGCGATCCTCGTGAAGGCGCAGCGCGCGATCGGCGAATCGCGCGGGATCGTCACGGAAGGTCGCGATCAAGGGACGGCGGTCTTTCCCGACGCGCGGTGCAAGATCTACCTGACGGCGAGCGTCGACGAACGGGCGCGGCGTCGCGTCGGGGAGCATCTCGCGCGCGGAGAAGAGGTCGCCTTCGACACGATTCGCGCCCAGATCGCGGCGCGGGATAAAAGCGACATCGACCGCGAAGTCGGCCCCCTACGCCAGGCGCCCGACGCGATCGTCGTCGTTACCGACGGAAAGACGATCGACGAAGTCGTCGCGGAACTCGAACATATCGCGCGGGAAAAACTTCAGTAATCCCGGCGCCTCTTTCACCCAAATCGGGAACGCCCCGAGAAAGGATCCCCCATGAAAAAAACGTCTCTCCTCTTATCGATAGCCGCTCTCTTAGCGACGGTTTCCCCCGTCGTCGCGTCGGAAACGGCGCTGGAAAAGGT
>CAVGEG010000046.1:22754-23757 GCA_963628165.1 Paratractidigestivibacter sp. | reverse complement strand
CTGTAACAGAGTCCTTTGTCTACGACGCGGAAGCTAAACGGATGGAAACTCGCGAGTACAGAGGAGAATTTGTTGTTCCTGACGTCGATAAAGTTTGAACGCAAAAAATGTAGGGAACTTGAATAACATAACGTCGCTAAGAGAGTGATCTTTCTCTTAGCGACGTCTTTTACTGAAGGCGTTTTCATATGAAATCCGTTGAGCGTGATTGGAATAGTGTAGAATCTCTTAGCGACGTTGTTAAAGCGAAGGTAGACCTTGTACGAGGAAAGATCGCCGAAGCAGAAAGTAAAGCGGGACGTAGTCAAAATAGCGTTAGGCTAATTGCTGTTTCAAAATACGCTCAGCCTGACGATGGAATAGTAGCCAGTTTTCTGAAGGCCAATCTTACTGATCTTGCGGAGAACCGTGTTAAGAATTTTCTAGAAAAGATTTCTTTTTGGGGAAATCCGCCCATAAAATCTGACTCGTCATCGTTACGGGATTTGTCTGTTGGAAGCGTGACAGGACAGGATATTCAAAAAAAGATTAATTGGCATTTTATAGGTAATCTCCAACGCAACAAAGTTCGACGAATTTTGCCATATGTGTCGCTGATACACTCTGTCGACTCATGGAACTTACTCGAGACTATTGAGAGAATTCTTGTTGAAGAAGGAATAAAAGGAGAGGCTACGTCAACAACTTGCTTTCCTAGCAAAGTTTCTGTCTTGCTAGAAGTGCACATTTCTGAAGATTTAACCAAACGAGGATTTGACCCCCAAGACCTTTTAGAGCTATTTCCCAAAATGGAAGAGCATTTTAATCATATCCAGTTTTGTGGACTGATGGGGATGGGAGGGCTACATGCGTCCCCTTCTGAGCTTCGGCGGCAATTTGCTCTTTTACGTTCCCTTTTGGAAAAATGTCAGCCGTATGCTCGCGACAAGGAACTCTTTACCGAGTTATCAATGGGAATGAGCGGCGACTTTGAGGTAGCTATCGAAGAGGGATCAACTTTGGT
>CAVGEG010000046.1:22289-22744 GCA_963628165.1 Paratractidigestivibacter sp. | reverse complement strand
GAGAATCGGGAGCGCCCTTTATCCTTCTAAGTGAAATTGCTCTTTAGCGTTCAATCTTTTAATTTAAAAGAATAACAAAATGGTAGTAATCAAGATCCTTGAAACATATGCAATCAAGATTACTACCATTTCCGTTTTTACTACCAAACGGCTTATTAAAAACCGTATTCTGAGCCTCGGCGTTTTTTACGATAGATGAATACTATCAGCCCGATTACTAGCGGCGGGAGGGGGGGAATAATGGTGGCGTACGTTTTGTATCGTCCTTGGATTTGACGCACAAATTCATCAACTTCTCGTTGTTCCTCTTCAACTTTGCGGTCGATTTTCCTTTTCTTTTCTTCAAGAACTTTCTGCAATCTCTGTTGAGTGGCAACTATCGACGATTGAAGTTCCACAGATTCTTCGCGGTTTAGTTCCTTCTGCTTAGGATCTCGAGAAGATAGTTTTTCCAC
>CAVGEG010000046.1:2066-22279 GCA_963628165.1 Paratractidigestivibacter sp. | reverse complement strand
TTCTCTCATATAAACGATTTGGGCAGAGGTGGCTTCTTCGCGAATTTTACGAGTGGAGTCTTCTATCTTAGTTAGAGTTCGATGTTTTGGGCGGCGACTTCTAATTGAAATTAGTGAGTCTTCGTCGGCTAGATGATCGATAATATTAAGCAGGAATGTAATGTTGTCGAAGTCAAAAACAATTCCATTTCTAACGTCCGATCCCATTTCACGAAGTGTGAAAAAGCCTGGTGAGGCCGCGTCTACGTCCGCTACCAGAATTGCGTTGAGTTGGGGTTGCGTTTTTGCGGAGGACGACGGCTGAACCTGGAATGCAGGGGGCACTGTTCCTGTGATGCGAGCCGCCAAGGTATAGACGTCGCTTGACGAGGTTCTCTTTAAACTGCGCGCTCGAATTCCATTTGGAACGACGTCCGTTGTGGATGAATATCCCCCCGCCCACGTACGAACGAGCGGAGTGAATGAAGTTTCGGTGTTTTCTAATTGTGAAATTGAACCAGCAAAGGGAAAAAGGAGACGTTCCAAAGACGACACTGAGAGATCGTTTTTATTAAACGTGTCAAAGGTGGAATTTGGTTGGTCTTTAACTGTTTGGTTACTCTCATCGTCAACTTGATATTGAATAGGTCGGGCGTCGACGAATAAGTATTCCTCAGAAAGCGTTGCAAGCTTGGGGTATGGATTGTAGTTTTTCCACAAAACCGATCCACCTTCAAACTTAACGCCAAGAACAGACCACAAAAGGTTGATTTCACCTTTCAGCGGGGGAATCGGATTGGTTACTGTCGGACGTTTAGATTCATTAGTGCCTGTGAGATAGTTCAAGAAGATGGGAAGGGGATCTTCAAAAATTGCAGTTGGTTGGCCTTGTCGGACGGCATTGACGAAGTTTAGAAATTCAACAGGGCCAAGGGACGAGGGTTGAAAAGCAAGGAGAACGCTATATTTGTTCAAGTCAATTGGGGTAGAAGGATCTACAGATTCGACGATATATTGTCTATTAAGTTCTTCAACGAGAGGCCAGGGTTTGTTGATTTCTTGTCCATAATCGTTAATTCTTCCAAGAACTCCCGCGTCTGTTTTAACAATACCGATCCTTTTCTGGGGCGGTGTTGTTACATTTTTAAGAGAAGATATTAGTTCATATTCTACAGATAGACCGCGGTTAAAAAATGGGATAACGATAGAACGTGAACCACAATGAAAAATAATCGTTAAAAATATTGAATCTTCCCGTATTTGACCTCGAGTGTTAAATACGACAGTCCGAGGGCGTATATCGTACTGACGTTCAAGACGATACGCCTCTGACGTGTTGGGCATAATTTCTTTTATATCGAGAAAGACGGGCGTATGGGAGCGCTTTTGTAATTCATTGAGAATGGAAATAACGTCAAGTTTGGTTTGTACATATTCTTGCGGAACATGCGGGCTTAACCTAGCCTCTATCGTTATGGGGTAGGGCGTTTGAATTTGATTGAGAATTTCGAAGGTTCCAGCCGACAACGTACTAAGCTTTTCAGCCGTGCAGTCTAAATGGAGGTCATGGTCTCTTACTATGCCGATGAGCGCTAGTAGTAGCAAAGACGACGCAACGACGCGGTACATATACCTGCAAAACCTCTTTTTTAGGCGTAGCGCAGTCCAGGTGTTTCTCGTGAGAAAAATCACGCTCAGATAGATTGATAGAACTACGATTGAAAGGAAATATACGAATCCTGAAAGTGAAATGATTCCTCGTCCAAATGGTTCTAAAAATGAGTCGATGCTAAACGATTTTAGAAATTGGGCAATTGATCCCGGAATTGGGAGGGCGTCCGCCCATTTGAACAAAACTAACGGGGTGTTGAATACAGCTCCTAAAATATAGGCAACTGTAAGTTGAGAGGTTAGGTAAGAAACAATGGATGCAATACCTGCTGTCGCGGCTCCAACTAACCAATATCCACAATAGGTTGCGCAAAAAAGTCCAATGTCAGGTTCTCCCAGAAATTCTAGGATCAGTAAGTTCGAAATAGCAGAGAACAATAACGAGACCGTATAGACTGCTAGAACAGCGAGGTACTTACCGATAGTGATCGCGAGTGGCGAGATAGGTTGTGTCATCAGTAATTCGTCTGTCCCTTGCCTCTTTTCATCGGCCCAAACCCCCATCGCAATCGCTGGTACGAAGAAGATGGCAATTAGAGGAAACCAGAGATTGAGCTGTGCGAGATTAGCAAGATTCGACACAACAAATTCATCTGGTAAGAAGGCGGCTCCTGAACACAAGAGCACAAAGACGCAAATGAACACATAACCCGTAGGATTTAAAAAGTAAGACGAAAAATTACGTTTGAATACTGCTAGCATTGGATTATTAGTCGATGGTTATAAACCATTGTTTGTGAAAAAATCGAATTCTTTGACTTTCGTAAATCACTTTCGGGGTAGATACCTGTTGAGGCGATTTGCGGTAAGTTTTTGGAATTGGCGATCGAGGTCGTCTGTTGTTTCTCCGAATTCCTCGACGGGACCATCGAATACTATTTGTCCGTCTGAAATAAAAACAATTCTAGAAGCGACAGCTTTTACTTCTTGGAGAATATGGGTTGAAAGAAGGACTGTTTTTGTTTTTCCAATCCTTTTAATTGTCGAGCGCACGTGTTGTATTTGGTTAGGGTCAAGACCTGCAGTCGGTTCATCGAGAATAACCACGTCTGGGTCATGAAGTAAAGCTTGCGCCATTCCTACTCTTTGCCGAAATCCCTTAGACAAACTTCCTAATGGACGGTGGAATACGGATTGAAGTTCGCATAGTTCCACTACCTCGTCAATTCTACTTTTACGTTGCGTAGAGGGCAGTTTGCGCAATTCCGCAAAGAACTTTAACAAAGTTTCAGGCGTCATATCGGGATAAATTGGTCCGTTTTCGGGTAGGTATCCTAATTTCTTAGCCCCTTGTTGTCGATCCGAAATCATGTCAAATCCAGCGATCTTGGCCGTGCCGGAACTAGGCGTCAAAAAACCGGTGAGCATCTTCATTGTCGTGCTTTTTCCAGCTCCGTTGGGCCCTAAAAAGCAGGCAACTTCTCCCTTGCCGATATGAAAAGAGATCTCTTTGGTTGCCAAAAAGTTACCGTAAATTTTAGTAAGTTTATTCGCTTCAATCATGATTTTTTGATTCGAAACTATAGTAATTTCCATTGATTGTCTTCGATAAGGAGAGCGCCCCCATTAGGAATCACGCAAGGTTGGGCGTTCGTGTATTTTTTAACGCTTTCGCTCCATTTCTCCGCGTTTTGCGAGATCGGTTCCCAAGTATTGTAATGAGATGGAATTGCCAATTTGGGGGAAATCGCATTTATGGCGTCTAGAGAGGCGGAGGGGCCCATTGTAAAACGGTCGCCTATTGGAAGAACAGCAATGTCTATGCCTAGTTGTCCAATCCATGACATTTCGCTGAAATATCCCGTGTCACAGGCAAAATAAATCGAAAATGCCGACGCTTCAGCGAGCTGTTCTTTCAACGGTTTTATCGACGGAACTTCACGAGGCGAAATGGGAACGTGGTTTTTGGGAAAAGATAAAACGAACCCCATGGAATTACCCGCTGGATCATGATTTCCAAGACTAGAACTATGAAGCGCAGGTACTGCAATAATTTGGAATTTAAGTTTGGAGGAGTCATGGAGCGGAAGGTAAATTGCTCCGCCAATGTTGACTTTCTCCGTTCTCACTCCCTTCCTCTCAAAGAAGTTGCCCAATTCGAAGCTGGTTATTATAGGAGCGTTAGAATTTAGGGCCAACCCTAACGCGTCAGCTAAATGGTCGTCATGTCCATGGGACACGAGGATGTAGTCAAGTTTCAGATGATGTTTGTCTTGGGGTGAGATCGACGCCTCGAAAAATGGGTCAATCAGGATATTGGTTCCATTAAAGGAGAACATGAAACAATTATGTCCAAACCAGGTTAGCCTTATATCAGTCATTTGTGTTTTCATCCAAATACAGGGAGGTTGAGGCAAGCGGATGGCGCTTCTGACCGCATCTTACTAAATTTTCATAGATGAATCTAGTTTAATGTTTGTCTAGCAACATTGCTCTTTATGATTTAAGAGTTTCGATAATTTTGATATAGATTTAAAATATTTAATTTTAGTTTTTGTATTAAATACGTGATAACGTTTATAATTAGTTATTTGGGATAAATTACCAGGTTATCCCCTTGCTAAACCCCTTCTTTCTGTGATAATTTCAACTCAATTACGATTGGATAGAATCCGTTGTCAGTTTCGTCGTTTACGCTTATTGGGAAAGCAAATAAGCTTTATTTGGGGATTGCGACTATGTCAGACGTGAAAAATTTGCGCAATATTGGTATTTCAGCTCACATTGACTCTGGTAAGACAACCCTTAGTGAGCGAATCCTGTTTTATACGGGTCGAACTCACAAGATGGGGGAAGTTCATGACGGTGGGGCTACTATGGATCACATGGAGCTCGAGCAGGAACGTGGTATTACTATCACAAGCGCTGCTACCCGCGTGCATTGGCATGATACGACGATCAACCTTATTGACACCCCCGGTCACGTTGACTTCACCGTTGAAGTTGAGCGCGCGCTTAGAGTTCTTGACGGGGCTGTCTTGGTTCTGTGTTCTGTCGGTGGCGTTCAGGCTCAGTCTTTGACGATTGACCGTCAAATGAAGCGTTATGGGGTTCCTCGAATTGCGTTTATCAATAAACTTGACCGAACGGGCGCTAATCCTCGCCGCGTTGTCCAGCAGTTGCATGATAAACTTGACTGCGACGCTGTTTTGATGCAGATTCCGATCGGATTGGAACAAAATTTCCAGGGCGTTGTAGATCTTATTACCGGCAAGGCGATCTACTTTGACGGCGCTCAGGGCGAAAAATTGCGCTATGAAGACGTTCCGGAAGCGTTGAAGGAAGAATTCGAAACTTCCAGGCAAGAAATGCTTGAATCGTTGTCTATGTATAGCGACGATCTCATGGAAATGCTTCTTGAAGAGCAGGAGATTCCTGAGGAGAAAATTCACGAAGTCGTTAAATCGGCGACGTTAGCTCGTCAGATGACGCCTGTCTTCTTGGGCTCTGCCTTCCACAATAAGGGTGTTCAGCCGTTGTTGGACGCCATCGCGCGTTATCTACCTTCTCCTCTTGATCGTGAAGCCACTGCTTTCCGCGTTAATCCTGAAACTCAAGAAGAAGAGAAGTTTCCCTTGAAGCCAGACGCGTCCGAACCGCTCGTTGCCATGGCGTTTAAGACGGTTGAAGATCCGTATGGTACTTTGACTTTCATGCGTATTTATCAGGGAACGTTGGAAAAAGGCTCTTCCTATTACAACCAACGAACTAATAAGAAAGAGCGTGTTAGCCGTATTTTCCGTATGCATGCGGATCAACGCGTTGAATTAGAGTCTGCGACTGCCGGCGATATCGTAGCTGTTATTGGTATCGAAGGTTCTTCCGGGGAAAATTATTGTCCAGAACCGCATTACTGCACCTTGGAGTCTATCTTCGTTCCTGAACCTGTTATTCAGGTTGCTATTAAACCTAAGGAAACGAGAGACATGGACAAATTGAGCAAGGCCCTGTACCGTTTCCGCAAAGAGGATCCGACTCTGACCGTTACGACGGACGCCGAAAGCGGTGAAACGTTGATCGCGGGAATGGGCGAATTGCACCTCGACGTTTATGTTGAACGTATCCGTCGTGAATATAAGGTTGAGGTTGAGACTTCGGCGCCTAAGGTTAATTATCGAGAGGCCCCAACTGAGACGGTCGAGTTTGCGACCAAGCATAAGAAGCAGTCCGGTGGTTCCGGGCAATTCGCTGATATTCGCGGTATCATGTCTCCTATTCCTGAAGAGGAAGCTGGAAAAGAGACCTTCATCTTTGAGGATAAAATTACCGGCGGCGTTATTCCGTCTAACTTTATCCCCGCAATTGAAAAGGGTTACAGGTCTTCTCTCGAAAAGGGGCCGGTCGCGGGGTATCCTGTCGTTAATTTGAAGATCGTTGTCAACGACGGTTCTTACCACGCCGTCGACTCGAGCGACTTGGCGTTCCGTATTTGCGCTCAGACTTCTTTAAGGGAAAACTTCCCTCGTACGAAGCCGGCGCTTCTCGAGCCGATCATGAAGATCGAAATCGAGTGTCCTGAGTCCTTCCAAGGAAGCGTCGTTGGAGACTTGTCGAGCCGTCGCGGTTTGATTACTTCTACCGAAACTTCCGGCGCTTCTTGCGTGATTCACGGAGAAGTTCCTCTTGCGGAAACTTTCGGTTATTCTTCCGACCTCAGAAGTATGACCCAAGGACAAGGCGTTTTCTCGATGGAATTTTCTAAATATAAGAAGGTTCCTGTCGTGCTTCAGGAAGAGATTGTTCGCGAACGTAACGCCGCTCAGAACACTACGAAGCATTGAGATTTTCTAAGGCTTGTTTAGAATAATGACTGACGAACAGCTTTGTCCTTTGACGAAGTTGTTCGTTTTTTATAGGTTTTAATCTAGACTACTTCATGGGGGTGAGACGATGGAGAATCAAGTAGATAGAGATCAGGAACTTTTAACTTCACTGAGCAACTTAAAGGCTTCTCTATTGCAGAATATGTCGCAGATGATTTACGGGCAGACGAAACTTCTGGAAGAGATTATAGCCGCTTTTTTTGCAGGAGGGCACGTGCTGTTAACTGGCGTTCCCGGTTTAGGGAAAACCAGCATTGTTCGGGCGCTTGCGCAAATTTTCAGTTTAAAATTTAGTCGAATCCAATTTACACCCGATTTAACGCCTAGCGATGTGATTGGTTCTAATATTCTCCAAGAAGTTCACGGCGCTCCCAGAGTATTTGAGTTCTTTCCTGGCCCTATTTTTTCGAATATCGTTTTAGCGGACGAAATTAATCGTACTCCACCTCGAACCCAGTCCGCTTTGCTTGAGGCGATGCAAGAAGAACAAGTTACCGTTGCTGGAAAAGGATATGTGATCGATCCTCCCTTTTTTGTTATGGCGACCCAAAATCCTATTGAACATGAAGGGACATATTTACTTCCAGAGGCGCAGCTCGATCGTTTTCTCTTCAGCTTGTCGATCGACTATCCTCGCGCAGGGGACGAAGTTGCGATGGCTCTTGCGACAACGGGAGATAGAGAGGATAAATGTCTTGCGCAAGTTACGCGCGACGAAATTATATCTTATCAAAAATTGGTTCGACGCGTCGTTGTTTCGGAAGCGGTGGCGGAATATGCAGTTTCAATAGTGCGGAATACGCGCCCGCAAACGAAAAACTCTCCAGAAATCACCCAGCAGTATGTTGAATGGGGAGCTGGCCCGCGAGCGACGCAAGCCGCTTTACTCGGAGCTAAAGCATGGGCCGCTTTGGATGGGCGTCCCACTGCGTCCTTTGAGGACATTGAAAGAGTTATGCCTGTAGTCTTACGAAGCAGGATAACGCTGAACTATATGGCTCTTTCAGATGGAATGAATGTTGATTTAGTCGTGAAAAAAATACTTCGCGAGGCAAAGGAAAAGAAGTTTAATTAGTCGTGTAATACACTCGGCATTAGGGTAATTATTCAGGGGAATTTCTTATGTCTCTTAATGAGGCTCAGCGTGCGGCCGTAGAAACTTTAAGTGGACCTCTTTTAGTTCTGGCAGGAGCGGGTACAGGAAAAACGAGAGTGGTGACCTATCGCATTGCTAAGTTGATACAATCTGGAATCGCCCCTGATCGTATCCTGGCTGTGACTTTTACTAATAAAGCTGCGAAAGAAATGCTTGAGCGTATTACGGCGTTGCTACCTAAACGTTTAGATAAGAAACGTCCCGAGATTTCGACCTTCCATTCACTATGTGTTCGAATTTTGCGCCGGAACATTCATCTTCTAGGATATCCCAATCAATTCAGCATCTATGATCGCGGCGATCAAGAATCGGTCGCGAGACAAATCCTTAGAAATGTCAAGATATCCTCTGGCGCGCTACGTTCAGGCGACTTCTTAAAGCAGATCAGCATATGGAAGTCTGCTGGTATTCGGCCTAGCGAGGCTCAGGATATCGCTCAAACCTCTAAAGAATTTTTATGCGCTCTCTCTTATGGGCGTTATCAAGCGCTTTTAAAGGATATGGGCGCAATTGATTTCGACGACATTTTGTTGTTGACGGAAGACTTATTCAATTTGTCGCCAGAAACATTACAAAGCGAGGCCGATCGATTTGATCGCATTTTAGTGGACGAGTATCAGGATACAAACCTTAGCCAGTATCGTATTATTAAAGGTCTCGCCGAAGGGCATAGAAACCTGTGCGTTGTTGGCGACGACGACCAGGCAATCTACGGTTGGCGTGGAGCGGAGGTTCGTCATATCCTCAATTTTAAAAGAGATTGGGCAGAGGCGAAAATTGTCTGTCTAGAAGAGAACTATCGATCTACTCAGCAAATACTTACATGGGCTAACAGGTTGATCGATTTTAATGGTTTTCGGCACGCAAAAAAGCTCTATTCTAAAGTAAGGGGGGAAGTCCCTCGAATTCTTCAATGTCGAGATGGAGACGTCGAGGCGAAGAGGGTCGTGGCTTCTATCCAGCAAAGATTGAGTGAATCGAACCGACGTCCGAGGGATTTCGCTATTCTTTTCCGTACAAATGAGCAACCTCGATTGTTCGAGATGGAGTTACGGGAAGCAAAAATTCCTTATGTGATTTTTGGCGGACAGTCTTTTTTTGATCGCAAAGAGGTTAAAGACATTGTGTCTTACCTCAAATTTGTCAATCGTTCTAGCGACGATATAGCGCTCCTGAGAATTATTAATTCTCCGCCCAGGGGAATAGGCTCTACTACTCTTCAGAAGATTAAAAATTTCTCGTCCGAGAAAAAAATTTCAATGTGGAAAGCTATTTCGCCTGATTCGGATTTACTCCCTTCGTTGGAACCAAGGTCGCAAGTAGCTCTTTCGTCTTTTTGTAAGACAATTCTTAGTTTAAAAACTCAGATGAGGAATTCTTTTTCTGTTAAAACGGTTGAAGAATTGCTTGATAAGGTACGATACAACGACGAAATTTTGAGGCTTTATCCTGATGAACAGGAGCAAAAGGAGAGACAGGGACACGTCGACGAAGTTATAAGCGCCGTGGCTTCCTATCTCAACGAACATCCGGGTGGAACGTTGGGGGATTTTTTGGATGACGCATCCCTCGGTGGCCCTGATTTTTCGTCTCAGCAGGATAAAAAGAAACTGAGCGACGCCGTTGTTTTATCAACATACCATGCAGCCAAAGGATTGGAATTTAAAGAGGTATATATGGTAGGGATGGAGGAAGGGATCCTACCTCATCAACGTTCTATTGCCGATTACACCGAGGAGAGTGTTGAAGAAGAACGAAGATTGTGTTATGTCGGAGTTACCAGAGCGCAGTATAGATTGACTCTTTCCCTGGCGTTAGCAAGAATGCGACGCGGTAAAATGAAGCCAACTATACCTAGCCGCTTCCTGTATGAAGTGACTGGACAGTCTGATAATCTGAGATATATGAACATTAAGAAGGGAGTGACTTCCTCAACTTCAAAAAATTGATTTAGAACAACTCCGAGAGACGTCTAGGTTGTTCGATATTGACGCGAAATCTAGACGTTTTTAGAATCTAAAAGTTTTCTGATTTTTTGACGAAAAGGATTGTAACGTGACAGCTGAAAAGAGGGAACATTCTAAGCATATAGGTTTTTTGACAGCCGTGGGAGATTATGCTCATGGGGTTATAGGAGGACTGTTAGTCTTAGACCTGGTAGGGAGACCTCTTGAATATCATTGTACTGAGCCTTTTCGTCCTAATAGAGTGCAGGAAATTTTATTTGGTTCATCATTAGACGGGTTCGTATGGGGGGAGCAGATTGCCGTTGCTTTGGTCTCGCGCTCTAAAGTTGAACTTACCGCCGTTTTGACGAATACGCCTAAAATGTTACCCGCTGCCGAGAAGCTTCAAGCGCCTTTAGGCCTGGTTTTATCTCATATCCAAAGAAACGGAACGTCTGAAACTGGAGACGAACGTTTTGCCGTATGGGAAAAGAATGACGACCAACTAAAAAAAGAAGTTGATTCGCAACGAGCCGAATCTGGCGCTGATTTTCAGGGGAATGTTGCGCAAAGCGGGAACGATTTGTTCTTTTACCCGTCGTTGAGTTCTCTGCCTCCTGTTCCCGGCGTCGATTACTCTTTGTGGCGAGAATATGTTCGCGGCCAAAATAAAATAGCTCTCAAAACCAGTAGCTCCCAAGCAACAGAGTCAGACGTTGAAGTTGGCATAGGGAATATCGAACCTTTTTTAAAGTCTATAGACAGCGTCGAACCTTTCGAACGTATTAGGTTGGCAATTGACGAAGCCAAGAAGGCGTCTTGATTATGGGTAAAGGCGCGTTGGGAAAAGATCAAGAGAGTTGGTTATACAGTGACAGAAGCATCCAACGAAGAAATTTTCAAATCCTCTGGAGTTCGTTCTTGGAACGGGCAAGTCGCTGTTCCTAGAACTTTGAGCGTCTTGTGTCCGTTATTCTTAATAGATGAGAATGGAAAAAAACTCCATCTCCAAACTCATTCTCTCCGTAATCATTTGCGAGGAAAAGTTCCGTCGATTTTCTCTGTCCCTCTCGAGAAGCAAGTGGGGATTCGTAGCTTTTTTTTCTCCCTTGGCGAGGGAGGTCTTCAAGGGACGGAGAAGAAGGGGTTGGCGACAAGTCAGGAGTTAACGGAAAATGAGATGAGAAATCCTCTTTTAGGAGATTGGGGAGGGGCTCGGGATTTAAGCGTTGACTCTCATCAACAAGAATCTTTCTTCGACGCATCTCAAAGTATTACCCGTATACGGGTACCCGCCGACGTAGTTAAAATTGAAGATCGGCTTGGATACATTTTACAGCCCCCCATTGAGACATGGTTGGGACGGAGAGCTTTGGAGACTCCGTTTGAGCCATTTAATTATCAAAAACAAGGTATAGCGTTTCTGTACGCCGCTCAGCATGCAATCCTTGCGGATGAAATGGGGTTAGGAAAAACGATGCAAGCCATCACCACTGTTCGCTTGTTATTTCGAAGCGGTGAATGTAGGCGGGTTTTGCTTGTATGTCCCAAACCTCTTTTGACTAACTGGAAACGAGAATTTGAATTATGGGCTCCTGAAATCCCAGTACAAATTATCGAGGGGAAGAGTGAACGGCGCAAATGGTTATGGAAATTAGAAAATTCACCATTGAAGATTGCTAATTATGAGTTGCTAAACAGGGATCGTATTTATTATGACTCTGAAGGGGATAGAGTCGTTTACGATCTCGTTATTTTAGATGAGTCTCAGCGTATAAAAAATAAACTAAATGCGACCTCTGAAGCCGCGCGCGCCATTCCCAGGAGGAGGAGTTGGGCTTTAACAGGAACTCCTGTTGAAAATTCAGCTGAAGATCTTGTTGGAATTTTTGAATTTTTATCACCAGGTTTTTTAGAATCTGGTTTAAAGCCAGAACAGATCAGTAAACTTGTTGGGGATCATATTCTTCGTCGTACAAAAGAACAGGTTTTAACAGACTTGCCGCCAAAGATGATTCGCGACGCTCATTTGGAATTGACCCCGGAACAATACGAAACTTATAACAAAGTCCAAGCCGAGGGAGAAATGAAGCTCAACTCGATGGGCGACTCTGTTACGATTCAACGAGCTTTTGAACTCATCCTGCATTTGAAACAAATTTGTAATTTTGATCCTGTAACAGGTAAAAGCGCAAAGCTAGAACAATTAGAAGCCGACATGGAGGAAATCGCTGGAAGTGGGAGAAAGGCGATCGTATTTAGTCAATGGGTTCAGACTATCAAGTGGCTTAGCGAACGTCTGAAACGTTTTGGTTCCCTAGAATACCATGGGAAAACAAAGTTTTCCGATAGGGATTCCGTAATCAATCGCTTTAAGCATGATAAGGATTGTCACCTTATTCTGATGAGTTACGGGGCGGGAAGCGTAGGTCTGAATTTGCAATTTGCCGAATACGTCTTTTTATTTGATCGTTGGTGGAATCCTGCAATCGAAGATCAGGCCATAAATAGAGCGCATCGTATTGGAGCTGTTGGCCCCGTAACTGTTACGCGCTTTGTTTCTGTGAATACAATAGAAGAAAAAATAGATCGCATATTGACAGAAAAAAGAATGTTATCCGAAGCAATCCTTTCGGACGCTAAGGGCTTGAACTACTCGATGGGGTTAAGCCAAGAGGATGTGTTTGGCCTGTTTAACCTCAAAGTTCCCTCCTCTCATAAGAAAAAGTTGTAACGTATCCAATCGAGCGCTCAATACGTTAGTGATTGTAGGTAGATATATGTGTATGAAAATTTTCAATAAATATTTACTTTCTAATTTTCTATCGCGAGTCATAAAGCTTTTTCTGATTTTGTATGGGCTCTTCATTGTCATGGATTTGTTTTTTGGGCATGAATGGAATCTACAAGGAAGGGGCGCTACAGGGATTATTCGCATTCTTGAGTTTTTTTTTCTGTTTACCTTCCGTATCTTGGATCCTATCTTAGTTCTATTGTTACTTTTTTGCGCCGTATGGACGATTACGGACCTGAATAAAAATAATAAGTTAGTTGCGCTATTAACAATGGGGATTGAACCCAAGAAAGTTTTAATTCCAATTAACATGGGTATGATTTTGGTCTCTCTTTGCTGTTTCGCCGTAAGAGAGTGGTATATTCCCAATAAAGCATGCTATTTAGGTCTACAGAGAGACAAGTTTATCCAGCAGCCTTCAGAATTTGACGTTAAACAGACAACAGACGATAGTTCGAGAGTTTCATTTGACGGGGAGAAGATTGATATTCGGGAGAAGAAGATCTTCAATCCTGTTGTTTCATTTCAGAAGTTTGAGACGAGCGAGTTTGTTACTATAAAATCTGAAAGTGCTTTCTTTTGCGAAGAAGACAACAACCGTCCTACCGGATGGCTACTCAAAGGGTTGACTTTTCCTTCCAGCGACTTTGAAAACACTTTCGTCAATGATGAGACGCAATCAAAAACCAAGAGAGGCGTATTATTTCCTTCCCAAGAATCTTGGTTGTCAGAGAATGAAATTTTTGTTGTTTCGGAAATAACGCCATCCCTTATGGTCTGTGGGGATCAATGGTTTCGCTACGGGAGTCTGGGAGAAATTCTTCGTATAAAAAAGAGCAAGGCGCAGCAACACGCTGTTACCTCTTTAAATATTTACTTTTGCGAGAGGGTTTTAAGAATTCTTGTTGATTTCATTTTTTTCTGCGTTGCAATTCCTTCTATGTTTTATCGCTTAGATAGCCATACAAGAGCAATGAAAGCTATGGGATTGGTGATTATTAGCTTGAGCGTTCAGTCTGCCTTGTTCCACGTAGGATTAGAATTAAGCAATTCCTTTGTTGCGGTAATGCTTCCGCTGATACTTTTCCTGCCGATAGCGTTCTTCTTCTATGACAAACTTGACGGGGTTCGTAGATGAATCGCCGTAGCTCTGAGCTACGACGGTTTTATACGGATTCTGGAATTGATTGGACTTACTGAACTACGATGAGAGAGATTGCTTAATAGGATCTAAATAATTCGGTAGCGAGGAAGCGCCCATTTCTGAACGGAAAGCGTCTAGATAAAGGAAATTTATTATTGTTTTAGATATGTTGGGAAAGATAAAGGGAGAGATGGAGCTTTATTTAGATGGGGCAGAGCGGCTGACGTCGACTATTAATAAGCCCACGTCAACCACCGAATAGTTTACTTTTTATTGTACTCTATAAAAACCAGAGTTGATCAGTTGCGCGTCATTCGTTGGCGACGAAGGAGAACTTGGATTTTTAGAAGCGCTGACAGCGTTTAAACCGTCATTTAAACGAGCATAGGTCCATAAAATAATATCACCGTTTGAGATTGTTAAGTCTCGGTCGTTAGCATTAGGCAACGCATATGTAAAAACAATACCCGTATTGATTTCTGCAACGTAGGCTAACGATTGGGAAATGTTGGAAACCGTTCCTACGTTTCTTATATCCGTTTGTCCTGTGACCATCAAAAACTTAGGCGTTGTTGGAACTGGCACATTGAACTGACCTGTGGCTTCTAGTAAGTCGCGTTTGAGGTTGCGTGAAAATGATTTCTGGAAAACAGGAGCTGAACGAGACACTAGTCCTGCGGATAATCGGCAACTTTGGGAATCGAGGTAGTATAACACTTCGACGTTTGAATTAAATGAGCCGGTTGCGAGCACTACTCCGTCGCTTTCGCTTGAAGCTGACGCAAAAACAGAATCAGGAACTCTATTAACTACGGGCGTATCAGTCGTCGCACGTTCGCCTGCCAGGTAGCCACAAACGCCCAGACCTGCCGACAATAAAGTTGTCCCCAGAACGAAAAAAATAATCTGTTTCATGTTTCGAAGCCTGTTAGTTGTCCATTCGTTATTTCAAGAACGAAAGCTGTAAATCTTAGCCTATGTCGCCTAGCTAACCTTTATGAATTGGGAGCTGAGACGATGGTAATGATTTCAAACTCTTTAGTCCAGTCCTTTTTTCTAATTCTCAGGGGCGTTTGTTAAAAGTAGGAGCGAATTGCCTGTTCCCTCATATGTTTCTAAGACTTTTTTAAGCTTTTCAAAAGAGTTTGTTCATCTATAATGAAGTGTGTTTTTATACGTAAGAAAGGTTGGGTATAAATCAAACATTAGTTTGTTTTCATGTCGTGCTTATAATACGAACAAAAGGAGAGATCCAGAACGATCCTCCCCCTGTTGTTTGAATCTGAGCTTTTTCCGCCTCTCTTGTTGCGAATGTTGTTAAGTTGTACTCTGGACAGCATTTGACTTCGGCCGTTCCTGAACCACAAAAGGAGTTTACTATGTCTGAGTTTTCCGATACGGCGAAACTTATTGTGGATGGTAATGAGATTGATCTCGACGTCTATACAGGTGTAGAAGGTGAACGTTCAATTGACATTACGACCTTATACAAGGATCATGGATTAACGACTTATGATCCTTCTTTGGGAAACACGGCAATTTGTCGGAGTTCAATAACGTACATAGACGGTGAACGCGGCGTATTACGCTATCGCGGTATTCCAATTGAACAGTTTGATCGACCGAAACCCAATTTCATTGAGGTGGCTTGGGCGTTGGTCTTTGGTCGTTTGCCGGATCAGGAGGAACTGTATCAATTCAAGGATATGTTGACAGCGAACGAGTTGTTGCATGAAGGGCTCAGCAATCAATTTATGACCTTGCCTGTCGACGCTCCTCCAATGGCGATTCTTTCGGCTATGATTAGCATGATGGCCTGCTATCATAAAGAATTTCTTCTCCTGGAAGATGAAAAGATTTTGATGGGAGCTGCTGCGCGTTTAATAAGCAAAGTGAGAACGATCGCCGCTTTCACCTACCGCAGGTCGAGTGGATTGCCATTTATCTATCCTGACCCGAACCTTCGATATTGCGCCAATTTTCTTCATATGATGTTTTCACTGCCATTTAAGCAGTATTGTGTCTCTGAAGAGGTGGAAGACGCATTAAATCTTATTTTGATTTTGCATGCAGATCACGAACAGAACTGTAGTTCCAGCGCCGTGCGCGTGGTATGCTCCGCACAAGCGAATCTTTTTGCTTCATGTAGCGCGGGGGTAAATGCCTTATGGGGCCCCTTACATGGTGGCGCCAACGTTAAAGTGATGGAGATGCTGGAGTCGATTTACCGCGGAGGTTATCGGCCAGAGGACTGTATTAAAGCCGCTAAAGATCGGAATAACCCGTTCAGGTTATTCGGTTTTGGACATCGGGTATATCGTAATTATGATCCTCGCGCCAAGATTCTAAAATCCACTTGCGACCGGATTTTTAGTAAGTTGAACAAACCTGACCCCTTGTTGGATATTGCAAGAAAACTTGAGGAATTGGCGCTGAAGGATTCTTATTTTGTCGACAGGAAACTATATCCGAACGTCGATTTTTACAGTGGTATTTTGTTGAGGGCAATGGGGATTCCGACAAACATGTTTACGGTTATGTTTGCCATGGGACGTCTACCTGGTTGGATTGCTCAGTGGAAGGAGCAACATTTTGCCGACGGCGCAAAAATTATACGACCCCGTCAGCTATATGTAGGGAATCCAAAGTCAAATTATATCGAGATGGAAAAGAGGTAGTCGTTGTTACCTATAGAGAGAATCTCCTGGTCGTTTTGGCCTGTCAAGAGATTCTCTTTTATTGGATTGACGATGCTTTCCTGTGTTCCGCAACGCTCTCGGTTGTCGAATGGGTAAGAGTAAACAAGGAAGTTTGGCTATATAGCAAGAACAGATTGGTTTTCCCTTGAAGCTTTCTAACTTACCAAATGAACTTGACAAGCGAGTTGTCCATCGAAAAAGCGGCCCCTCCCAAATCGCAGATCTTTCTAAGTTTGAGCGATTTTCGGAGGAACAGGCTGATCTTTCGTCTCTATCTTTTCCAGAAGTCGGTAAGGATGAGTTGAACTTAAAGCTCAGTCTTGCAGAAACTGATCCTTTAGCTTTTGACGATCCTTCATCTAAGTTGGCTGAAAAAAAATCAGGTTGGGGATTGGTTCCGCGACGAAGTTGGGCGTTCTTTGTCAGTCTTCTATTTCATCTTCTTCTTGCGTTCATCCTCTTCTCCATTGTTTTGACTGTTAAAATGGGTGGAAAGGACTCTCCTTTGTATGTTGGAGTGGAATCTGAGGGGGATGAATTGGATATTCTTGAACGAATTGAAGAATTGTCTCCGACGTCTCTCGAGTCGACGCTCGAACAGGGAGAATTTAGTTCTTTACGTTTCCAAACAAATTTAGAGAGCGACATTCTGCTCGATGAATCTCAGCTTTTCAATGATGATGGTAATCGTTCAGTAGAAAATTTATCTGCATCAGAGTCACGCGAACAGAGCGAGGGGAATCTGGTGAACGGCGCGCCTGGAATGGGAAATGTCGGTTCAGCTACCGGACGCCTTAATCGAAAACGCGAAGCTCTAAACCGCAACGGCTTGGTTTCCAAGGAGAGTGAGGACTCTGTGGTAGCTGGGTTGGATTGGCTGGCTCGTCATCAATTGCCAGACGGTGGCTGGAGTTTTGAATTAAACGGTTCAAGAGACGAGAAAGAGGGTATAGGTAGTTGTACTTGCGCCAATTCTCATGCAACGTCTACAGGATCGATCTACTCTAGTTCTTTACATCCAAGTCGGGTGGCTGCTACCGCAATCGCTCTCTTGCCCTTTTTGGCTTCAGGATACACACATACTGAAGCGAGCGCGTACCAAAAAACGGTCGCTATTGGGTTGCGTTTTTTGGAGTATCGGGCGGTTGTTAATGAATATGGGGTTGATTTCCGCGAGGGTTTCACCGAGGATGGATCTTCATATGTCCAGGCGTTAGCTGTATTGACCTGTTGTGAAGCCTTTGAGATGACGAAGGATCGTAATCTTAAAAATTTGGCTGAAGGAGGTCTGCGTTTTATAGAGAACTCTCAGCTTAAAGATGGTGGATGGCGCTACCGATTGATTGGAGATTCTTTGTTTCATCCTTCAGAAGAGGGGGATCTTTCTGTTTTAGGATGGCAGATGCTGGCGGTTAAATCTGGAATATCGGCTGGATTTCAGGTTCCCGCATCTCTTTTATATCGAGTTGGTCACTTTGTAGATTTAGTTAAGGATGACAATGGGCGTTCCTATAGATATAAACCTACAAGTAAGGAGGATGTGTCCAAGCGCTGGGGAACGACGGCGATAGGCGTTTTGATGCTGGAATATTTGGGACATCAACCAACGAATGACGGAGCTTCCAAGAATGATCTCGATCGCGGCGCCGACCAGATCGCGAAATGGTTAAGTTCCGTTTATTTAAATTTCCGCGAGTTTGAAAAAAGCCAATCAAGGTCTACTGGGAGTAGAGGGCGTAAGACGGTATTTATTCGTGACGGGTATCTAGTATATAACTTGTATTTTGCCTACTATTCGATTTTGGCTTTACAACAGTATGGCGGTAATTTATGGGAAGAAAGATTCTCAGAGGTTAGAGATGTTCTTATCAAGACTCAAGTGCGTTCGTCTTCTCTTCTTAATCTCAAACAGAAGTGTGAAGACGGAAGCTGGCTATTTTACGATCAATACATGAATGACGGAGGTCGTTTATTAAACACTGCTCTCGCGCTATTGATTCTGGAGGCTCCTTACCGAAATCTTCCGATGAATCGATAGCGAAGGTTGCCTCTTAATCGTCCTCTCGGCACAGAGGAGCTTTGAGACGACTATTTGTTTATGTATCCGACTGGAATCTCAATTCCTTTCTGATAGAATGGTGTGTGTTGCGAGTTATGGCGTCTTCGTGGTTTGGAATCATTTTTCATTAACATGGTAGTGCGCTTCGTATGCTTTTTTGAAGTAGGGTCAATTAAATGAACAGAATGCTTTTTTCGATTATATCTTTGTGGTTGATTGCCATTCTTCTAGTTCCTGAGACGTGTTCGGGCGACGAGGAACGTTATGCTGTTCTAAACAGTTGGCACAAAGGCGTCTACACACTTCGGCAAGAATGCACTCATACATTGTTGAAGACGGTTGACGGCGACGAGTCAGAGCGAGATGAATCCCGCCTTCTCTTCACGTGGCAGATTGAAACGGACGGTGAAGACGGTAATGCCGAGCAAATATTTCATCTAAAAATGCAACGTATTATGATGCGCCTGCGCTGTAACGGTAGTGAACTTGTGTATTTTGATAGCTCTAATGGTAAAAATGAGTCTAATCTTTTAAATAGCGTGTTTGCCAACATGAAAAAAGCAAACGTGACTGTGGCTTTTAAAAATGGTAAGCCTGTAGAAGTTACGGGCTGCGAACAATTCTGGGAAAATCTTTCGCAACCTGCCGACGATACAGAAAGGGAATTATTGGCCAACATTGCTAATCTTGCGGTGCAAGACAATATTAAGCAGACCTTTGAATCGTTAGTATATTTTGACTCTCCCAAGAAAGTTGGAATTGGCGAGAGTTGGAAAAACTATACCGATCTCGATATTCCACTACTGGGAACTAAAGCTTTTGAGTGGAATTGTACGCTATCTTCCGTGCGAAAAAATAACAACAACGTTCCTATAGCAAATGTTTCAGGACTTGGAAGCATGGATTTTACGGTCAACGAGGAAGTTAAGGGGAACGTGAAAATGGAGGGGGAGGTTCTCTACAACTCTTTAGAGTGTTTTCCGACGACTGTCACGTCCAGAATTTTGCTTTCTGTTGAAAAGAAAGCAATGTCTAATGCTGACGGAAAGACCGGCGGTTCTCTCGAAGTTTACTCCGGGTTTACTAAAAATAACATGTCAGTTGCTAAACATTGATTATTTGTTACAATGCACAGTCCAGGTTCTTGCGGATCATTGCGTTGTTTGGAGATCTCGTTGAGCTGATCTTCTTCGTGTATTTTACCTGTATTAGGCGCGCGTTTTTTACGTGCGCTTTTATGTTTGCGTTACGAAAGGAGTGGGTAAAAGATGGGTGACGGTATTCCGATGACGCGAGAAGCGTATTCTCGCTTAAATGAAGAAATTGAGAAACTCGAAAAGGTGGAACTTCCCCTTGTTCTTGAAAATCTTGCTAATGCACGAGCAGAGGGCGATCTTCGGGAGAATGCTGAATATCATGGAGCGCGCGAGCGTCAAGGTTTGTTGATGGCTCGAATTAACGAACTGAAAAGCAGAGCTGCCCGCGCGCAAATTGTTGATCCATCTCTTGTTCGGCATGATGAAATTCGTTTTGGCGCTTGTATCACCGTCAAAAGAATACGGGATAACCGTCAGTTCAAATATCAGTTGGTGGGATCAGGTGATGAGGATTTTACCAAGGGGAAAATTCTCAGTACCTGTCCGCTTGGAAGGGGATTCCTGGGAAAAAAGGTCGGTGAAATTGCGGAAATAACTCTTCCAAAGGGCGTGGAGAAGTTTGAAGTTGTTGAGATTCGATACGAAGAGTGAACCAAATTTCCTATAAATTGCAAGGGTCATAACGTCTAGAACGTCTTGACCCTTATTGTAATTACACTTCTAATAGTTTATCTTTTCTATTTTCGCACATCTATTTCTTAAAAAATCTTGTTTTAATAGTTTTTTTTCGTTTCGAGTCGCCAATTTCTTTTAACTTTGAATGTGCTTTCTTGCTCCACCTAAAG
>CAVGEG010000046.1:0-2056 GCA_963628165.1 Paratractidigestivibacter sp. | reverse complement strand
AAGTTTCTTAATCAATGTGCTCTGTCTTGAACTTTTTTTAATTGGAAACGTATAATCAGCGCGGTAAAATTGGCCATTAAAAACGACTTTTAAGTGCTCTGAAAGTATTGGCAGAACGCTTTGGGAAAAGGCCTTCAGAGAGGCCGTAATATTGGAGCAAATGAGAGATCGCGTTGAAAAGACTCTATTGATCCTTTCTGGAAGGGGCGTTTGCATCATGTCCGATTTATTGATCGGCTTGCGAGCCTTCTTACCTGGCGACGTGGTTTACTGTTCTCTCTTAACAAAATCAACGAAGCTTGGTTGTAATCAAGGACGCGAAGTACATTATATGGCGTGTATTTAACCTTTGTGGAAGAAACGCAACGAGTAGAGGGGTATAAAATGTCTGCGCAAGGCGCTGAATATGCACATTGTATAAGAAGGGAAGTCGGGGAAGAGGGAAAGGGAACGATTCCAAAGAGATTAATCGCGATAAGCGAATACCATTCTTTGGCAAAAAGATCGTTTATGAGTATGAGCTCACCGGGAGCGTGTAAACAGGTATTGGGGTAACAGGATTGTTCTTGTGTTGGCGCCCCTAGAAGAAAAGAAAAAAAGGTCTAACATTAAACCAGTCTTCTTTATATCGGTTAGAGCGGTTCACAATCTTGTTTTAAAGATTAGGCGATAATTGGGGATTGATCGTTAGTGGTTTTCCTCTATTCCTGTTCCGAAATAGCAAATGGTACTTGAATGGCTATCTACAAACTGAACGAATCAGATAAAACTTTAGTTTGCGACATACTTGGGTATTTAAACTTTTCTTCCGGCTCTTTTGACGCCCAGTTCGTGAAGGCGTGGAGCGGCTTGTTTGATTTCCTAATTCGACAAGGGGCCGTTGAGGTTGGGAAAGAATCTCTGATCGTTCTTCGGGATGAGCTTAATAATTTAGTTAGCCAGGGTGGGGCTTTTCTAGACTCACGACAGTCGTTTCAAATTCTTGATGTAATTGACTCCGTTCTCAAAGAGTATAGGGGATTTCACAAAGACGTTCTATTTTCAGTAGACGATTCCCTTCTCTTTAACGCTTTTTTTATGGCGCGTGTTTCAAGGTTTACAACACGCGAGTATTGCGCTTCCGAGGGGAAAGTTACTCCCCGTGAAATAGTCCTATTATTAAACGATTTTTTGGGATATCGGCCTATTCCAGTTCTTGCGGACGGCGTTAAGCATGAAGCAAACATTCATGAATGGATTGCCCCAGTTCCACTCTATCGTCAGGGAGTTGGCGTCGTTGTTGGCCCATATCAAGAATTGATAGAGACTACGATGGAGATATTGAAGGATACAGATCCGGATATCCTTTTTGACGCCTCGTTTGAACTGGATAATATGACAGAATTGTCGATGGATCCGCGCCCTTTCGATTTTGATCAGCCTGTTTCGCAACGCTTAAATTATCGCTTTGGAACCTGGGATGAACGTTCAGTGGACGGAGAAGGTTATTTTCGCCGCTTTATCCTTCAAAGAACGATAGTAGACTCTGTAATGGAAAGGGTATGGGAAAACAGCGACGTAGCGTTGCATAAGCGTTACGTGTTTGAAGCGGCGGCGTTACTCGCAGGTACAATGTTGATGGCATCGGGGGTAAGCGGGGGATATGTGCAAGCCCATGATTCTTCTACGACATTGGAGTCGCTGGTTGGAAAAATCGCCGCGTATAGAGATCTCTTTTACGAAAAGTTGATAGAAAAAGTACCTCTTGAAATTAGAGAGGCGTTAGAACAAGAGGAAAAAGTTCTTTTTCAGCCTTTTGGCGGAGTTAGACAAGCTCTGAATCGTCAATTGTCAGATAAAAATGCTGAACAAATGCACCGTTTCGCTCTAGCGCGAACATACGCGCGAATGGGGTATTATGAGGCGTCAGCACGTCAGGCGGCGGCTATAGAAACTATTTCAGCTCGTTTTCTTTCGCGCATCGATTGCTTTATCACGAAGGCTCATTTGTGCGCAGACGTTGGCAATTTACAAGAGGCCAGCGCATGTATGCCTGAAATAGAGGACTTATTAAGGA
>CAVGEG010000045.1:0-24096 GCA_963628165.1 Paratractidigestivibacter sp. | reverse complement strand
GAATAACGGGTTTCGACCTTGTAGTCGACGCCGGATTCTTCAACGAGCTTGAGGATGCGTTCGGTTCCGACCTTGCAGTTTGCGGGGGGCTGCGTTTTTTCGTATCGCTGAGAGGCGTCAGTGCGCAGGTCGAGTCGCTGGGAGGTGCGACGGATACGCGCGGCGCGGAAGTTGGCGGACTCGAGCATGACGCGGGTCGAAGCGTCGGTGATTTCTGTTTCGAGGCCGCCCATGATTCCGGCGATGGCGACGGGTTTATCGCCGTCGCAAATCATCATGTCTTCGGGTTTCATCTTGCGTTCGACGCCGTCGAGGGTTTGGAAGACGTCTTCTTTGCCCATTGGTTTGACCCGGATATTGGAAACTTTGTCGGCGTCGAAGGCGTGAGACGGCTGTCCGAGCTCGAGGGAGACGTAGTTGGTAAGGTCGACGAGAAGGTCGTAGGTGCGCTGTCCAAGAGCGTGGAGACGACGTTGCATCTTAATCGGAGACGGAACGCGCGTGGAGCCCGCTTTAATGCTGAAGACGATTCCGGAATAGCATGGGCAGTTTTCGTCTTCGTTCGCGACGGGGAAGGCGGGTAGGGAATCGTACTGATCGACGCTATGACGCGGGAGGGGCTTGAGTTCGCGGTGGAAGATTGCGGCGAGTTCGCGCGCGAAACCGTAATGTCCCCAAAGGTCGGGACGGTGCGTAAGGCTCTTATTGTCGATTTCGACGAGCGTGTCGGTCTTGGGAACGAAGTCGGAGAACGGGGCTCCGACGGGCGTGGAATCGGGGCATTCGAAGAGGATTTCGTGCCAGGTCGACATTCCTAGTTCAGCGGCGCTGCAAAGGATTCCTTCGCTCTTGTAACCGTAGACTTCCGATTCTTCAATCTTCTTTTCGCCTAGGGAGACGCCCGCAGGGGCGAAAGGCGCTTTGAGTCCGACGCGAGCGTTAGGAGCTCCGCAGACGGTTTGGTAGGACTTTTCGCCGCAGGAGACGACGCAGAGATTTCGCGTCTTTCCTTCGGGGGTCTGGAAAGGCGTTGCGGAGACGATTTGTCCGACGAGGACGCCGTCGACGAAACGCGTGACGGTCGAGATCCCTTCAACTTCCGCCGTCGCCATGGTGAGACGGTCGGCGACGACCTTCGGATCGAGGTCGGAGATATCGACGAAGTCGGAGATCCAATCCAGGGAAATAAACATGAGACGCCTCTCAAGGGTAAGGAGGAAGAGTGACGACGCGTTGCGCGTCGTGAAAACAATCAAAAAAATGGCGCGGGATCAAAGGGAGACCCCGCGCCTCGCTGATCACTGCGCGTCGTCGTGGAGCAACCAGACGAGCAAACCTTTTTGAGCGTGCGTTCTGTTCGAAGCCTCTTCGACGATGCGGCTCTGTTTGGAGTCGATCACCTCGTCGGTGACTTCGAGACCGCGACGCGCGGGCAAGCAGTGCATGAAAATGGCGTCTTCACGCGCGGCGCTCATGAGGTCGGCGTTGACTTGATAGTTGGAGAATGCTTTAACGCGGGTTTCGTTTTCGCTTTCCTGTCCCATGCTGACCCAGACGTCGGTGCAGACGACGTTGCAGTCGCGGACGGCGACCTTCGGATCGGAGATGAAGGAGAGTGAGAAGCCGGGTTGACGACGCACCGTGAGCGCGTCGATCTCTTCTTTCGAGAAGGTATAGCCTTCCGGCGAGGAGAGGACGAAGGGGACGCCGAGCATCGCGGCGGCTTCGATGAAGCTCGCGGCGACGTTGTTGGAGTCTCCGATCCAAGCGATTTTGACGTCGTCAAAGGAGCCGAATTCCTCTTTGATCGTGAGCATGTCGGCGAGCGCCTGGCACGGGTGCGATTTGTCGGTGAGCGCGTTGATGACAGGAACGGAAGAGTAGAAAGCGAATTCTTCGACGGTTTTGTGGCGCTTGGCGCGGAAAGCGATGCAGTCGACCATGGAGCTGAGGACGTGGGAGACGTCTTTGATCGACTCACGTTTTCCGAGACCGATGTGCTGTTCTTCGAGGAGCATGGAGGCGCCGCCGAGATGGGTCATTCCCGCCTCAAAGCTGACGCGCGTGCGCAACGACATCTTCTCGAAGATCATGCCGAGAACCCTGCCTTCGAGGAGTTTTGGTCGACTTCCAGCTTTGAAGTCGGCCTTAATCTTTTCAGCTGTTTCTAGAATCGTTTTGAGTTCTTCCGCCGTGAGATCGGAGAGTGTGAGAATGTGTCGCAGAGGCTTCATGTCAGGCTCCCTTTCGTAAAGCCGCCTCGATGACGTCGAGACCTTCGTCAAGGACGTCGAGGGGCGTGTTGGCCGCGGGCAAGAGTCGGATGACTTTGCCGTGAGTGCAGTTAATAAGAACTTTGTTTTCCATACAACGCTGGACGAAACACGTTCCGTCGATTTTGAGTTCGCAACCGATCATGGCGCCGACGCCGCGAATGTCGGCGACAATATCCAGCTCGTTCTTCCACTGGTTCATGCGAGCTTTGATATGCTCGCCCATTTTTTTTGCAAGGTCAAGATAGCCGTATTCTTCCACCATCTTGATCGTTGCAATACCGGCGCTAGCCGCGACAGGGTTGCCGCCGAAGGTCGAGGCGTGCATTCCCTTGCGCAAGCTCGGCGCCAGTTCTTGCTTGCAAAGCATCGCGCCGGCGGCGACCCCGCTACAAATCGTCTTCGCAAGGGTCATAACGTCGGGCGTAACGCCGAAATATTGATACGCGAACCACTCGCCCGTTCGACCGCAACCGGTCTGAACTTCGTCGAAGACGAGGAGGAGTCCGCGCTCGTCGCACAGAACGCGCAATCCTTCCAAGAATCCCTTAGGCGGCATGTTGACGCCCCCTTCGCCTTGGATCGGTTCGACCATAATCGCGGCGGTTTCGTCGTCGACCGCGTTTTTGACCGCTTCGAGATCGCCGAAGGGGCAGTAGACGAAGCCGGGAAGGAGAGGTTCCAAACCCTGATGATATTTTTCCTGAGCCGTCGCGGTGACCGTCGCCATCGAACGACCGTGGAAGGAGTTCAAGAACGTGATGATCTTGTACTTTCCCTTCGCGGAATGGAGACGCGTGAGCTTGATCGCGGCTTCGTTCGCTTCCGCGCCAGAGTTGCAGAAGAAGGCCTTTCCGCCGAAGCTTCGTTCGGAGAGCATTTGAGCCCAGACGCCCTGTTCTTCCATATACCAGCTGTTGGGGACGTGAAGGAGTCGTTCGACCTGATGTTCGAGCGCTTCGACGACCGGTTTGGGGCTGTGTCCGAAGAGGTTGCACCCCCACCCGGGGAAGAAGTCGATATAACGGTTTCCTTCCGCGTCGTAGATGAAGGGGCCTTCGCCGTGCGTGAGCGCGATGGGGTAACGCGTGTAGTTAGGAATGACGTATTTATTGAAGAGTTCAATAATCTCCTGCGAACTTCTGGACATAGTATGCAACCTTGGAATATAAAAGGATCATAAAAGACGAGTGTTCTTTTTGGGAATGGATCGAGGGAACGGAGTGAGGATCACGCGCGACGTTCGTTGACGATTTCCGTACCGACGCCCTGGCTCGTGAAGATTTCGAGTAGGATCGCGTGACGGAGTCTTCCGTTAATGATGTGGATTTTTTCGACGCCGCGTTCAATCGTCTTGAGGCACGACTGAATCTTTGGGATCATGCCGCCGACGATAGCGCCGGAGGCGAGTAATTTTCGGGCTTCATCGGCGGTGAGAGAATCGATCATGGAGTTTGGATCGTTTGGATCGGTGCGCACGCCGTTGACTTCGCTGACGAAGACGAGCTTGTGGGCGCGAAGTTGCTTGGCGACTTCGGTTGCGGCGACGTCGGCGTTGACGTTGAGACCTTGATTATCCGTACCTTCGAGGACGGTGTAGGAAGGAATGACGGGAATGATTCCTTGATTGCAATATTCTTCGATTTTCTTGACGTCGACGCGGGTGACTTCGCCGACCCAACCGAGGTCGACGTTTTCTCCGGCGTCGTCTCTAATCGTCGTTTTTTTCCCGTAGAGAACGTTCGACCCGAAGGGTTCGGAGAGAGCGACGGCGTTTCCGCCGTAGAATTTGATTTGATCAACGAGACCGCCGGAGATTTGACGAGCGAGGACTTCGCGCACGACGCCGAGGGTGGCGTTGTCGGTGTAGCGTCGACCTTGGACGAAGGTCGGTTGGATTCCGGCTTTCGTCATCGCTTCGCTAATAGCGGCGCCGCCACCGTGAACGACGACGGGTTTCATGCCGACGGTTTCCATGAAGACGAGGTCGATAATGAGGTGCGCCATGGCGACTTCGTCTTCCATGAGACTTCCGCCGAGTTTGATCACAGTGATCTTCCCGCGGTGCTCGCGAATCCATTTCATGGCTTCGATCAGGACGTCAGCCTTTTCGCTTGCGTCTTTATTTTCAAACATTCGTCGAGCTCCTTGAACCGGCTGCGCGAGGCGCGTCGGATTAATAAATAACTAGTAAAATTTGGTAAAGGGGGGAAGGAGGAGAATTCTTTAAGGAATTGAAAATGCAACGGCGTATAAAATGAACAAGGTTTTGCGAAATTCGCCGGAAGACGAGAGTTGCGCAAAACCTAGATACAAAGTCGTGCCCTCAAGCACGACGGCCGCTTACAGGAAATTCTCAGTCTCCAACGTAGGGCATGAGAGCCATGAAACGAGCGCGCTTGATCGCGGCGGAAACGGCGTGCTGGCTAACAGCGGAGCAACCGGTCTTGCGGCGACCAATGATCTTGCCCTGACGGCTGGTGAGTTTTTTGAGCAGTTCGACGTCCTTGAAATCGACAAAGACGGGACGCATACGCTCGCCGTTCGGGCACAGCGGATCGCGTTTCTTGCTGTGAACCTTGGCCTTGGAACGTTTGCGATTGATACGGTTCTTCTTATTAAATGCCGGAGCTTTGGACATAGGATATACTCGTATTCCTAGTAACTGGGTCGCGTCGACGACGCGACTATTGAACTTTTAATAGTGTGTAAAATTGCCGACCGGACTCCCGGCTTCGGCCTTTTGGCGCTCTATTTCCCGCGTTATTGAGCTTGAAAGGATCACTTTTTCAATTATGCTCAGGCGGCGGCGTTTCGGGGGAAATCTACCGGCGTCGAATATATGAACCGAATTATACAGCTATCCGCACCCCTGTCGAGGGCTCGCGATAAAGAATTTTTCTTTTTTTCGTCCCCTTTCTTATCAATCAGAATAACTATTACAATCGTTTGTTCCGCGCTTAGAGCGTCTTCGACTTAAGAATCGCGCGCGCCCATTCTTGTAGCTCTCTTTCAATCTCTTCCACCCCGACTTCTTCGCGCGACGGAAGGCTCGAGAGCAAACGCGCTTCGCGTTGAAGTTCGTCGACGATTCGATCGGCGACGAGGCGTAGCGTCTCCATCTCCCTTTCGCCGAGTTCGCGGCGTTTATTCGCAAAGAACCAAACGACGCCCAAAACTGACTCTTCGGAGACCAGAGGCGCGCAGAACGCGCACGGGAACCTTTCCGGAACGCGCCATTCTTCCGCGAGATAATCGTCGTTGACGGCGACCGCGCTCCCCATGAGCGCTTCGAGTTCGCCGCGCGCCCCGCGCAACGGTCGCGCGGGGGCAAGATAACGATCTTCGGGTAGTCCCCATACGACGCGGGTCTTGAGTTCATGGGTGTTTTCGTCGAGCAAATAGATCCCTGCGGCGTCGAAAGCGTCTAGAGCTCCCGCGCCGGTGCGCAAGACGTCGCGCAAACGCGACGCGATAGAATCGCGCGCGGCCTCTTCCGGACAAAGACGCGCCTCTTTGGCGCCGAGCTGTCCTTCTCGTCGCGCCAATTCGCCGCGCCAAAGCGCGTTCTCTTCCATAAGCTCCGCGAGCCCCTTCGCTAGCGCGACCGCGTCTTTCCAGTCGAGCTTAGGATACCTCTTAGGATTCCTCGCCAGACGCAACGCTCCGTACGAACGCCCCGAGCAGAGCCCCAAATCGACGATTTCCACCTTCTCAAAAGGATTGGCGTCCCTCTGCGATTCGGCGGCTTCCTCGACTTCGCGTTTCGCTCGCGCAAGCGCCTCTCCCGGCGGTATGAAAGTCAGGTCGTATCCCGCGACGTCGCGAAAAGTCTGCAACGCCTCGAATAACGAGGCGGCGGTGGGAGCGTCCTTCCGATCAAAGAGGTCTCTTGGCAAGGGAAAGTCGCGAATCGTCATATCGTCGTACTGGTTGGAAATCATGCGGAGTAAGGTTCAAACGAATAGCCCATAGCGTTGCGTAGCGTCCATGCTCGCGAAGCGGTGACACACGAGCGCGTCTTCCTAGATGACGCGCGCCGAGCCTCGAATCCCCGAGGCTTGGAGAAGAATCGACGCGAGGAGGGGTCGTAAGGAAGAAAAAGCGTCTAAGAACGTTTTTTTCCGTTTGCATCGTTTGCGCGCATAAGAGAGATTGTCGGAAAAGGACGGAAGATTGGGAGGCGGCGTCGTTAAATAACCGATAGAATCGATTAAACCGCCTAAATCGCCTAAAGCCGAGAAATTTTAAGAAATATTTGCGGTCGATAGTTTCAAATTATTGCGCTGGGGATTATGATAAAGGGGATAATTAAGAAAGTTTCCGAACGGGCGTCGCGAGAGCGGCCTATTGGATAATTGAACCGGAACGTCAGAGCGCGGGGACGCGGTCTGCGGCGTTGTAGACAACTCGAAGGGGTTTCTCGTATGAAGCGACTTTTCATTCAGACGGCAGTCATTCTCATTATGGGCGCGATCGCGTCGGCGAGCGCGTTTGCACAGGGCGTCGCGCCGTCGCGCCTGATATCCGAAAAGGACGCGAACGCCGCGGGGTTGACGCGCGTTTGGTTTGCGCAGGCGACGATGGATCACAATGTCGAAGAGGTGTCGAGCGCGACGATGCTGGACGGGCTCCTCTTAGTGACGACGACGGACGGTCATCTGCAAGTCTTTGACGCGGAGACGGGGAACACGCTCTGGGTTGTGAACGTCGGGGACGAGTATCTTCTTCCGCCGGCGGTGAACAGTCAAGTAGTCGCGGCGGTTTGCGGAACGACGCTGACGATTTACGAACGCTCCACGGGCAAGGTTCTCGACCGTTCCGAACTCGCGGGTCAGCCTTCGTCGGGCCCGGCGCTGAGCGATCGCAACTGCTTCATCCCGGTCTTTTCGCGCAAGATCCTTTCTTATCCTATCGAGAAGGATAAGAACGAGCTTTTGACGCAGGACAAGACGGTCGAGTCGATGAAGGCGATGATTGAAGACAACAAGACGGCGGGTCCTGAGCTTTTGGCGAAATTCGACGAATCGAAGAAGGAAGCGGAAGAACGCTACATCATCAAGCCGTTGAACGAGATGCAACCTTATCAAACCGCGACCTTTGGGATAGTGTTCATGACGCCGGTGATCGGCACGCAAACGTATCCTCAGGACGTTCTGGGCTGGACGACTGACGAAGGCACGCTTCTTCTGAGTAATTATCAGCGCAACGAGGGGGACACGCCCTTCAAGCTCTTATACAAGTTGACGGCGCGTTCGAACTTCTCCTTCATCAACGAACGTCGTTTGGGGAATAAGGCGCAGGTTCCGCAATCCGACCTTGCGTCGACGCCCTTCTTCGTACCGGAAGACAAAAGCGAGCAGAATATGCGCGTCGAGGCGGATCGTCGTCGCGGCGGCATGTATATCATTGGATCACGTTCCGGTCACGTGTACGCGTTGAACGACGTTGTCGGGCAGTTGCGTTGGACGTATTTGACGGACACGCCAGTGAACGAGCGGATTTCGGCGTTTGGCGACTTCGCGTTCATTCCGACCTACAACGGAGACTACTTCGCCGTGGCGCTTCGCGACGGTAAAGAGGTCTGGAAGGCGACGGGGGTGAAGAGAACGGTCGCGTCCTCGGCGTCGTGCCTTTATGTGATCGACAATCTCGATCGTCTCGCGGTGATTGATCGTTCCTCCGGGCGCCGCGTGGCGACGCTTGACGTGAACGCTCCGAAGTTCCAAGTCTTCAACGAATGGAACGACCGCGTCTATTTCGTAACGTCTGACGGTCTCGTTCAATGCCTGCGCGAAATTCGTCAGGAAACGCCTGTCATTCATCGCGAATCGTGTCAGCAGGTTCACGAACGCATCTTAGCGGGACTTTACAAAGACGATCCGAAGGCGCAGGGCGACGCTTCTAAGCCGAAGGCGAACGCGTCGGCGGCTGGTTCGGCTGGACGACCTGGTCAGGGCGATCCCGGCGCGGTTGGTCGTGGCGGACGACCTGGTCGAGGCGGCCCCGGCGCGGCTGGTCGTGGCGGACGATCCGGTCAAGGCGGCCCCGACGCGGCTGGTCGTGGCGGACGACCCGGTCGAGGCGGTTCCGGCGCGGCTGATCCTGGCGTGGCGCCCGCTGACGACGATCCTTTCGGCGTTGACGACGAAGAAGATCCCTTTGTGAGCGGCGCGGACGACGAAGATCCCTTCTCCGATTCCGACGACGAAGAAGATCCCTTCCTCTAATATGCGTTTTTGCTAAGAGACATGGCGCGGAGCCTCAACGCTTTGCGCCTTTTTTATTTCTTGCGCACTATGAAATTTAGGACTCATGCGTTCTCCTTCGACGGGGAAGATGTTATCGTTTCGACGAACAGCGGACGAGTCGCGGGGCTTTCATCGAGCTATTTCTTTGGGCAAAGCGAAAGGAGGCGTTCGCAGACGTTTCTAATCGCTATAAATAGCGTTAAGATTGTCTTAGTTACCTCTACTCGTCCGGTTTAATTGGGACGGAATTTTGATCTCAATTTCAGAATAATTCATAACTAATAATAAATACCATGTTATCTACTGAAAATAAGATTAGTTTTCAAAAAATCTCAAAAAATATTCTTTTTCGTATATGAAAGGGGACTATAACCCAGTTCAAAAGGTTGTAACTTCACTCCTTGACCAGAAGAAATGGATTTTCGACCTATCGTGTCGCTTAGTTTTCGAAATTTTACTCTTTCGAGACTATTCGATAGATAATGTGCCCAAACCTCTTTTGTTCCGCTTTTGACGGGCAAGACGTGTTTTCGTCAAGTTGCTTTCGTAGGCGACATTTGTCGTTCTCGGAGAGTTTGCGCTTGTATAATCAGTGTTTGTGGCATTTTGTAAAGAAATACTGAGCTGTGATTCTGCAGGGTAAGCGCGTTTACGTGATAGACAAGACGTTATTTGTTTCTATGAAATGATACAAGCGGCTGAAAAACTATAGGCTTCGTAATTTGAGAGGATGTATGCATATGCTCAATTATGTGGTAGCAGGCGTGGCGGGCGCGTCGATTGTAGTTTTATTAGAGAAGCTTCTTTTCGACAAGGTAAGGGAAAAGGGTAAGTTGTTAGCGTTACGTGCTTGTTTTGGCGAACCTGTGAGCGCTACGAAGTTTTCCTTTGACGTGGTCAGGGATTGAGTTTGCGTACGGGAAGACCAACTAGTTGACGGAACTGTTGCCGCTGTTGAGAAAGTCGATGGGAATACGTCGAAGCTTTGGAGAAGGATATTGATACTAAAGGACCGGAGAACTATTTCCTCCTGGTGGTCATGACGAGCGACAAGCAGGTCAAAGATTCTTTGCTTGTTAGGTATTAAGGTATGATCAAGAATTGGCGGACTCTCTTGTTAAAGGGAACGACGTTTTAGTTGTGGAGGAGTGAGCGGTAATGGATTTAATGATTTTGATTGGATTAACGCTGTACCGTGTGGTAGCAAACATCCTGCAAATGTCTGTGTATCCCTTGGAAAAGAGTTCTAGAGGCTATTGTTGAAAAACCAAGTATGGAGGATGCTGTCCTTGAAAAAGTAAACGAGGGCGAACATTGTGTGACTTTCAGCTGTTTTGTGAATGGATTGAGAAAGATGGTAACGGTTGAAGGCACGGGAATAGGTTGCTATATATACGACTGTCGCGTATTTATACGGCGAATCCTCCTCGGTACACGTTTGCCAAGTCATTCTGTCGAAGAAGGTTCTTGAGCAGATTGAGGGCGCGATCGAGATTTTGACAGCCGACACGGAGACGATCATATCCAAGCTACGCGCCCTTGACGTCGAAGACCCTTTTCTTTGCTTGTTGGCGGTAGGGATCTACCAGAGCGGCGACGTAGATACTAGCGTTGTATATGACGTGTTCTACGCCACGGCGGGAATTTTAACGGAGGACGGGGCGGCCACAGCCGAGGCGGGCGCTAACTTTACCGGCAACCTTGCTTTTCAGCCGTCGGGCGTTCCCGTCGAAACCGTCGCGAACGCAAAAGCTACGTTGACGTGGACGTCTGATAGCGTAAGCTTTAGCGCGTCGACAACCTGATAGACGAGAAGAGCATCCACAAGGAGTAAATAAATGCAGATCAAGACAATTTCACAGGAGCGGGCGCGAATCAATATTAACGAATGGAATGAGGAAACGCCCGCGTATATTCGACCTCTTAACGGATTTGAGCAACTAGTCTTTAACGACTATTTCATTGTCTTTTTCTCAGATAGTCGAACGTATGAGGAGCGTTACGACGCGGGTTTTAAGGCCGCCAAAATGGCTCTTGTCGGAGAAGACAACGCCCCGCTATTGACAGACGACGACAAGGAAGTTATAAAAAACGCGTCAGTATTGCCGATTTTTAGATTGTTCAATACCGTTCTCGCGACGCCGGGCGAATTGGACACGGCTAAAAAAAATTAGTTGACGATCCAGATTTTATGTTTTTATTTCGGCTTGCCTTCACTTTGAAGAAGTCGGTAACAGAGATACTTGATTTACCGGAATGGGAGCGCGAAATCTGGAAAGCCCTTTTTACGATCTACGGGCCCCTTGACTGGAAACGAGAAGACTTGTTGCTTGCAAGGATCAACCAATACCAGGCCGCGGGTGGGGCGCCGTTACGCGACTTCATCCTTTTTCGCGATCCAACGGAAAGGGAAGAGGAAAGAAAACAGACCGAGGACGACGTCCTTCGGGCTTTTGGCTATACTGGAGAGTAAAAGGCGGTGAACTTTAACGAGACTTCGCTTTTAAATATTAGTCTAGGAGATTACGACAGAATCCTAGAAGGGTTGATAACGGCGTTAGACGCCACCTACGCGGAATCAGCGCCGAAGTTTAAAAAGGCGGTGGAGGAATGGGCCAAGGCGACAGCCGCCAAAAGCAAGCAGAACCTTAACCGCCCAAAATGGCTCTTGTCGAGCGCCTTATCCCAAATCGTGAGAAAGTACGACAAGAGCGGGAAGATATGGGCCTTGGCAGGAGTCGCCAAGGACGGCAAGGGCCTAAACGCCCCGTCTCAATATGTGCGATTCCATGAAAGCGGATGGAGACCGAAAGCGCGGGGCGCTAAATGGGGCTACGACAAGAAGCTTGATTTAGTTATTAAGCCGCGCCGCTACACGCCGGCGGCGCCCCCTCATTTTATGAGAAAGGCAAAGGAAGCGACGAGCCCGTTATTAAAGTCAAATCTCGAGGCGATCAACAAGGGGATAGCCAGGACTTTTGAGCGAGAGCTTGCAGAACTCAACAGCAGAAGAAAAGAAGATAAAAAACTCAGTTCCAAGGCATACCGAAAAACGGAGACGTATCAACAAAGCAAAGCGGCAAGAAAAGCGCGGTTAAAAGCGCTAGAAACAAGGTAAACAGGAGAGGCAAGAGATGAAAACGGTTAGCTACCAAGACCGTTACGGATATATCGTGACGGAGGACTATCTACAATATCTAGAATCCTACGAGGCGGGCAACGTTCCCAAGCAAAAGATCGACGTTAACGGGACTCTTATTGATTCAGATAAGCTATATGAAATCATAGACAAAGCCGATACAAGAGCGACCGTAAGAACGGCAATTAGAAAGCAAGAGATTGTAGACGAATGCGAAAGAAAGGCCCCTTGGTACTTTAAATACTATGCAAGGTACGCAGTTCTTTTCTTATCCATTTTACCACTACCCTATATATTTATATTTTTCGGATTTATACCCACCGTGTTGGTGTGCTTAATTCCGATTGTATACTTTATAAGGGCGGGACATTACGGGGTACTGGAATCGTACGAAGATATTATAGACAACTACGAGGAAGAGAAGTGGAGGCGTTTTGACAGAGAATAAAGATGGAGCGCAGATATGGCAGTAACGCAAACAGGCGTAAAGATAACCGTCGATACTAGCGAGCTAGATATTAAGTTTACTAAGTCGGTTGAAAAATTAAACGCGTCCCTTAGCAAAAGTCAAAAAGCCCTTGGTCTGTTCTACAATGACCAAGGGCTTTTATCTAATAGGTTAGGCCAATGCGTCGAGGGTTTAGCGCAATCTCAAATAAAGCTAGGTCAGTACGTCGACGAATTAGGGAACGTGCGAACCATGCAGGGGGGCTATATAGAAGGCCTATCCAAGACACAACTCGCGTTAGGAATGTATGCGGACGAACTGGGGAACGTATACGACATAACGGGGAAGTTAGTTGGACAGACGGATAAGGCCGCCAAAAAGCTAGAGAAAGAGGCGGCGGAAGCGGCAAAGAAAGCCGCTAAGGAGATGGAGGAGCTAAAGAAGGCCGCCCAGGAATCGGCAAACAAGTTAGGAAGTATTGGCGAGAAACTTGATATAGCGACCGCCCAATTGGGAGCCCTTGGCGGAAATCTCCGAGCCCTTGGCGGGGCGTTAGGAAGTGAGACATTTTCAGAAATAGGGAACGTAGTCGACGTATTGTCCAACGCGCAAGGGGCTATAGCTAACGTTAAGCAATTAAGCGGATCAATAACTACACTCGCGAGCAACCTATCAAAGGCAAAGACAAAAGCCGAGGCGTTAAAAATAGCCGTCAATTCAATAGGAGGAACGGCTACCCTTGTAATCGCCGCCCTTGTCTTAATGCACAAGGCGCTAAATTTTATCGCGCCCCTTAAAGAGATCAAAGAAGTAAGCGACGACTTTAAAACGATAGAGGAACGCGCGAAAAAAGCTAAAGGGAGTGTAGAATCTCTTTACGACGCCCTAAAGTATGGCGCGTTATCAGCTGCTAAAACCGAGGCCGAAACAGGGCGCGACCGCCTAAAACAGGTCAAAGAACTCAAAGACGAATACAAGGCGGCAACGGATGAGTTTTACAAGTCATTAGCGGGGGCTGTGACGCTAACGGTAGTGGGAGCAGCGAAAGGCGCGGCGGGCGGAACCGCCGCGGGCGGCGTCGGAGCGATTCCAGGGGGTGTAATTGGAGGCGTCGCGGGCGCGGCTACGGGCGGTTATATTTCTTACCGAGCATATCACAACGCAAAAGCGACCGAGAACGACTATAAAAACGCGATGGCCGAGGCTAGCAAGTTTATAGAGTCGTATATAAACGAAGCCCGCCAGGCCGAGAAAACAGAAGTACAGAAGATCAAGGAGAACATCGAGGGGTACGAGCTAGTTAAGGAAGTCCAAAACGAGCACATAGAAGAGGCTAGAAAAGCAGGGGAGAGCCAAGAGGAAATAGCCCGGCTATTAGCCGATATTGAGGCGGTGGAGCGGAAAATCTCCGACCTCAAAGAGGAAGAGAAAAAGGCGGCGATCCAGGCGGCGGGAATGACTCCGTACTTAGAAGCCGCCTTGCAGGAGCAGAAGAAGACCGCGCCCACTATAGCAGAATTCAACGAAATTCTTACTAAGTGGCAAGCGTTAGAGGAAGAAGGCGCCGCTACTCAAGAAGAGATTAACCGCGCGATTCAGAAGAAACAAGAAGAGATAGCGGGGCAGTTGGCGGCGGCGTTAGGCGTCGACGCGCCCAAGATCGAAGGGCTTGAATTAACGGGGGAATTCGCAACGCGGGCGGAAGAGCTAAGAGAAAGCTTGAAAAACGGCAAGCTATCCGTCGACGCCTACGCCGAGCAGATGGACGCGATACGCGCCCAGGCTAAGGAGAGTTTCCTTGACTATTCGCTACAAGACTTAAAGAGCCGCTATGACTCCGGGCAAATCAGCGCCGACCAATACGCCCAGCTAATCCAAGGCGTTAAAAGCGCGAACGCCGATAAACTACTTGAACAGTTAGACGGATTCACCGACGCCAACGAGGCCGCGCGACTTATCGCGCAGGAATTACAGGCGGGGCGAATCACTCAGCAAGCCGCGACCGAGTCGGAGGCAAAGCTTGCAGAGATCAAGGAGCGATACGCCGAGAGCCTGGAGGCCAGTCTTGACGGAACAAAAGACGCGGGACTTGCTAGGCAGAAGATCGAGCAAGCGCTTGAAAGTAATCTTATTACCCAGAACCAATACAAGGAGATTTTAAGCCAGTTCCAGGCCGAGACCGCCGAGCAGTTGCGCGGCGCGTTCCAAGGTGAAAGTCTAACCGAATCCTTAGAGGCGGCGCGGGCGTGGAAAGACGCCGTAGACGCGGGCGTTATCACGCAAGAGGCGTATAACGAGGAACTCGAAAAGGCCCGCGCGTCTATCCCTTACTACGACTCTCTATCCCAAGGGGAACTAATCGACCCCCTCAAGGAATACAACGAAAGTATTAAGAAACTGATCCAGGCGCGAACGCCCACCGACGAGGCGACGATCCAGGACGAGGAACTCGCGCAGCTCTTGCAGACCCTAGGGGAGACAAGCGCGACGAGGGACGCGTTAGGAGAATACAACGACGCCGTAAAGAGAATAGCCGCCGCCTTCACTAGCGGCGCGATCCAGGCGGAACAACGAGACGCGTTATACGGCAAGGCGACGGATAGCTTGCTTGATTCTCTCAACAAGGAAAAGGCCGCGATCGACGAGGCTACAGAAAAGCGTAAAAAGACCTTGCGCGATTCTTTGGGGGTAGACTCTTATCTTGACTCGCTAAAGACGCCGCTAGAAAAGTATAACGAGACCGTCGCCAAGATCAACGAGGCTCTAAGGGAAGGCGCGATTAATCAGGCCGAAGCCGCGACGATGGAGGGAAAGGCGCAAGGCGATTATTGGGAGCAACTCGACAAACTAGCGGAAACGGCCCAGAAGGGCGCGGAAAAGATCGAAAAGGTCGAGCTAGGACAATCGAGCGCGAGGGGCTCAGAGTCATTATATTTAGCGATGGTCAAGAATTCGCAAGCTAACTTTCAAAACAGGATCCAGCAGACTACGGGGCAGATAGCCAACTTCCAGAAGCAGACGATACAAGAGGCGCAAACAACCAACGCCTATCTTGCGACGATAGCGGGGGCGGGGGGGCTACCTATTTTCACGGGGTAAAGAATGGCGGTAATTAAGGCCGAGCTTGCAATTGGCGGGCGGCAGATCAAGGGAACTTTCAACGGCTACTATATCAACAATATCGGCCAATGGAATATAACGGGATCGATTCAATATATCGTATACAGCGACAAGGCCGACGAGTCGCCCGTCTTATTGTTGCAATCGAAAAAGCTACCTCAAATAGGCAATCTCTACGTAGAGGGGGGGGCGGTATTTCGGAGGATTATCTACAAGGACGCGACCCCGCGATATATCGGCCCAGAAGGGCGCTATTATAAGTGGGAAGTCAATTACACTCTCGAGGGCGTAAATAGCCAGGAGACAGTAAACGGGGACGAGGACGGGGAGACGGTGGAGGATAGCGTCCTTGTCAATTTCTCGATCACGTCGGAAAAGGAGACGTATAGCTCCGCGTACGATTTAGACGGAGTCCCTAATTGTAACAGTATCGGCGAATTCTTTGCCGATCCAATCACCTTCCATACCGCTATAGTGAACTTCAATTTTAGGCGTAAGGAGTACGTCAACCCGCTTTGGAAGATAGACGCCTTTTTTGAGACGCACAACAACGCGCCCTTTTGGGGTTTCCCAGAAGGGCGGTTTAAAGTCGCGGAAATAACCGCCGACGCAGAACAACGACTAAGCGGGACGGAATGGGACGTAAATTATAAGCTACAATACCGCCGCCGAGGGTGGACAACTGAAAAGGCTAACACGGGGTACTATTGCGTTGATAGCGGCGCGATCGTCCGGGCCTACAACTCCGACGGATCCCCGACAGACGCCCCCGTCATCCTTAACGCCGACGGGACGCGCTGGACGAGCGGCGCCGTGCCGATTAGGACCTTTAGAACGACCTACCCGGCAGACTTCGCCCGCCTGAATTTACCCAACCCTTTTACGCTCTAACGACGAACGGCGCCAAGCATGGCGTCGTTTTCTTTTTTCGAGGAGCCTATCCTCAAAGGTATTGGACTCGAAAGAAAAATCTATTAAAATGGTGGCCGTTTGGTGGCCTTTTTTATTCGAAAAAGCCCAAAAAGCGCAATTTTCAAGAAGTGGCGCGGGCCTGTATTTGGCGCGTGAAAATAGGGCGTTTCGTCGAAAAACGAGAAAACGCGCGTTGTTTTTGCAAGTTGCGTCGAAGGTATTCGACGAGTGGGGACTTCGCGCGATCATTCCCACCGCTAGCGCCGCGCTGAGCTTTTACGCCCTTCCAGGAACGGGTAAATCCATGGCCGCGGAAACGCTTGCCACCAGGCTGGGGATGAAGATTCTTATGGCGACTTACGCGGATATTGGGAGCAAGTTCCACGGTGAAGGCCCCAAAATGGTCAAAGCGATCTTCATGGCCGCTGAACGCGAAGACGCCGTCTTGTTCCTGGACGAATCAGGCTCGTTGCTCTCAAAGCGACTCACCAACGTTTCCGACGGGTCTTCGCAGGCGATCAACTCGATGCGCAGTCAGTTCCTGATGAGCTTGGAGCGTTTCAAGGGCGTCGTGATCTTCGCAACGAATCTCGTCGTCAATTACGACAAGGCGTTTCTATTGCGACTCGTTAATGTTGAATTCACTTCTCCTTGAGGCTGAGGAACGCGAGAAGATTTGGCTTCAGCATCTTTGCACCGGTACAATTCACGTACCGCTTGCAGCGGACGTTGATATTCCGGAGCTGGCGAAGACGTATGAGTTTTGCGTGATATCAAGAACTCCGTCAAGAGCGCTTGTATCGCAACGGCTCTCGATAATCAGGGGGTAGTCGCGCAGGCTGATTTCATCAAAAGCGTGCGATCTTACCAAGGAGCAGAATAGCAAGGTTGTCTCCGCCAATGACCACACGGTATCGAAGCCCGTGCGGTTAAAACCGGAGGAACAGAAGATTTTTACAGGCGCAATGCAAAAACATATTGATTCGGCTAAAACCGTCTCCGCCGAACAGGTAGTTAATACGCCGTCATGAAATAATGACGTTCTATCGAGTTCCAAACTTTTCATCTAGACCTGGCGCGTTCTTTTACACGTCGAGGTCGATTTATAAGAGAGCGAGAAGACTTCGATGAGAAGAAGGCGGATAATTGCACGGAGTAATCCTGTCGGTTGTCGCCTGACGGAACAAACTAGACGATCCAAGATTTGAAATCCGTATTCATCAAGAAGCGCCGCAATTTTTCAGGGCGCTTTTTTTCTTTAACTGTCGTTCAACGTTTCAAGGTTCGGTGTCGACGGTAAGCTCAAGGACGCGTATCGCAAGGGCGTCCTTTTTTGTCTATTTTCGCCCCTATCGACGTTTGGTATTACCCGGCGCCGCGCGTCGTTTTGCATTCCTTTGCGTCGTCGATTACTTGCGCCGTCTTTTCTTCTCTCTCGCGTTCCGGCTTTTCGTAAGTCTCCGAAAATATCGCTCGGTCAATAAATAAGCGCCGCTGTTTTCAGGGCGCTTATTAATTCCTACTTGACGCCACAATTTTTCGACCGTCGCGTTTCGCGTCATCCTTTCGGTTGGGCCAACGTTCGCTCCAGCGTCTTCACCGCGTCGGAGACGGAGATGTACGAGGCGTTACCCCCCGCGACGCTTTCATGATCCTTGAGCCATCCGTCGACTTTTCTCTGCGCGGCAAGAACCGCGGTGTGGCGTCGTCCGCCAAAGTAGTCGCCGATCTCGGCGAGCGCGGCGCGGGTATGTTTACGCGCCAACCACATCGCGATGGCGCGCGGATCGGCGTATTTCTTCGCGCGCGACGGGGACTTTAGCGAGTTGGGCTCCAACTCGAAGACCTCTTGAACGGCGCGCTCCACGTCGTTGAGGCGAATGTTGCGATACGTGACGGTCGCCAGATCCGCAAGCGCGTTCTGCGCGAAGTCGAGCGTGATCGGCTCCCCCGTCGCGAGGTGCATCGCGTACAAACGGTTGAGAGCGCCGGAGATTTCGCGTGCGTGCGTCGCGAAACGCGACACGACGTATCGGCAAACTTCGTCGGGAATAATCAACTTGCGCTCGATCGCCATCTGGCGAAGGATTGCGGCAAGGGTCTCCCTTTCCGGCGGGCCAATCTCCGCGTAAAGCCCCGACTGTACGCGCGTCACAAGCTCTTCGCGAAGATCCGGCAATTCGACTAGAGGACGATTCCCCATCAAGACGACTTGCACGTTGTTGCGCTTGAGGAAGTCGAGAACGTACACCAGCTCCGTCTGCGTCGACTTCTTCCCCTCCAGAAAATGAAGGTCGTCCAACGCAAACAACGAAATATACCTGAATCTATCCCGGAAGGGCGCCCCCCCGTGAAGACTCTGGATAAACGCGGTCGTGAACTGCTCCGCGGTCATATAAAGAGGCGGTTTTGTCACAAAGACGGGATTTCTCGAATACGCGTCGCAAAGCCCCTCCAAGAGATGCGTTTTCCCCACGCTCGTGGGGCCGCTGACGTAGAGAGGGCTCATGAAATTCGGCTGCTCGGCGATGATCTCGACGATCTTGTGCGCCGTGCTGTTCGACGGTCCGACGACGAAGGTCGAGAGGGTCGCGAAGCGCCGTCCTTGCACGTCTCCCGCCGTTTTAATTCGGGGCCCTGTCTCTCGCGGCGCCTGAACGAAGTTGTACCCCTTCGCGTCGCGCGAAACGACGGATTCGGAGAAGAGATCCGGTTGCGCTAGCCGTTTCACGGAACCCTTTGGACGGCCTCTTTTGCCGGGCGCTTTCGGGGCGTCAAGGGGTTGCTGAGCGCGCGGGGATTCGCCGAAATCTCCGACGGAACCGAGCGCGAGTTCCGCTTCGGAAAGCTCTTCGCCGTTGACGGGCGGGTTTGCCGCGGCGAGGAGCGAACGGCTGTATGCGTCGGTAAAGGAGGTTGGCGCGGGGAGCGGTTGGTTCGTCGCTGGCTGGGGCTGAAAGGACGCGTGCTGCGCGGTGGCGACTTCGGGGTTTTTACGAGGTCGTCCGCGACGTCTGGGCACGTTGGGAGCATATTGCGTGTATGGATCGCCGGGGATGTAAGGAGCGTTTTGCGCCGCCTGGGGGGGATGGGGAGCGGCGCCGTTTGCCATGGGCGCGTTCATCGCAGGGGCAAGGACGCTCGCGGCGTAATTTCCTTCGAAGGATTGCGGCTGTTGGAGAGGGAAATTCTGCGCGGGAAGGGGCGTCGCGACGTTGGGTTCCGGATTTTTTCGCGGTCTTCCGCGGCGTTTCTTAGGCTTTGCGGGAAGAGGCTCCGCCTGCGCTGGGGTGGAATAATAGCCGGAGGGGGGCACGATCGGTTCTTCAGGGCGCCGATAGTTGAGGGGATACGCCGCGGGTTGTGACTGCGCGGGCTGATATTGCGCGGAGCCCTGCTGAGGCTGGAAGAAAGACTGTTGATTCTGTTGCGGAGGATAGGGCGCTCCCTGAGGACGCTCCTGATAGACGAGGCACGTTTGCGTAGCGGGGGGGACGTTCTGTTCGTATTGGAAGAGAACCGGTTTTGCGACGCCGCAAACGGAGGCGAGGAGCTCTTCGACGATGCGCGAATACGTCACCCTTAGCCAATCCGCAAAGACTTCATTCGCGGCGGTGACGACAAGGGCGTCGTCGCGGAGCTCGAAGCGGGCGTTGGGGCCGAACCACGCGTCGTAACGCTGATCGCCAATACGCGCGCGCAAAGCTTGCTTCAGCATAGATTCTATCTGAGCGTTACGCGATTGAAGCATGCGAAATTGATCCTAGGGGGAGGGATTTGCCGAGGACGCTAGTTTTTCTGATAAAAAGGAGCGTTCCGATTTTAATTCTGAGGGGAATTTTGTTGTTTAGTTTGCATTTAACGGATTGTAAGTCGTTGTCACATATTTGTTTATCAATAATTGAAACCGACCTCAACCATTTTACTTGAAGTCGGTTCCTTGTCAAATTTCTAGCGTCTTCTTTTTGCCTTTTGCTCGGTTGCCGATTGATACAATCGTTATTACGGTATCGTCAAGGGGAAATTTTCGCAAAAGACGAAACATTTTTCTCAAGACGACCGATCACATCGGCAACGCGTTGGGGCAGATGTAATAAGCCTTAGGCGCGGCGAGTTGAGCGGCGGCCTTCGCGGCCTTTTCGAGAGGCTTCTCCTGCGCGGAGACGCCGAGTCCGAGGGTCTGGAGGAAGGTTTTTTTCTCGCCGTAAAGGACGACCTGGGCGGAGTCTTTGTCGAGACCGGCTTTTTCGAGCGCGGAGTCGATCGCTTCGTCAAGGTATCCGATCTTGTCGACGAGCTTGGCTTCGAGCGCTTGTTTGGCGGTGTAAATACGACCGTCGGCGACTTTTCGGAGCTCTTCGCGACGTTCGGCGATCGCCTGTTCTTTCTGCGCGGGGTCTTCTACGTCGTCGGCGCGATACCATGCGCGACCTTCGACGACGACGTCGAGGAAACCTTCATAGGCTTCGTCGACGAGCGCCTGCCACGTCTCCATCTCCTCTTCCGTCGGCTCTTTCATGGCGCTTCCCATCCCCTTCATGGCGCCGCTTGTGACGGCGTTGGAGCGCACGCCGATCTTTCGACAGAGCTCCGTGGCGTTCACCAAGGGGCAGATGACGCCGATCGATCCGGTCCACGTCGCAGGCTCGGCGAAGATTTCGTCCGACGCCGCGGAGATGTAATACCCACCGCTCGCGGCCAAATCGCCCATGCTCACGATGATCGGAATATCGCGCTCCTCCTTAAGCTGTTGAAGCATTCGATGGTAGAAGGCGCTCCCCGCGACGGTACCGCCAGGGGAGTTGACGCGCAACACGATCGCCTTGACCGATACGTCATCTTGCGCTGCTTCGAGCGCGACGGTCCAGAAAGCGGACGCGTCCGCCGTATCCGATTTCACGACGCCGTCGAAGGGAATCACGGCGACTTTCGCTTTCGCGTCTTCGTTTCCGTCGATGACAGTAGCGGCAATATCGGCGTTAAGCTTTCCCGAAGTTGAGCTCGTTTCTATTTGGTCGATACCGCCTAGCCCGCACGCTAGCGCAATAATAAGAGCAACGGGAAGAAGAAGTAATATTCCGCCAAGAAGTCCGACTCCGACGACTGTAAGAAGGAGATCTTTGAGCATGACTTGCCAGAAGGGAGTCGGTCGGGATGGACACGGAGCCGGACGGTATATGGGACGCGGCTCAACGTGAGGGGCGCCGGAATTATCATTAACGTAATCTTGCGGATTCATAATCTTCTGTTCCTTGAAAGAATCGAACCTGAAACAATGTAAAGAGACAAGGGCGTTTGAATATGCGCCCCTCCTAAGAGTTATTATAAAGTTTAACGTCTTTTTTGAAAATACCGGGTAGAGAGAATGCGAAAGGGGTTTATTTGCGAAAGTTTATTGCGACGTGTTTTTTCGGGGCTTCGTTTTCATCGCGCTTCCAATAAAAAACGCGGCCCCTTGAGAGGAGCCGCGCGCTAATCTTTTAGGAAATCCTATCAGACTTGAGGAATGTCGAATCCTTCGCGGCGTTTACGCGCCATGAAGGAAGCGGCCTGTTCGTCGCCGACGATCGTTTCCTTCACGGGATTCCACTCGATCTTGCGATTAAGACGCGCGGAGATGGAGCAGAGGTGGCAGGCGTGCATCGCCTGTACGTGCGACCAAACGTCGGAGACGGGCATACCGCCTTCTTTGATGCAGCGGATGAAGTTCTGCTTGTGCCCTTCCCACGGCTTGCCGTTGTAAAGGGCTTCGTAATCGGCTTCATTGAAGGAGTTGGCGACGCCCTCTTCAATGACTTTACCGGCGATACGACCGCGGTTGACGTAGAGTCGTCCCTTCGTACCTTCGAAGAGAATGCCGTTTCCGTCGCGAGATTCGTGGACGACGTGCATTTCCGTTCCGTTGGAGAGCTGGAGTTCGATATCGAACTGATGGCTCGTGTTGTAACGGTTGTGGACGGTCGGATAGCCGTCTTTGAAGGGAACGGGGTGTTTGGCGTTCGTGCCGTCGACGGTGAGAGGACCGATTCCCTTTTTGTCGAGTCCGAGAGCCCAGAAGGCGCAGTCGATGTGGTGAGCGCCCCAGTCGGTGAATTTTCCTCCAGAGTATTCGTACCACCATCGGAATTCTTCATGGCAACGCGAACGACCGTAACGATAGCCGTAACCGGGATAGCTGAATCCGCGCTTGTTCTTGTAGTCGTTGAGGAAGTCGCCGTCGCCTAGAAATTCGGTGTAGGGCGCCTGGCCGAGGTATTCGTTCCAGTCCATGTTGGCGGGGGGATCCATGACGGGAATGTCCGTGTCGCCGGAGGTGTGGTTGCCGCCGATATCGCAGGTGACTTTCTTTACGTCGCCGATGTGACCCGCGCGAACGATGAGGGTCGCGAGGGGGAAGAGGCCGCGCATGGAGCGCTGCATCGTACCCGCCTGGAAGACTTTGCCGTACTTCTCGACCGCCTTGCGGATAATCATGTTTTCTTCGATCGTGAGGGTGACGGGCTTCTCGCAGAAGACGTGCTTTCCGGCCATCATCGCTTCGACGGCGATCTTGACGTGCCAGTGATCGGGTGTTCCGATGGAGACGACGTCGATATCGTCGCGTTCGAGGACTTTTCGGTAGTCGGTGTAGGCGTCGGGCTTGATCGTGTTGCCGTTGGCGTCTTTTTTGCCGAGATTGGAGTTTAAGGCTCTGTCGAGAGCGAAGTCGACGTCGAGGTCGCACATGGCGACGATATCGCAAAGTCGGTTGAATTCATAGGCGTTGGACAACCCTCGTCCGCCGACGCCGATGCAGGCCATGCGGAGGCGATCCGACGGAGCCTGGCCCCAGATTTTTTTCATGGGGGCGGCGGAGGAAACGCAGGTCGTAGCCGCCGCGAGGGTCGCGGAGGTCTTCAGGAACGAACGACGATCAAGATTCAACATTTTTTTCTCCCTAAAATACCGTAAAAAGATTTAAATAACAAAACAGACGACGCCCCGACGCGACTTCCTCGTAGAAGGAAGCGCGTTGGGGTGAATTCTTTAAACCTCGGGGATCTCAAACCCTTCGCGTTGTTTACGCGCCATGAAGGAAGCGGCCTGTTCGTCGCCGACGATCGTTTCCTTCACGGGATTCCACTCGATCTTGCGATTAAGACGCGCGGAGATGGAGCAGAGGTGGCAGGCGTGCATCGCTTGGACGTGCGACCAAATATCGGAGACGGGCTTGCCCCCTTCGCGGATGCAACGGATGAAGTTGTGTTTGTGCCCTTCCCACGGCTTGCCGTTGTATAGAGCGACGTAATCTTCCTCCTTGAACGCGTCCGCGACGCCCTGCTCGATGATCTTGCCCGTGATTCTTTCGCGGTTGACGTAGAAGCGCCCCTTCGTTCCTTCGAACAAGATTCCCAATCCGTCAGGAGAGGAGCTCACGACGCGCATCTCCGTGCCGTTCGAAAGTTGGAAGGCAATATCGAACCTATGGCTTGTGTTGTATCGGTTATGAACGGTCGGATAGCCGTCTTTGAAGGGGACGGGATGCTGCGCGTTCGTCCCGTCGACGCTCACGGGACCGACGCCTTTTTTGTCGAGACCGAACGCCCAGAGCGCGCAGTCGATGTGGTGAGCGCCCCAGTCGGTGAATTTTCCGCCAGCGGTTTCATACCACCATCGGAATTCGTTATGGCATCGCGAACGCCCGAAACGCCAGTTGAAGAACGTGTCGCTGAATTTTCCCTTTTCGCGCCAATTCTGGAGGAAGTCGCCGTCGCCTAGGAAGTCGGTGTACGGGGCCTGCCCGAGGTATGTGTTCCAGTCGAATCCCTCCGGAGGATCCATTTTGGGGATATCCGTGTCGCCGGAGGTTCGGTCTCCGCCGATGTCGCAGACGACCTTCTTCACGTCGCCGATGTATCCGCCGCGAACTATAAGGGTCGCGAGGGGGAAGAGGCCGCGCATGGAGCGCTGCAT
>CAVGEG010000044.1:0-24149 GCA_963628165.1 Paratractidigestivibacter sp. | reverse complement strand
GAATATGAAGGATACGTCTGCGCGCCAGGCGACGTTGGAAAAATTGCGATCGTTGTCTCGCGCTTCAATAAGACCGTTACGGAAGGGCTCCTTGAGGGCGCGCTTGCCAAATTGCGCGAACATCTAGTCGCGGAAGATCAGATCATGGTCGTTCGAACTCCTGGAGCGTTTGAAATTCCTACCATTGCGGAACGTCTTGCGTGGGACGAGGACGTCGCGGCGATTATCTGCTTGGGATGCGTTATTAAGGGCGAAACGCCGCATAACGAATACATCAACTCCGCCGTCAGCCAGCAGATCGCTCAAATCGGAACAAAATATTGCCTTCCAGTCGTCTTTGGACTCTTGACTTGCGACACTGTCGAACAAGCCTTAGCGCGTTCAGGAAAAGCTGAAATTGTCAAGGACAAGACCTTGAGAGAACAACCCGGCAACAAAGGCGCCGAAGCCGCTGAAGTGGCGCTGGAAATGTTAGATCTTCTGAGCAAACTTCCTGAAATTAAAGAAGAAGATGACGAAGAAGAAATGGAGTTCAAGTCCTTAGGTAAAAATTCCAGCCGTTACCTTCGCGGGGATTTCGAGGAAGTCGACGTTCGCCCTGAAGAGTTGATCGACATTGACGACGATGACGACGAAGACCAAAGCTGGTTCGTTCACGGCGGCGAGGGCTATCGTCATCACGGCGAAGGGCGCGCTGAAAGCGCTCAGTCTCCCCAGAAGCGCTACCAAGAAGGCGGCCCTAACAGATCAAAGAAATTTGATAAGAACGGCAAAGGGGGCGCCCATTTGGGCGGCGGCGATAGAGGCTTTAAAAAAGGCGGCTTCAAAAAACCAAATCGAAATAAGTGACGCGCTTTTTGAATCCTCTTAAAGCGGAAGTAAATTCATCCAATATTCCTCTCCTTTAATCATATCGATCAAGAATTCAATGAGTAAAGAGAACAATTCCGGTGTATTTAAGTCGCGCGAGCTTGGACGCGCTTACGCGCTCCAAGCCCTCTTCCAGTTGGAATTAAATCCTGCCGCTCAGGTTCACATTTGGGAAAATGAGGATTTCGACGACGAACAACTCGCAAAACTTTCTCCCTCTGATTACAAGGCGGCGATTGATTTTGCTAGGCTTCTGTTTGACGGCGTCTTAAATAGAAAAGAAGAGGTCGACGAGAAGATTAATGCGGCGTTTAACACGAAAAGAACCGTTGCAAACACCGATCCGATCGATCGATGCATTCTAAGGCTTGCGACTTATGAAATGCTCTTCGTAAAAACGCCTAAGCCCGTTGTCATTTCACAGGCAATGGAGTTAGGCTATCGTTTCGGAGACACGGGGTCGCGCGCTTTTCTAAATGGAGTCCTCGACCACATCAATTAGGACAGTTCTTCAGAATTGAACTAATTGAACTTCCCGAACCCATTGAGCAAGGGAGGTCTTATCCCCTTCAGAGAAAGTTGGCATGAGTTTTCTTGACAAAGTTAAGCAAGGTTTAAATCGTACGGTTCAACTCCTTCAGACGGACGTCCGCGACCTCTTTAAAACGGAAGGACGTTTGGTTGACGCCGAGTTCTTGAACGAACTTTTCGAATTGTTGGTTCGTACGGATATGGGCGTTCAAGCCGCTCAAAGCGCAGTTAATGAGACCCGAGACAAGTTCAGAGGTCGAGTCGTCGCTAAGGACGAGGTTCTGAACGTGGTAAAATCGAATCTCAAAGCGTTGATGGCCCAGGAAGGCCCCGCGATTCGCTTCGCTCATTCTGGACCGACAGTAATCCTCTTCGTCGGGGTCAATGGAGCGGGCAAGACGACAAGCATCGCCAAACTCGCCAAGTCCGTTGTTTCTTTAGGAAATATGGTGGTCTTAGGCGCGGGGGATACTTTTAGAGCGGCTGCGGTCGAACAGTTGCAAATCTGGTCCAACCGTCTTGGCGTCGAGTGCGTCGCCGGGGCCCCGCATAGCGATCCGGCCAGCGTGGCTCACAAAGCCGTCTCAAGAGCTATTGAAACGAACGCGGATCTATGCCTCATCGATTGCGCCGGACGCTTGCATACGCAGAAAAACTTGATGAACGAGTTGATCAAAATCAAAAAGGTCGTAGGCAAACTGATTCCAGACGCACCGCATGAAACCTTCCTTGTGATCGACGCAACGACGGGACAAAACGGCTTGAATCAGGCCCAAAAGTTTACAGAAGCGGTAGATTGTTCGGGAGTCATTCTAACCAAACTTGACGGAACCGCCAAAGGCGGCGTAGCCGTTGCGATTCGCCAACAAGTGGGTTTGCCGGTGAGATATATCGGTCTTGGAGAAACGGAAAACGATCTGGCGCCATTTGATCCAGACGCCTACGTCGAGGCCCTTTTCTCCTAATTTTGAAATTTTTAGCGACACATTCATTACTCCACTTCGTTTAAAAAAGCGTAGTGGAGTTTCTTTTACCAGGAATGAGTGGAGGCCTAAATGAATCTCGTCATTTCAATTGTGCTTGCGGCGTCTTCGATTCTAGCAACCTTCATGCTCCAACTCTGCGACGATAGGGCGACCGGAAACACGTCGCTGATTGCCCTGGGATCTTTCGTTGCGATTCTTTTCGCCGTCGTCTTTGTCGATTACAAAAAGAAATTTTCCATTTCTAAAGGACTTTGTAATTTCCTGGTTCTGTTGGCCGTGGCCCTTCAAATGGGAACGCTTATTAAATCGCGACAGGACTTCATGGCTTTTACTATCGCGAATATCCTGGCGTCCATCCAGGCGATTCTCTTCTTTCAAGAAAAAACTGCAAGAAAATGCTACCAAATCCTCTTCATTTCGCTTACTGAAGCGGCTGTCGGATGCGTCTTCCAACGCTTGCCTGTCTTTGTTGTTTCGCTCCCGATATTCATGGCGCTCACGTTCCTCAGTCTATCTCTCCTATACTTGTGGGCAGAGAAGGAATATTACTCCAATAGCATTGTTTTAGTTCCAAGCTTTACGACAAAAAGGAGGCTTGATAACGCTCCCCCCAAACAAATCCAGAGTAAGAGCTCTAATTCTTCCCTGCCCCCTTCCTTTTCAAGCTCTTCAAACAAACAGGCTCCTTCAAGCTTCTTTTATCAGACGCCCAACAAGCAAAAACTCCATTTTGATTCGAGTTATTTCCGCCGTTTCGCCCTTGGAACGACCTACGCGTTCCTTTTTGCGTTCTGCTTCTTTTGCCTGTTTCCGCGATTGCAAGAATTTGGAATCGGCTCTTTATCCTTTGATAATATCAGCTGGGGAGGAAAAGGCGGGAGCCGCCGACTTACGCATACAGGGTTCAAAAGTTCGATCGAATTAGGAGATCTAGGACCGGCCCTCGATTCTCACGACAGCGTAATGACAGTCCGCTTTTTAGATTGTTTGAATCCCGACAATCCCTATCCGTTGACGCCCAACGACCTTGTTTATTTCCGGGGCGTAACTCTCGCCAATTACGCTTTTAAATCCTGGAAAGAACTGACTTCGTCCTATAAGGCCGCCAACTTCTCCGAACTAGAGAGTCTCGTTTCCCAAACATGCCCGGCCAACGCCAAAGACGCTCTCTCCTACCTCTATTCCCTAAACGAGAACGCAGGTTCAAACGTCCTTCCTAAGAATCAACCTCCGGTGCCCCTCCGTTCCCCTTTCGTCTCGCCATTTGAAAGAAATGAAAGAAGAACAGGCGGTTTTTTTACGGCAAATGGGAATTTTTACCGTCAAAGAAACCTCGATTCGGCCTCTAGAGAAATGTTTCGAGCTCCATACTTGGGAGAACCGTTACGCTTTATCTCAGAACAGCGTCAATTTGGCAATTTCAAGGAATTCGACGACGTTTCAGTCCTTGCCAAGTTGATTTCTCAAGGGCTGATCGACGTTGAACCGTTGAAATATGACGCGCGAAACAGCGTCGTTGCATACGACGTCGAATTGTGCCCGTTGGACGTTTTCCTCACCTTCACTCCCGCCTATTTTTATACGGCCAAAAACGAGCCGTCGATGATTCTGACGTCAACGTTCTCGATTTACGCGCGCGAGCCTTCTGAAACGTCTCCTACCGGCGGAAAATTCTGGTTCATTTCAACGGCGGTACAAAATCAACGCGAGACCCCGCTCACTCCCAATTTGGAAAACGTTTGGCCTTACATACATCAATACTTGGAGATTGACGCGAAGCGTTTTCCAGAACTCGTAAAACTCGCCCAAAAGTGGGATGAAGAATCAGGACTTCCTAAAGACGACTACGTGGGGAGAGCGCAATTCATCGAAAGTCGAATCAGAGACACTGGAGCGTTCAAATATAATCGTTCCGGAGTAGTTCGCGATCCCAATTTGGATCCGCTAGAGGATTTTGTCTCTCTTCATCGAGAAGGGCATTGCGAGTATTTCGCCGGCGCTCTAACCCTGATGTTACGCGCAATAGGCGTTCCAGCGCGCGTGGTCGTTGGTTTTGCTTGCGAACCTGATCCGAATGGGAAACCAACCGTAGTGCGCCAATCTGACGCGCATTCATGGGTCGAAGCCTATATTCCGACGGATAAGTTGCCCAAACCTTCAGATTCTGCGGCGTCTCTCTTCCCCGGTTCCGCCTTCAACTCAAAGGGTGAAAATTGTCTAACGCCTTACAACTCCGAGTGGGTCAAAGATGGCGCTTGGCTTCGATTAGACGCGACGCCGCCTTCTCTGCGCGATGAGGATCAGCCAGACGCTACGGCGCTTACCTATTACTCCGTGTCGCAATTTTTTAAAAATTTCACGCGTGACTTTGTTCTCAACTTCAACGCTTCCCAGCAAATGGCAAAGGTCTATACGCCTCTTCTACAACTCGCCAAGAGCGTTTTTTATCGCGTCAAGAATTTAAAGACTTCGTTGAGCTTTACAACTGTTTTGTTCGATAGCTATGCGCAAACGCTAAAACAAATATTCGCCGGACGCTGGACTTCGGCGTTAGCGTTTAAAGCACTCTATTTAACCCTTATTCTTGTCGGAGCGGCGGCGCTAATCTATAAAGCAATCAGACGTTTGCAAAAAGAATTAAAAAGAAGTAAAAGCGCCCTAAAAACACGCATATCAAATCGACATAACAAACTCGCAGACGAATTATATCGAAAAATCGAGCGCGACTATAGACAAAGACTAGGTATAACGCGCCATTCTAACGAGACGCCAAAGGAATTCGTCGTCCGTTGTATTGAACTTGAGGGTCACAACAGCTCCTTGCCCCTTCTCTCTTCAGACGCGGCGTCAGTCCCCGCGCTATTGACCGAAGAAAGAGCCGCCCGTCTCGACACGCAACGTCCGTCGAACGGTCTTATCAAGAAATTCGTAGAGCGATACTATCAATATCGCTTTGGAGCGCTCGACCTTACGGAAGAAGAGGAGAAAAAATGGTCGGCTCTTCTTTCGACGGAACCTAAATGAGGACGAGATCGCCAAGGAATTACGACGACGAAGAGCCTCGAACGGCGTTACTGGATGGAACGCGAATACGCGCGTGAAAAGGCGTCGAGTATTCCCTTCAAATCCATGCCGACAGCTTCGAGCTCTTCGTCTCGAGAGCCGTGAGGAACGTAATAATCGGGCGCTCCAAGGCGAACCAACGTCCTCGTGTTGCAACCTCGTTCATTCGCTATTTCCAAAAGGGCGCTTCCAAACCCGCCAACCAAGACGTTCTCTTCGACGGAAACAATCGGCTTAGACGCCTGTAAAAATTCGAGCTCCACGTCGGGATACAGAGGCTTGATGAAACGTGCGTTGAGGACGCAAACGTCCAGAGGAGGCAAATCAGACTCGTTCTTACCGTGGAAGAGAATGTCGGCAACTTCGAGCAATTTCTCCAACACTCCCCCGCCGCATCCCAAGAGCACACCGTCTTTTCCAGGACGAATGACCTCCGATTTTCCCGTTTCAAAGGGTACAATCTTCCTTTCAAGCCTACCCGCTTTTGTCTTAGGATAGCGAATAGCGACGGGCGTCTTTTGCGATATAGCATAATCGAAAGCGAGTCCCATGTCGATAGAATCTCCGGGGGCGAGAACCGTCATGTTCGGGAAAGGACGCAAGTAACTCAGATCGAAAACCCCGTGATGCGTCGGTCCGTCGGATCCAACAAATCCAGCGCGATCCAGAGAAAAAACAATCGGCAAGGATTGCAGAGACGCTTCTTGAAACAGGTGATCGTATGCGCGTTGCAGGAAGCAACTGTAAATATCGACGATCGGATGCATTCCAGACTTGGCGAGTCCTGCGGCAAGATTAACCGCGTGCGCCTCGCTGATTCCAACGTCGAAAAAGCGGTCGGGAAATTCTTTTCGCGCCTCTTCCAACATGTTTCCCTGGGTCATCGCAGCGACGACGACACAAACGCGCGGATCCTTGCGTAACGCATTCATGATCGACGTCTGAGCCCAATAAGTAAAGGGACGGTCGCTTTCAACGAGATTGACGAGAGATTCTTCGCGTTCAACCTCTTTTTCATCGGCTCTATTGGCTTCGTATTCTTGAGACGGAGCCCCAGAACGTCTGTTTCTAGCTTCCGCGTTCCTCATAGATGAACGCTGTTTGCGCATCTTGGTCGGATTGGAAGAATGGAAATGCGACGGGTCAATCTCAGCGGGGCGAAAACCATGTCCTTTTTCGGTCAAGACATGTAAGAGCACGGGGCCGTTCACCGCTTTGACCGCTTCGAAGTAGCAGATGAGGGATCGTAGATCGTGTCCGTCGATTGGACCGACATATTGGAACCCCAGGGCTTCAAAAAAAGAACCGCCAATGAGTCCCGCTTTGAGAGCATCTTTGAAACGAAGCAATCCCGAATGGACGGTCGGAAGTTTTTCAAGGAAGGTTCGAATTCGAGATTTAGCGCCGACATATCCGGGCGCCATCCGTAAGTGATCTAAGTAGCGACCAAATCCGCCGACTCTTTTGCAAATCGACATCTTGTTGTCGTTCAAAACCACCAACAACTTTTGTCTAATATCGCCCGCGTGGTTCATCGCCTCAAAAATCGAACCGCTCGTAAAAGAACCGTCCCCAACAACAGCGACTGAATTGCGAATTCTAGAAAGAGCAAGAGTTGGGTCGACGCGCGATTCTTCCGCTTCTTCGCACTGGTCGGGAGTCCGTTCATTTCCATTACTCGAGACAAGTTTGTCTCCTAACGACAGCCCCAGGGCGGTTCCAACGCTACATCCCGCGTGTCCCGTCATGAAGAGATCGTAATCGCTCTCCTGGGGATTGGGGTATCCGGAAAGTCCCCCCCATGTTCGCAACGAGTCAAAACGATCAAATCGTCCTGTCAGTAATTTATGAGGATAACATTGATGCCCGACGTCCCAAACGAGTCGATCCCACGAAAAATCATAGACGTAATGGAGCGCTATCGTTAACTCCACCACCCCAAGATTGGAGGCAAGGTGAATACTCCGCTGTTCTGATAAATTGCAAATTACGGAACGAATTTCCCAAGCCAAATCTTCAAGCTTCTCGACGGGAAGCTCTTTGAGGTCATGCGGAGAGGTTATCGATTGAAGAATCGAAGTAGCTAAGGAAGTCACGTCGTTTTGGAAAGGCGTGTCGCAAGAAGAATCGCAGGACACTGAGCTCATTGTTTCCTCTCTACAACGTAGTCGACAAGGTAGTTCAAAGCCTGAAAAGCTAGCGAATCAGAGTCGAAGAGAGCGGACGCGCGCGACAAGACGTCCTTAGAACGCTCTGCGCATCGCTCGAGCAACACAATAGAAGTTTTGACGCCGTACAGCGACGGGTAAGTCAACTTTCCAGCCTCGGCGTCCTTATGGACGCGTTTTCCCATTGACGCCTCCGAACCTCTCTCGTCGAGAAGGTCGTCGGAAATTTGAAAAGCCTGTCCAAGGTATTCCCCGAATCCTTCTAAAACGGAAACGCGTTCGGAGTCGACTCCCACGGCTAGCGCTCCGAGCTTCAAGGACGCGACGATCAAAGCTCCCGTTTTACGACGATGAATTTTATGCAGAAAAGATGCAAATCCAGCCTTTCGAGGATCCGCAGGGACGTTAGCTAAAGAATCTGATAATTCGTCGCTCTTCGAAACGGCGATAGCCTCCCCAATCAAATCGTAGGCGCCCGTTCCATTTTGAATGGTAGACGCCCAAACGATATCGTCCGCCTGCCCTCCAACCATCCCCTGAGGGCCGATCGCTTGCGCCAAGACGCCAACGCATTTAGAAGCGATCTGCGAATTCTTTATATCGGTCGTTAAAACCTCGAAAGCAAAAGCCTGTAAAGCGTCCCCGGCAAGGATCGCCGTCGCTTCGTCGAAACGTCGGTGGCAAGCCGGCGCTCCCCTTCGTAAGTCGTCGTTATCCATTGACGGCAAATCGTCATGAATGAGGGAATAGGAATGAACGGACTCGAGCGCCACGCACGCGGGATAGGCGTCCGCGCGATTTCCCCCGCAAAGCTCCGCCGCAATTAACGCTAGCGTGGGACGCAATCTTTTGCCCGGCGCGAGAACGGAATAGCGCATAGCGCTCGCCAATCGTTGCGGACAATCGTCGCCAAAATGAAGGCGAGAATCAAGGAGCGAGTCCGTCTCTTTCTTCAATTCTGACAAGTAAGTCGGGATATCCGAATGACGTGCGGAGAAATTCAGATCTGAAGCCAAGTCAGCTTGGCAGTTAGAATCACTGGTCATATATTTGCTTTACAGGAATCAAAAGAAAACAAAACGCGATCGCCTTTCTCACTCAAAAAAAGCGTCGATAGGAAACCATATCAACCATCCCTAGTCTATTTCTGAAAAATCCGCAAAATTCCCCATGGGATCGCCAGACGCGCTCGTCGACGAATCCTGACGTCCCGCAACGTCCTCTTTAGAACGTAATTCATCGTCATTAAGCGTCTCAAAATGAGGGGAACCGGAAGAATCAACCCCTTTAAGAATCTCGATTCTTTTCGTGGCGTCGTCTAATTTTGCGCGACACACACGAACAAGCCCCACCGCTTTTTCGTAAAGGGCCAGAGAATCTTCTAGACTGCCGCGCCCCGATTCCAACTCCGCCAAAACCTCAATGATTTGCTGATAAGCGTCTTCAAAAGAAATAGTATCGGAGGGTTGCTTATCGTCTAAAAATTCGCCCATGATTCACCTTCAAAATTACAGGGCGCATACGAAAATAAGGCGTCGCAGAAGACACCTTACGATCTCAATCAAGTCCTAGTCGTACAAGCCCATGTCAACACACCAGAGAGACTCACTCGACGTCAACTACCACGACATTAGTCATCTTATCGCCGCGTTTGATGGCGTTCACCACGTCCTGGCCCTCGATAACCTTGCCGAAAACGGAATGATGACCGTCTAACCAAGGGCACGCGACGTGAGTAATGAAGAACTGAGAGCCATTAGTGTTAGGACCGGCGTTCGCCATCGACAAAGTACCGGGACCGTCGTGGCGAAGGTCGGGATGGAATTCGTCTTCGAAGGTATATCCAGGTCCGCCGGTACCGTTTCCATCCGGATCCCCACCCTGGATCATGAAATCGCTAATAACGCGATGAAAAATGAGACCGTCATAGAAACCGCTATTGGCAAGCTTCTCAAAATTAGCGACTGTTTTAGGAGCTTTATCGGCAAACAATTCAAGTTTGATCGTTCCGCGAGGGGTCTCAATCGTTGCGATTTTCGTCATTTTAAAAATATTCCTCTATAACCACAGGAACCCATCTGTATTCAATGAAGAGCCTAAACGACTCGGCTTTCATTGTATATCCACTAAGGCGATTATCAAGGGAAGCACAAATCAAATTTGAAGACTTAAAACCTCGTCATTCCATCCCGAAACGTTCGACGATCCCCACCAAATCCTCAAATTTTTCCTTAGGGCACAGGTGCGTCGCTTCCGACAACGTCTCAAGCGTCCCTTGCGGAAGACGTTTAACCAGCCACTCCCCAGTGCGAGGCGAATAGAAAGAGCCTGGATCGGCAAAAATACACTTCGTCGGCGCATCTATCTTATCGACGACATGTAACCAATTTCCTCCCGTCATGCTCTCCCAATACATTCTTTCTAGTCGTCGTTGCTCTGCCGACGTCTCTTTAAAAAACACCCGACGTAAGAATCGTTCCCGAAGTCCGGCTATTTTAAGAGCTCGATCGAACCACCCGTCTAGATCGTCGACGTCGGGAAAGACGACTGGAGTTCCATCCGGAACAGGCGTCGACGCGCGAACAAAGAAGCTCAAATGAAAGAGCGGAGGATTCTCGTCGATCATACGCAGATCATGCTCATAATCCTGAGAGGTATACAAACCTTGCCATAGTCCGAGATTCCAAGAAGAATCGTTAATCAACTTTGGATTCGTGTCAAGCAAAACCAGTTTTCCGATTCGTCCAGAGCCAAACTGCTCGAAGTAGGAAAACGCCACCGAACCTCCCATGGAATATCCGACCAGAACGACGTCTTGAAGATTCAGCGCGCACAACAGGCTGTGTAAATCGCGCGCGGATTCCTCGACGCCGCCCTTAGGAGTGTGGGGAGTCTTCCCGTATCCCCGATGGTCGAATAGGACGCAGTGAAAGCGCTCGCTCCAACGCAACGCGTAAGGATAAGCCATTTCAACCGTATCGCCAAAACCGACGATATAGACGAGAGGACGACCCTTCCCGAGTTCAAAGTAGAAAATATCTTCGTTATCGTAAGACCTAAACGACTTATATTCAATCATCATGACTCATTCGCATTTCAAACCTAGAGGAGTTCCAAAGGAACATATCAGGCGTTACTTATTCTCAAAATACGGCTCAGCGTCGCAAGCCCCTATTCTGACGACGATGTCATCCACGGCCCGCAAACGTTCCACGGCGCGCTTAGGGAGGCGGACATGAAAAGTAACAAGTCCGTTCGGATCATATTCGCGCGACGTCACTTCCCCGTCGCGCGCAAGCGAAGCCGCCGTGCGTCCGTCGGAGAGTGGTAGTTCAACGTAAACGTCAAGGAACTCGCGGCTAAGAGCGGAACTTACCGCCGCGGTCATCCGCTCCAAACCTTCTCCTGTTTTTGAACTGATCGGAATAGCGGTTGGAAAGACCTCAAGGAGACGCGGCAACGTTGCGGAAGACGGGATCACGTCGATTTTGTTCAAAACTAAAATCTCATCCTTCTCGTGAATATCAAGGCGCTCAAGGACTTTATGCGCAGCGCGGATTTGGTCGATCACGTCTGGAGCGCTCGCATCCGCTACGTGAATAAGAAGATCCGCGGTGGTCGCTTCTTCAAGGGTCGCGCGGAAGCTAGCGACAAGGTGGTGCGGCAACTCTCGAACAAAACCGACGGTGTCGCTTAAAAGGACAGGGCCCCAACCGGGAAGAGCCCAACGTCGAGTTCTCGTGTCGAGAGTGGCGAAGAGCATATCCTTGGCTAACACTCCGGCGCCGGTCATCGCGTTAAGAAGCGAGCTCTTGCCTGCGTTCGTATATCCGACAAGGCAGACCCGTCGAGACTGCGCGCGTCCTTCAATCTCTCTCTTTTTTCGACTATGAATCTCGGTCAACTCGCGTTTCAATTCGACGATGCGCTTTTGAGCGATTCGTCGGTCGACTTCCAGTTGCTTTTCCCCTGAACCTCGCAATCCTACGCCGCCTACGGTTTGCCGTTCAAGGTGCGTCCACATGCGTTTCAAACGCGGCAGCGAATATTCGAGTTGCGCAAGTTCGACGGCTAATCGCGCTTCACGCGTGCGCGCGCGACTGGCAAAAACGTCTAAGATAAGTTCCGTGCGATCGATAACTTTAACTTGGAGACGTTTTTCAAGGTTGCGGGTTTGACCTGGCGCAAGCTCGCGATCAAAAAGAACGACCTGCGCGTCGTGCATCTGAACCAACTCTTTAAGTTCCTCTAGCTTTCCCCGACCCAAACAATACGCTACGTCGGGAGTCTCGCGTCGTTGAATCAATTCGCCGACTGGAATAACTCTTGCGGCCTCTGCGAGCCCGGCAAGTTCTGCAAGGGGAGCGTCCCCCAGCCCTTCGCCAGACTTATAAACGCCGACCAAGATCGCTCTTTCGTAGGCGACGCTCACTTCGCGCGTCGTTTGATCTCCAAAAACCGACGCGTCTAAATGCGACGTCAATTCATCGGATTTAACATGCTGGCGCGAATCCTCCGCTTTTCGTTCTTCATCGCTAACCGCCAACCAATCTTCCAAACTTATCTCAGAGCCATTCAAACCTAAACGAAAAGAAGACGACTCCCCTTCGCTGTCTCTTTGAAATTCTTCTTCGCTTTTCATCGATATTATGTAAGTTATTAAATAATAGCTATCTATCGTAACATTAAGAGTTGCTCAACGTCTTTTGCCACAGCGCGCAAAGAAAGGCGTCGGGATCAACCTGATACGGAAAGTTCATCTTTCTCGCAAGGGCGCCCGCGAGGGGGGCGGCAAGCTCGTAACGTCTCGCGGGAGCTGTTTCAAGTCTTCGCGCCAAGTAAAAGGCAAGAGCGCCACGCAAACTTTCGCTTACGACAAACTCATCCGGTATATGAGACGCTATTGCCAAAACTCTTTCCTCCTTAAAGGAAACCGAAAGTCTTTTTTCCCTCATCACGCGCTCATTAACGACAATTGTTCCGGCGACAAGATCCCCTATACGCGCCATTCGATCAGTTTTTCCCATGACGACGACCATAAACGGAACCAACGCCCAGTCCGCCGCGCGCAAAATATTGCGTAAAAAAGCCTGCTCTACGCTAATAGCGCCCCCCGAAAGCGTTACGGTTCTCAGTCCGCATATCATCTTTCCGAGCGTTCTGCCGGAAAAAAGAGCCTCGCATGTCGCATTCCAAAACCATATGGCGAAAAAAAAGTTGGCGATACAAAAGGCCCAAAATAACGCAAACAAGACGTCGTTCGCCGTTCCTTCTACATGCTGAGTAACTTGCAAAAGAACGACCGTCGCGCCCACGGTGGACAATATCAACCACGCGGAAATAATCGTCACGTCCCACAACCACGCCCAAATGCGTAAAAAGGGACCGGCGATCACATATCGGAAAAGGATATTCTCAGGGGCGACAACGTCATACGCTACATCCAACGGTTTGTACGAAACGCCGCTCTGCGAAGTCGTTTCCTGTGTCATTCGATTCTTACCATACTTCTTATCAAGCGACGAGTAACTCCAAATCACTTACAGCGCATACTGCGCTGAGACGAATAGACGAACGACGTCATTATACAAAAAAAATAGAAAAAGTGATCTAAATTCCCAATAAACCCCTATTCTTCTTTTCGGCCTTACTGCGCGTCTATATTTTGTCGCAAAACACCCTTTACTCGGCTGATAAAATTATTAATAATAACCTAACATAAGCGATAACAAGTTCCCATTGAAACCAGGGAACTTAACGCATGCATGAATGATAGGGGCCTAAAGAAGTTGGAGGCCCCACGCGTCACCCCACAGGAGTTAATCAATGAAAAGACTCGTTCTCTTCGCGCTAGCGATTGTTTCGGCTTTCGCGCTCCAGACCGTCGTTAGAGCCCAGGAATTTGCCCCTCTCATACAACCGGAAACCGTCGCCGTCTCCCGTATTAACCTCGACAAAATTGACTCTTCCGCTCTGTCGTCGCAGGCGGAAAAAATCGCTAATGCGGCGATTGACTTCTTTGTCGCCGACGCGGATCAAGCGAAAGAAACAAAACAAGCGGTTCCGTTGATCAAGTTAATGCTTGCTCAGTATCTGGATACGTATATTCAACCTCTAAAAGATTCTGGCGTCGTAAATATTTACGTGATTGTAGACAAGTCGGAAAATCCCGACGAAGTAACCTATCCTTATTTGGCTATCCCGACAACCGATCTCACGGCGGATCAATTGAAGGATGTGCGGGAGATCATGGGCAAGTTCAACACTCAGCTTAATTCCGTGATTAAGTATCGTTTTGTCCGCAACAATTTCTTCTACATAATGATTGTCCCCGCCGGTCAAGACAATGAAGACGAAGTGAAAGCTTACGTAAAGGAACACTTCCAGAAGCCTAATACCGTCGAGAAGGCCGAGTTTGTGGAAGGTTTTGAAGAAGTAGATCCCGACGCGGCTATCGCGACGGTCAGCATTCCCGTCTATTCGGAAGAAGATATTACGAATGTTATTGCGCAAACTTCCGGTCTTCTGGACGCCTCGGAGAATCCCTTCGGAGACGTGCTCAAAGACTGTCTCCAAGGAATCGGAGAAACTGTCGCCAAATTTCAGGGGTTAGCCCGCTACGCGGTCACTTCTTTCAATTTGAAAGATTTAGAAATTGTCCAAAAAATCCACATGAATTCTGACGACTCCACGTCGGAATGGCGAGATTTATCTGACAACGTCTTGGATCAAGTTTTTGCCACGTTCTCCCAAGTCGCGGAGAAAGTCGTTTCTGACGAAGATCTTAACACCAGCGGCGTAACCCTGGAAGAAGTACAAGACCTCCTTTCCACGTTCGAAGATTTAACGCGCGCTTGCGCCGCTACGACGGTTGAAGATAACGCAATCGTCTGGAAGATGAACGAACAATTCTGGTCTGACAAAAAACCGCTTATCCAAGACTTGACGAACAAAATCTCCACGCTCTCCGCCAAATACGCCGTCCCTGATGACGCCGATGCGGATGACGCCGATGCGGATGAAGAAGATCTAGAAGTCGATATTGAGAGCGACAAAGAGTAGTCGCCAACGCCGTTTTGAGTAGCAATCGACGCGGAACCCCCTACTTCGTGTGAAGAAATTAAGATAAAATCGAGCTGGTTGTCACTCGATCGCCGTAGAAAAAAGGGGGATCTAATTCCCCCTTATCTTATTTTGAGCGCGTTTCCTGCGCTCAGCGTGTCTGAACGTCAATCGATGGAATCTAGCTCCCCGACCGCAAGGGTCGCTGGATTACTGAAACTGTATTTTTTCATCAAGAGATTGACGTCGTCTACTGTCATTCTACGCAACGCGCCCAAATCGTCCTCAATTGAACGATAAGAGGCGGTGGTCAACCATTCGGAACCGATGGAAAAGAGGCGCGATCCCGTCCGCTCAGAACTGAGAGCGACGCTCGTCAAGAGCTTGTTTCTTGCTCGCGTCAGTTCGTCTTCCGTAACGCCGTCCCTTTCCGCTTCCGCCAGAACTTCATTTATGATTTCAAGGTTTTCTTGAACGGACTCCGGCGGACAAGTCAGCATCGTCATAAAACATCCAAGATCAGAATACGCGTTGTGATAGATGGTTGCGGAATCGGCGCGTCCGGAATCGACAAGTTTCCAGAAAAAACGGCTACCCACATCATCCCCCAAAATCACGGAGAGAGCCGCCGCGGTAAAGCGATCTTCGTCCCTCATGGAAGGAGCGTCAACCAATTGCATGACATATTCCATCGCCGTTTGTTGACGTTGGAGAACGAGCTTATCGCGCAAACCTTTCATTGGACGTTCTTCTCGTTCGCAAATGTCCGACTTCCATTTTCCACAAGCGTTCGAAACCCATTTCGTCAATTTGTCAAAATCGCAAAGCCCCGTCGCAACAAAGACAATGTTATTCGGAAGATAACGCCTTTCTAAGTATTCGCGCATGATTTCATGGGTTAACGCGCCCACGGAATCTAACGTTCCCAAAATGCTACGCGACAAAGGGTGCCCCCTCCAAAAGACCTCGCGAAATCTTTCGTCGAGCCCGTAAGGAGGTTGATCGTCGTACATTCTGATTTCTTCGAGAACGACCTTTTTCTCTACTTCAAATTCTTCAGGAAATAAAGAAGGCCTCATAATATCGCTCAGAAGATCGACGCAATGTTCCTGAAGTTCCGGAAGGACTTTCGCGTAAAAAACAGTCGCCTCTTCTCCTGTGCAAGCGTTGAACACGCCTCCCAATTCGTCAAGTTCGCGATTAACGTCGGCGGCGCTACGGCGCGCGGTGCCTTTGAACGCCATATGCTCGAGAAAATGGCTCATTCCTGCAATATCGTCGTTCTCGTCGCGAGAACCCGTTTTGACAAAAAAGCCGAGAGACGTGGAAAGAGCGGCGTCGTTATGCTCCGCCATCACCTCTAATCCATTATCTAGGGTAACTCTCTGAAATTTCATCTACAAATCGCTTTCTATGTGAGTAAATCACGTGCCGAGTAAAGACGTCGCAAACAGGCGTCGTATCGCATTTCAACTTTAGACCAATATATCAAAAGAACGATAGGCGGCAAGTCAAAGCAAAGTTCACGGTAAGAGCGCTTCAAAGAACTTTCACCACAATAAAGAAAAACCTCATAAAACTGCTAAAAATTTTTCTTCTTACGCTTGCATTTACATTTCCGGTCGCGTATAATCGTCTGGCGTCTTCAGTCTAATGAGACTTTTAGACGGTTTCACTAGTTAGAATGGAACTCGTTCTTTTGTTATCCATAACAATAAAACGCTCTTCCTCTGGAATGAAGACTGTCGGCGTCGTATCGTTTTTAGTAAACGAGTTAGACTCTTTATCGTCTTTAAAACAAGGATTTTTTTATGTCGAAGTATAGCCCTGAAAATATTCGAAATATTGTTTTGTGCGGTCATGGTGGAACTGGCAAGACGACATTAGCTGACGCCCTTCTCAACGTTTCCGGAAAAGTCAAGCGTCCAGCAAGCGTTGACGACGGAACGAGTATTTGCGACTTCGACGAAGAAGAAAAATCCCACAAGTACACTATCGAGACTTCTTGCATTAATTTCGATTGGAACGATCGGAGGTTCCACGTCTTCGACTCTCCAGGCTATCCCGATTTTATTGGCGGAGCGATCGGAGCCATGGGGGCGGCTGACACTGCCGCAATTGTCGTCAACGCGGGGGCGGGTATTCAGGTTAACACGCGTCGCGTTTTTGCCGAAGCGAAAAAGGCGGGTCTTGGCCGCGTCGTGATCATCTCCAAACTCGATAACGACAACATCAAGTTCGATGAACTGATGGACTCGATCACCAGTGTCTTCGGACAGGAAGCCGTCCTCTTCAATGTGCCGGTCGGAACAGGCGCCAACTTCAAGGGCGTCGTCGACGTTCTTAATCCCACGGAAACCGACGGAGCTCTTCTCGATCCTCAGGAACTTCACGAGTCTCTCATCGAAACGATCGTTTCTGTCGACGACGACGCCATGGAACGCTACTTCGAAGGCGAACTTCCCTCCGAAGAAGACCTTCAGAAGTTGATCGTCAAGGGCGTCAAAGAAGAAACGCTTATCCCCGTCTTCTGCATCTCCGCCAAAACCGGCGTCGGGGTCAAAGAACTGCTTGATTCTCTTGCGAAATACGCCCTTCCTTCCAATGCGATCGTCAGACACGCGACCAACGTCCAAGGCGAGGAAGTCGAGATTGTCGCCGATGAAAACGCCCCCCTCGTCGCCCAAGTCTTCAAGACACGCGTCGACCCCTTCGTTCAGAAGATCAACTACATTCGCGTCTTCTCCGGTACTCTCAAGAACGGCATGACCGCTCCTCTTATCGGCTCTCGTAAGGGATTCAAGGTCGCCCAGCTCTTCGAAGTCCAGGCGAATGAACTCACGCCCGTCGACGAAGCGACCCCCGGAATGATCGTCGCCGTTACCAAAACCGACGAACTCAAGACCTGCACGACTCTCGGCGACGTCACGATGCCCGCCTTCCAGTTCCCCACCCCAATGGTTGGTTTGGCGGCGTTCCCCAAGAATCGCGGCGACGAAGCCAAGGTCTCGGTCGCTCTTTCCAAGCTCGCTGAAGAAGACCCCACCTTCAAGATGGAGAGAAACGACCAGACGAAGCAACTCGTTATCACGGGCATGAGCGACCTTCATCTCCAAGTCCTTCAGGAACGTTTGAAGAGGCGCGATAAGGTAGAATTGGACACCAAGGAACAGAAAATTCCGTATCGCGAAACCATTCAACAAATGGCGGAAGGTTCCTATCGTCACAAGAAGCAAAGCGGCGGCGCCGGACAATTCGGCGAAGTCCACATCCGCATGTATCCGTTCCCGGCTGGCACGGATCCCGAGGAGTTCGCGACCGACAAGTCTCGCTTCCCGTCCATGAAGGAATGGAAATACTTCCCCAAAAACAACTTCCTCTGGGTCGACTCCATCGTCGGCGGTTCTATTCCGGCCAACTTCCTTCCTGCGATTGAAAAGGGTTTCATGGATCGTATGGATTGCGGCGTCGTCGCTGGTTACCAGGTTCAAGATCTCTGCATCGAAGTCCACTTCGGCAAATATCACCCGGTAGACTCGAACGAACAAGCCTTCCGCACGGCGGCTAAGGGAGCCTTCAAGGAAACCTTCGCCAAGGCGAAGCCTGTTCTCCTCGAACCGATCGTCAATTTGATGGTCACCGTTCCTGTTGACAAGGTTGGCGACGTCAACTCCGACGTCATCGCCGCCCGTCGCGGTCGTCCCATCGGGGTTGAAGACGCTGGCGGCGGATACCAAACGGTCGTCGTCGAAGCCCCCTTCTCCGAGGTTACGACCTATAGCCGCACCCTTGCGAGTATGACCGGCGGGCAAGGAAGTTACACCATCGAATTTAATCGTTATGACGTCGTTCCGAGCAATATCCAAGCCGAAATCGTCGCCAAACACGAGGTTAAAGACGACGAAGAGTGATAATTATGTCCTATTGACGTAGGATCTTCGTCGTATAAATTTAGAAACCGCCGTCGTCCTGTACCTCGGCGGTTTCTTCATCATAATTACAGAGACTTCAGGAGTTCTAGAAATGAGCGAATTGCAAGAATTAAACGAATCCAATTTCAATACGGTTGTCCTCGAAGAAAAACGTCTGGTTCTGATCGATTTTTGGTCCCCGACTTGCGGTCCGTGCCGTATGTTGGCGCCTGTCCTTGAAACGCTGGCCAAGGAAAACGCTTCTGTTGTCTTCCTGAAGTGCAACGTCTTTGAAAATATGAACTTAGCGAGTCAACTGAACATTTCCGTCGTTCCGACTTTGATCTTTTACAAAGACGGAAATCCAATCTTACGTCTCTCTGGCGTTCAAAAACAATCCAAACTGCAAGAGATAATCGACGCGAATATCTAGGGCAAAGCAGTCAAAGCAATCTTCAGAAAACACGCTAAAAAGTGCTAGCATGCTTTTTATTACATTGAAAAAAGTTTTTTTCTCCCTGTGTTGCTGCCTTCTCGGGGCTTCTTACGCCAACGCTCAATCTTCGGGCGTACCATGGAGGGCTCAAGACGCGCTTGGTCGAGACGTTCAGTCCTCCGAACTTGTCGGCGAACTCAAACCCGATAAAAAGGTGGGAATCTTCTACTTTCTTTGGCTCAAAGAAGCGGATAGAAAAGCGCCATGGAACGACGGTCCTTACGATCTTTCTAAGCTTTTCAACCTCCTACCAGAAGAAGACTTGAAAAACGTCGAACAGAGCGACAACGAGCTGTGGGGAACACCCGGAACATATTTCTTCTGGGCCGAACCCCTTTACGGATATTATTCCAGCTCAGACCCCTGGGTGATTCGTAGGCATATACAGCTTCTGACAACCGCCGGCGTCGACTTCCTCGTCTTTGACACGACAAATAACGTGACCTATCCGGAAGTCGTCCAGGCGATTTGCCAAACCTTGTTGCAAATGAGAAAAGAAGGCGCTCAAACGCCGCAAATCACGTTCATGTTAAACACGAACGCGGGTCAAACTGCCGATAAACTCTGGAACGAGGTCTATTCCAAGAAAGAATACCAAGACCTCCTGTTTAAACTGGAAGACAAACCTCTCCTTATCGGCGACCCGGACGTTATCAAAAATGAAAATGTTCTGAACAACTTGACACTGCGAAAAGCCCACTGGCCTTTTACGATGGTAAACACACAAAAGGCCTGGCACTGGGAAGCGGCGTATCCTCAACCTTATTGTTGGTCCGAAAACCCCGACAAGCCTGAGCAGATCAACGTTTCAGTCGCCCAAAATTTGAGCAGAGCCCCTCATGCGCGCGTAACGCCGATGAGTTCTGGGTTAGCTCGAGGTCGAAGTTTCCACAACGGCGTTCAGGAAGAGCTGAGCGAAACAGACATGGGCAACAATTTTGCCGAGCAATGGGAACGCGCCTATGAATTGAATCCCGACTACGTCATGATTACGGGCTGGAATGAGTGGATCGCGGGTCGTTGGCCTCAGGGTGGGAAAAAGGTTTTCGTCGATCAATTTGATCGCGAATACAGCCGCGACATTGAGCCAATGAAAGGTAGTCATCTCGATAATTACTATCTCCAAATGGCGCAAGGGATACGGCGTTACAAAGGCGCGCCTTCCTTGCCCGTGTCAAAAGGTCTTAAAACAATCGACGTCGGCGGCGATTTCAGTCAATGGGACGACGTGGATCTCGTTTTTACAGATTCCGAGGGCGAAACAATTCCTAGGTATTTTGCCGGAACGGGAAACACATTCTACACGAACAACACCGGGCGCAACGACTTCATCCTTGCGAAAGCCGCGCGCGATTCCGAAAACTTTTATTTCTACATTGAAACGAAAGAGCCTATCACTCCGTCCACGCCAAAAGATCTATACCTTTTGATCAATGCCGACAACGACCTTTCCTCCGGTTTCATCGGCGGAGACTACCTGATCGGCGCCTGGTATAGTAAGACTGAAGCGGGCGTCAAGGCTTTCAGTGGTCTCAAGCCGGACGACTGGAGCTGGAAGAGCGCCGGGAAAGTCAAGTATCAGCATAAAGACAATAGGCTGATGTTCGCCGTTCCATTCAAGACCTTAGGCTTGTCGCCTCAGTCCGCTTCATTTAACGACGTCTCGTTTAAATGGCTCGATAACCTTGGAAAGGACGTCGAAATTTCCAGCTTATATACAAACGGAGACGTCGCTCCCGAGAGTCGATTCTTCTTCCAAGCGTCTGAAAAATGACCTTCTCGTATGAATTCAAAAACAAAGACGGAAATCGACGACTTTCTCGATTTCCGTCTTTGTTTTCAAATGCGAAGATTTCCCCCCATAGGAAGAAATCGCCAGGCGTTACACACCTCTTTCCTTTTGCTCCAAAGCGACGGCTAACACGGAAATATCCGCCGGTCTCACGCCAGGAATGCGACTCGCCTGTCCAAGACTCGTGGGTCTAACGCGTTCCAATCGTTCTTTCGCTTCCGCCCTCAAATTAAACAATGAAGAGAAGCTGAAGTTTGCAGGAATCTTTTTCGAATTCCAATGCCTTTGCCGCGCAATCTCGAGCTCTTGTCTCTCGATATACCCCGCATACTTCGCGTCTGTTTCAACCTGTTCCGCGACTTCTGGATCAACGCCTGCGAGAGCAGGAACTTTGGCGACGACGTCTTTCCATTCGACTTCAGGACGTCTCAGGAACTTGAGAAGGGAACCGTTCTGATCATGAGATCGTTCAAGAATCTCCGACGTCTTTGTAATAGCCTCCTCTTTTTCCTGAAAACGATTCCATCGTTTGTCGTCGACGAGTCCTAAATTCCGTCCAATCGGAGTTAATCGACGATCCGCGTTGTCGTGTCGCAACAAAAGTCGGTATTCGGCCCTTGACGTGAACATTCGGTAAGGCTCGTCTACGCCGCATGTCGTAAGGTCGTCTAGCATCACACCAATGTATGCTTGAGAACGACTTGGCACGAAAGGCGACAATTCCGAGTTCAGACTGATCGTCGCATTCGCACCGGCTATTATGCCTTGCGCGCCCGCTTCTTCATACCCAGTTGTGCCATTAATTTGACCGGTAAAGTACAGACCGCTAACGCGTTTCGTCTCCAACGTCTGCCGCAACTGCTCGGGAGGGGCGTAATCATATTCGATAGCATAGGCGTATCGCATTATCTGAGCATGTTCCAATCCCTCGATCATATGAACCATCTGATCCTGAATTTCCCGAGGGAAACTTGTCGACAATCCATTGATATATACTTCGTTCGTCCTACGACTCTCAGGCTCAAGGAAAAGCTGATGCTTGTCTTTGTCGGCGAAACGTTCGAGTTTGGTTTCGATCGACGGACAATATCGGGGACCAGTCGAACGAATTTGTCCGCTATACATCGGCGCTAGCGAAACGTTGTCGCGCAGGAACTTATGCAGTTTCGGATTCGTATACGTCGTCCAACAAGAGATTTGTTCGACGTCGAGAGATTTGTTCATGAAGGAGAACGGACGCGGATTCAAGTCGCCGGGCTGTTCATCCAAGACGCTATAATCGATGGTCTTGCCATTCAAACGCGCAGGCGTGCCCGTCTTGAAACGAAGCAAGCGAATCCCTAATTTTGCGATCGATTCGCTAATCTTCGTTGCCGGCGGCTCGCCCATTCTTCCACCGGGCGTCTGCAATGTTCCAAAATGAAGGAGTCCCCTCATGAACGTTCCACACGCAAGGATTACTGCCGGCGCTCTATATACGGCGTCGGTCTCGACGAGGACGCCCGTTATTTTCCAAACGTTCTCATACAAAGCGCCAGATGCGTCGGACTGGTTATTCACCGCGTCTTCACTCCACGCCTCGCCTTTCTCGACAAGTAATTCCGTAACCTTCTCTTGACGAAGCGAAAGGTTCGGCGTCTCTTCGACAATTCTTTTGACCTCGTCCTGATACAGCCTTTTATCGGCCTGCGCGCGCGGTCCTCGCATCGCGGGTCCCTTGCGCATGTTGAGGATTCGAAATTGGATCCCTGTCGCGTCGATCGCCTTCGCCATGGCCCCGCCGAGCGCGTCGATTTCTCGGACAAAATGCCCCTTGCCAACGCCGCCTATCGCGGGATTGCAACTCATTTGAGCAACCGTGTCAAGATTGGAAGTCAACAAGGCGGTCTTGGCGCCCATTCGAGCTGCCGCCAATGCCGCTTCCGTTCCCGCATGGCCGGCGCCCACTACCACCACATCAAAATCGTATACTACAGAACTCATCAATATTATTTCGCACAATATCTCTAAGATAGTCCCAAAAGAGAACGACGCATCTGGTAAGCAAAATGCGTCGTAACATATTCAACCATTGCCTCTAAATCTTCTCAGAAAAGATTTGGCGGAATAGCAACCGCTTCACTCAACTTGTTCCCTAAGGGCACAGCCCACAGTAAACCGTTCTGTTGCTTAAGAATTACCAGATTTTCGTCAATATCCGCGATATTGGCGATAAAAGAGCCGACCTTTAACTCATCCCCTATTTTAAGGGTAATCGTCTTGCCTTCAGCTTCGAGATTCCAGCGAGAATACTTCGTTTCATTCCCTTCGTCGTCCGACATCACGGGCGTAGCCGTCAATCGAGTAAGAGCCGTAGAATCCACGCCTGTTCTAATCGCTCCGAAGAAATCTAGCTCGCCGAAGGGTTTGTACGCAGCCAAAGGCCCTGACGCGAGTTGTTGCGGCGCTTGGGCGTCAAGTGGAAGTTGATCTTTCAAAGGGAATTGCTGTTGGGGATTCGCCAGATAAAGGATCGTCAATCCTTGAACCGTCATGGCGATCTGAAGATCGTCAGATCCCTCCTGAGGAATAATATCCAGCGCTGAAATTCTATGCAAAAAGGGCGTCCAGTAAAACTCATACAAGAATTGGGTCAAATCCATGAGCTGACACGTAGCCTTCACGCTGAAGCTTTGCGTCGCTAAACCCAAATTACGAAGATTTGAATATGCCCCGCGATTGACTTGATAATCCCGAATATTGCAGAACTCGAGCATTTGCGACAACCATATCTCGTACTGCAACGCGGCCTCGGCGCTTTGACGAGGAAAGGATCGCGTATAAAGAGGTTGCAACTGTTGAGTCTGCGTCTCAACCTGTTTTGTTGATTGTTTGCCATATTCAATAGCTTGAACGAGATCCGCCTTCTGTTTGGCGATAGCCTCGCGAGGCTTAACCCATTTGCTCTTGTACAGGAAATAGCCGCCTCCCCCAACAAAGAGGCTGATAATAACCAGCAAAATAACAACTTTATGCCAACTATTCATTCTCAACCTCCAAATCAACAAATTTGCCCAAAGAAGACGTTGGAACCGGACGACTCAGACGCTTCTTCTTTAGCGTAAAAACCAGGACAGGCCTGATTATAGCGAGCTTGATTTTCAACTAGCGCAATAAAAGAGGCTTCAGACCAAGCTTCCCCCATGGCTGTGGGAGCTGGCGCTGGCGCGGGCTCAGGAGCAGGAGCGGCTTGCGCTTCGGGTGTAGGAACGGCTTCTGGAGCAGGAGCGG
>CAVGEG010000043.1:4821-24988 GCA_963628165.1 Paratractidigestivibacter sp. | reverse complement strand
TCACCTTTTCCATTCTTTTTTCAAAGATCTCGTTGCTTTCAAGCGCTTCGTTGCACTCGCTACAAGCAACGGATATAAGTATACCGAGCCTTTCAGAAACACAAGAGGGTTTTTCAAAATTTTTCATTTTCGATTCTATTCCCCCTTGGCCTACCCCGCAACCCTTCCTTATTACTCTAGACGCGATTTTTTCAATTGATTAGACTCCGTCAACACCAATGTAAACTATGAGGAAAATATCATGTCCAGATATACCCCCTTTTTCACGTTACCTCCCTTAATGACTCGAATCTTCCTGGGAATCTTTGGAGCCTACGCGCTCTTCGTATCGCCTTTCGCGTTTTCTCAAACACAGAAGCCGCGGCAGACTGCCCCTGCCAACCAAAAAGCGATTCCCCCAAAAACGTCAACGCCTCAATCTCAAAAAACGACATCGCCCCCAGCCGCAACCGCCCCAGCTCCTACTCAAGGCGAAGTCGCTCTCTCGGCTGAAGACCAAGAGAAGTATAAGAAGGCGCTCGAATTATTCAACAAGCAAGATTTTCGCGGCTCCTTAGACGTTCTACGCGATCTTGCGGCAGGCAATCCCGCGTCGCGCCCCCCGCGCATCATCGTTGCGCTCTGGTTCGCCGAGTTGCAGAACCCCCAAGCGGTTCGACTCTCCCTTGAACAGGCGACGGTCGAGTCTCCGGAGGATCCCGAGGCCTACTACTCCTTAGCGGAAATCGCCCTCAATGAGGGTTCTTTGACCGCCGCGGAACTTCTGACCCTCAAGGGCGACGAAAAACTCGCAAAATACACCGCCAATCCGACTCGTCAGAAAAAGCTTACGCGAACGTCATACACCCTCAAGCTCTCTTACTCGAACGCTCGTCAACGCTGGACGGACGCGCAAAACGCGATTTTGGGACTTGTTAGACTTGACGGAGAGACAGCGGAACTCGACAGACTCTATGCGCGCGCGCTCTTCCTGCAAAATCAGGACGACAAAGCTCGCCAAGCGTTGCAACGCGCGGAGAAACTCTCCAATGGCGAAGGTTTGCCGACCGACGCGGCAATGGCGCAACTCTACGCGGCGCGCGGCGACAAAGAATCCGCCAAAGCAAGTTTAAACGCCGCGCTCAAAGCGCATCCCAAGTCTACGCCCGTGCTCCTTCTTTCTATCTCCGACGCGCTATCGGAAAACAATCTTGATTCCGCTTGGACCCTTGTCCAGCGACTCTACCAGGAAGAAAAGTCACCGGACGTTCTCAAGACCTACGGAAAGGTGGCCCTTTTCCGTTCTGATTTTAAGACCGCAGAAGCGGCTTTCCAAGAATCAGTGCGTCAGAATCCGTTGGATACGGAAGCGACGGGAGGCCTCGCGCTTGCGCTATGCGAGCAAGGAGATCCGGAGAAGAATAAACGCGCTCTTCAATATGCCGCGAGCAATCTCCAAAAACAGTCGAATAATCGCGATTATCTCGCGACACTTGGTTGGGCGCTTTATAAGTCGGGACAAATCGACGACGCCGTCAAAGTTCTGCAACAATCGATCGCAGACGGTCAAATCAACGCCGCGTCCGCATATTACTTCGCCGTCATTCTCAACGAACGCGGCCAGCAGGACGTCGCCAAGCAACTCCTAGAAGCGGCGCTCTCCACCGAGCCTCCCTTCGCCAAGCGTGTAGAAGCGCAAAAATTGCTCGATTCCATCAATGCTAAGCCCGGCGCTCAGCCCGCAACTCAACCTGACAAGTAAACGCCAAGTCTTCTTGAATTTTTCGACAGGCCCGACATTTAACGCGGCTTCGTCATTATAAAAGTTTATCCTACCAAAACAGAAAGGCGGACGTCCTCCACACACAAGGGCGTCCGCCTCTTATATTTCCAGCAAACGGATCTGAAAGACCCCTTTTCGGCTGAAACGCGCTTTGACGTTCCTCTCTATCCCATCCCTTTCCTATCGCCGAAACGAGCGTTCTCCCCCACGGAAACGTCGACAAAACCGAAGCGCCCGTCGACAATTAACCGCAACTTTTCAAGGGAATCGGAACGAAATGAAAGAACCCCGTGGAGCGAAACGTTCCCCCAAAAAATATATAATGGCAAAAGATTCAAGCGCGAAGAATCAATTCTCTTAAGGAAAAAGAGAGAGGATAGGGTCTAGCTCGAAAACAACGGAGTCGAGAAAAAGAGTTTACTTCAAGTCGCGGAGGCTCCAAAACCGACAGCGCCTAAAAAAGAGCGTCGTCGACTAGCGACTAGACGCTCCTTGAAATAGTGGTCGACAGGAAGTGTGTCCCCTTATTTTCCATTATTTTTCTCGAAGTACTCGCTGAAACTCACAAACGGAAATTGTTCATAGAAATGGACGGCGCGGTTGATCCGATTTCGATCGCGTTCCGAGATACGGCGCGCGAGCGCGGCGGTGTTTTCTACGACCAACGTCTTAGCGAAAATATTCTTTCCCTTGGGATAAATTTCCATCACGATTTTTCCAGGAAAAAGAGCCGTTTCCATAAACGTTTTATTCGCCTCGATACGCGCCAGGGGGGTCAAAACGCCCGGATTCATATAGATGTTGAGTTTCGCCATCGCCTCAACAAAACGAAAATACGCGTCCGCAATCTTCTCGTTATCTAAGGGTTGCGTCGTTGCGCGATAGTCGATCCATCGACTTTGGAAGAAATATTCGTTTTCCTTACGGGAAATTTCAAAGGACGGCTCGATCAAAAAGAGTGAAAAACTATCCCTTTTCTCCTCCTTAACGATCTCTTTAATGCGCGACGCAAAGCGTTCGAGCTCCTGTTCGTCGATCACCGTTCGCATTCTCCGAATCGGATCGATGAGCACGAACTTCTGCGAGCGGAAGGAGTAGACGACAATTTCACCGTTATCACCGATGAAATCGAAGACCAAATCGCCGTAGAAAACGGTGGAAGACTCATATCTTGTTTCGCGTTCATTACGAATGAAATTCACGGTATTGTCGATACGAAATTGACTCCCGCTTTCACCGTCGCCGCCGAGAACCCGGACGGACGAATCGCTAGTCGAAGCGTCGGAAAAAGACGGCTCAACGGCGGAATAGGCGCGCGGAAGGGCTAGGAGCGCGACCGTGAAGACACAAAACGCTAAGACAAGCGAATATTTAAGGGTATACGACAACCTCATCGAATAGGAATCCTTTCCCTGGACGCACGTCCACCCAAGGACGTTTAAGCGACGTCAAGCCGCAAGTCCAAACAAACGAAAAGAACGCCGAGCCGCCCACTGGCTCGCGCGTCGCCAATTGCATACTACAGGAATCGACGCGCAACGGAAGCGCGCGAACTTCGCCTCGATTATTTAGGCGCAAGGGTGCAGGTCATGCGTCGCCCCATGAGCTTGGGTGGAGCTTCAATCTTAGCGATATCCTCCACCTTCTCGAAAATCAAGTTCATGAGCTTTTCACCCTCCTCAACATGGGCGCATTCGCGACCCTTGAAGCTGAGTACAAGAATAACTTTATCCTTGTCCTTTGCCAGGAATTCGCGCGCCTTATTGACCTTAACTTCAACGTCGGCGGCGCCAATTTTAGGACGGAGCCGCAGTTCTCTGATCTGCGGCTTATTGGACTTCTGACTTGAAGCGCGACGTCGCTGATCGAATTTGAACTTACCGTAGTCCATAATACGGCACACGGGGGGTCTCGCCTGCGGCGCCATTTCAACAAGATCAAGATCGACGGCGCGCGCGCGCGCCAACGCCTCTTGCGGACTCATAACGCCAAGCTGTTCGCCTTTTTCCGAGATGACGAGCACTTGTGGAACGCGAATCATCTCATTGACACGCTGTCCGCCGTTAGCGCCAGCGTTCCCCGAACGGGGACCGTTGTTATCCATCCTCCGAAAACCCATGTTCTTACTTTTCAGAGCCTTTCTCTAAAGTCTAAGGAAGAAGATCGGCATATAAAGCGCCTACGCCAACCACAAACTAAACAACCGACGCCGCCGCGCTCGACGGATGGACTATGACGAAGGAGCGCGTCGGTCGACGCTCTCGCCAATTGAGTACTATTCTAGCGCTTACGCAATTCCTCGACAAGCGGGTAAGAATTTAATTCACAAATCAACTATAAATATTTCTCACATTCGCGCGTCTTTAAGCGCCCCCGCGTTTCCTCCTCCAAAAGGATTTTTAAACCACGACTTTTTCGAGTCGGAAGCCGCTTTGTCCTCCTCGACGGGGACGTTATCCCAGGAGTATTCGTCGTCGGGCGCGTCGACGGATTCGAGATTTAGATCGAGTTCATCGTCAATTTGCGAGAGATCCTCCTCCTCATTCGTCGCCTCGTCGTCTTTCTCCGACGAGAAGACAATATCCGGCGCCGTTTTAAGAAAATCGTTGTCGAAATCCTCCGAATAATTCTCGTCCCCCGAAATCATCTCTTTAAAATCAGGGAACCGGTCGATCTGACCGTCGTGTTGCGTAACGAGCAGACGGATCACGAGAATCGTTTGTTCAAAATCGTCGCCGCCTTCGTTGAAGAAGTATCTTCCTAGCGCGTCGGTATTCGCGTCGCTTGCGCCTATAACAAGGAACTGCCCCGGGCGTAAACCAAGGGAAAAACGAAGGGAATCGAAGAATTTCGTCGGCTGTTCTTGAGTCTTGACCAATTGTCCGTGCTGATATCGCGTCGCCGACTGCGGCGCGCCATACCGAAGATACGGCGCGAGATCAAAGAGAACCGAACCGTCCGGAGACTGATCGATCGCGACGCTCAGCGCAGGAGAAACGTTCGCGTACGTTTTGCCTTCGAGTTCGCCGTCGGCGTTTTTCTCCAAGACGGGAGCTGAGGCGATCGTATCGGAACGCATCACGATTGTGCTTTTCATCCCAAAACGGAGCGAGACGGGCTTCGAATAGGAAATCGGTTCCAGCGCGGATTCGACTTTCGAGACGTCAACTTCTTCCATAAGGGACGTGCGCAATTCTCGTCCTTTGAGCGCGAGGAGTTTTGAAAGGGACTCCGGGGGAGAAGCTCCGAGGAGCCCAACGCGAATTCCTTGCTCGTTCAGGGCGATTCTTTTAACGTCGCCGAGTTCCAACTCGTCCACGTCGCGCCATAATTCGTGCACGAGATCGCGTTCATTATACGGCACATGCGCGATTAGGACGTCGAAAACGACCGCGTCTGGCGCCAAACAAAGCCTTTCGATCGACTTTCGTTTTTCTAACAGCGGTTGAGGAATCGGCGCGGTATCGCCAACATGAAGACTCTCGCAGGAAGCGAGAACGCACGCGCAGAACGCGGCTAATAATCGAACAAAGGCGGAGAGTCTTGTCATGAATCGTGAAAAAATCGGTCGTGAAACCGTCCTAAGGATGTGCGGTATAAGGAGGCGCGACGACGCGCGCGCAATCAGTCGGAAGGTTAGAAAAGAATCGTTCGCGCGTCAAGAGTGATCCTGCCCTTCCCTCAAGATTGACGCCGGACGTCGACTAGCTAAAATAAACGGACGTTAGGGCGTCGCTTGGACGTCTAATTTAGGTCTGCGTTTATCATCCGCGCGCCTTTTTGGCGCCGCTATTTAGAGGTCGTTATATCATGACATTGAATCGCCGCGATTTTCTAAAATTAAGCGCCTCATTGTACGCTTCCCCCGCCGTTTTGTTGACCGACTACGATTCCATGAGAGTAGGAGCGGAGGAACTCGACGACTTGAAGATCGAGCGCCACACCATCAACGTCGGGGCGGAACGACCTTTCACCGCCGTCCACATCTCCGATACGCACATCACGTTCAGCGATTCGCGCGACACGGAGCGAACGCAAAAACTCGCGGAAAGTCGTTCGAAGTACTTCTCCAAAGCGGAACGCTATTTTCTAGCTTCCGTCGAGTACGCAAAGAAGAAGGACGCATACCTTCTCCACACCGGCGACATGATCGACTTCCTGAGCGAAACGAACTTAGAATACGTCAAGAATTTCTACGATAATACGGGGAATGACTTCCGATTTGTTTCAGCGGGAAATCACGAATACAGCCGCTATTTAGGGGAAGCGAAGGAAGACGAGGCGTACAAGGCGCAGAGTATTGACCGCGTTCAAAAATTTTTCCCGAACGACCTGCGTTTCGCGTCAAAGATCGTCAACGGGGTCAATTTCGTCGCGTTTGACGACGTTTATCATTACGTGGCGGACAATATTATCGAGCTCTTCGAGAAGGAAGTAGAAAAAGGGCTGCCGATCGTCACGCTATGCCACGTTCCTTTCTTCACCCCTGAGCTGTACCGCGTTCAGATGGAAGAGAAAAAAGAACGCTTCTCTTATCTTTTAGGAGCGCCCGACACAAAACGCGAATCTTCGGATCGGTTCCTTTCGTGGCTTAAAACGCAGCCCCTTTTCAAGGCGCATTTGTCTGGACATTTGCATTTCAACCACATTGGTCAATTTTCCGACGCCGCGACTCAGTACGTCGTCGGCGGTAATTTCAAGGGTTGCCTTTACGAATTCAACTTTGTTTGACGCGTCCTTTGCGTCTTGGAGGAATGTTTATGGAAGAAGAGAGTCAGCGTTCGACGATAAAATTCAGACCGACCGCGCCCCTGGAGAATCTCCGGCGTCGCGCGGTCTTGTATCGCGTCTTACGCTCTTTTTTTGACGCGATGAGCTTTGTCGAGACGTCGACGCCAACTCTCTCGCGCGACGTGGTCGTCGACCGATTTGTCGAAGCTATTCCCGTGAAGATCAATAAAAGCTGGCAAGAACGGGACGACTTCGCCGCGACGCGCTTTCCTTCCCCGGAAGTTGCGCGTCGTGAAGAAACCACCTTCTATTTGCAAACGTCGCCTGAATTTGCGATGAAACGCCTTCTCGCCTCGGGGATGGACGCGATCTATCAACTTGCCCCCGCATATCGTCAAGGAGACCGTGGAACTCTTCATAACGTCGAATTCACGATGCTCGAGTGGTATCGCAAGTGGGACGATTACGAATCGGGGCGCGCGCTCTTGTCGCGTCTCGTCGCGGAGACGTCGCGACGCTTCTATGAAGAAACCTCCCTTGAACCTCAACGTTGGACGACGCAAGAGACGAAGCAGATTCCCTTCAGTCGCGCGTTTTTCGACGCGACTCAGCTCGATCCGCATCGGTGTTCGATCTCCGACCTGCGGGCGTTCGCCGACGCGCGCAACGTCTCCTATCCTGATTCCTACAAGGACGACGCGGAGAAAGACGACTGGATCGATCTAATCTTCTCCGAAATCGTGCAACCGACCTTGGGATTCGACGCGCCCGTTCTTCTCTATGACTATCCCGAAACGCAATCGCAACTCGCTCAAACAGGTCAATCGGACGGATGCGAAGTCGCGCGACGCTTTGAACTGTTCGCCAATGGAATCGAGCTCGCAAACGGCTACGACGAGCTTCTCGATTCGAACGTGTTGCGCGCGCGAATCGAATGCGTCTCGGATCAGCGACTTCGCGACGGTTCCGTGGAGTTGCCGCGCGAATCGCGACTTCTCGCCGCAATGGACGCAGGACTCCCTCCCTGTTCGGGATGCGCGTTAGGCGTCGATCGTTACCTCTGCGTCCTTCTTGGAACGCGACGCATCGACGACGTCGTCGCGTTCCCGACGGAATTTTCTTGAAAAGCACCACTTTATCCGGAACGAGCGCAATGTCCTTCGAGTTATCCCCGTATGAAACGTCCTCCGCCCCGACGCGCGTCTACCAACCGTCGGAACTCCTCGACGAAATCCTCCTCGCGTCCGTGGTCGGAGTCGGCCCTAACATTGCGCAGAGTCTGTTGGAGACGTTCGGTTCCGCGGGGGAAACGCTTCGCGCGTCTTTATCGGATCTTCTCGCGATTCCGCATGTTGGAAAAGATTTGGCTCAAGCGATCCTGAACGCTCGAAAAACGGTCAATCCGGAAGAAATCGCCCAGTTCTGCGAAAAGAACAATATCAGCGTTCTCACTCAACGAGACTCTCGCTACCCTGCGCGCCTGAGGACGCTCGAAGCGCCTCCTCAACTTCTCTATGTGCGCGGTTCGCTCCTGGAGGAAGACGCAAGGGCTATTGCGGTCGTCGGAACGCGAGGGGTTACCGAATACGGAACACGACACGCCAAAAAAATCGTCTCGAACTTAGCCGCAAACGGATTCACGATCATTAGCGGTTTGGCGCTTGGCGTCGACGGTATTGCGCATCGCGCCGCGCTCGACGTCGGCGGACGAACGATCGCCGTCCTTGGAACGGGAGTCGCCAATATTTATCCTAAGGAACACGAGGATTTAGCGGCGCGTATTATTAATAGCGGAGCTCTTGTAAGCGAATATTACCCCATAACGAAACCTTTTCGCGGTAATTTTCCCGCGCGAAATAGGATCATTAGCGCACTGTCGATCGGCGTCCTTGTCGTCGAGTCGGGTCGAAAAGGCGGTTCGATGATCACGGCGCGTTTTGCGCTAGAGCAAGGGCGCGATCTTTTCGCTATTCCTGGTCCGATCGACAGCGATAAATCGCAAGGATGTCACGAGTTGATCCGCGACGGCGCGATTCTCATCGAATCCGCGGACGATATTTACAACGCCCTTCCTAGTTTCGCGACCAAAAACGGCGTAATACCTCAATCGCAATCGGACGACAACCTCGCCGTGCCCGGAACGCTGGGAGCCACCCGCGCCGACCTCAATTCGATCGCGCGCCGCTCGGTTCCAAAACGCGAATCGCGCGTCAAAAAAAGCGAAGCGAAAACCTCCGACGCCGCCGACGCGCGACCTTTGCTTCCCCCCGATTCCCCCAAGTCGTTGCCTCCTCTCTCAGATATGGAGCGCGCCGTTTATGATAAAATTGGGCAAGAGCCCATTCCTTTAGACGAGTTGGTTCGTCTCATGAACCAACCGACGTCGACAGTCTTGGGACTCGTCACCGCGCTAGAATTTAAAGGGTTAGTCCATCGTTGCGCGGGCGCGTCAGTCGCGCGCCTATAGCGACCCCCTTATATTTTTTGAGAGAGATGAACTTTAAAGTAATTTTCGCCTTTCTAGGCGTCGTGGGTCTGCTCCTTGGCGCGTGCATGTTGCTTTGCATCCCCTGGGGGACGCCCGCGCTCAACAACGGCGTCCTAGAAGCCCAAGGCGTCGGCGCGTTATTCAAAAGTAGCCTTATTTCATTCGTCGTAGGTCTTATTTTTCACATTCTTGGACGAGGCGCGGATTACACTCGACTGTATCTGCGAGAAGCCTTCGCGTGCGTCTCGCTCTGCTGGATCCTCGCGATTCTTTTGGGAACGCTCCCATATATTTTCGGCGGGATGGAACGCGTCAAGGGAGAGCCCTTCACGCTCGGAGACGCGCTCTTTGAGTCCGCCTCGGGATTAACGACGACGGGCGCGTCCGTCATTGGCGAGTTGGAGGATCCCTCGACGTTGCCGCGGTCGATTTTATTCTGGCGGTGCTTCTCCCACTTCATCGGCGGGCTCGGCGTCGTGTGCTGTTTTGTCGCTTTTTTGGGCAAGGGATCGAGCGGCAAGGCGATCCTAAAAGTCGAGCACATCTTTTCAGGCTCTCTTCCCTTCGTCAAGATCCAGTCTCTTGCAGCGTCCCTTGTTCTCATTTATTTCGCCCTTTTTTTAGCGATCTTCATCTGGTTTTTAATTTGCGGAGCCTCCGTTTACGATTCGATCGCGCACGCCTTTTCGATCGCTTCTAACGGGGGATTTAGCACCCGAAACGACAGCGCAGGGTACTTCTCGCAAGTCGCGGGAACGCGCGCCAAGATGCTTGAGTACGGTATCATTTTCTTCATGACGGTCTCGGGAATCAACTTCTGGCTCCTGTATTGGGCCTCGCGGGGTTACTTTGAGAAACTCTTCAAAGACGTTGAATTTCGTTTTTACATCTCGTCAATAGTCGTCGTGTCGATCTTGGCGACGATTCTTGGCTGCGTCAACCACAACTTCGTTTTTCGAGAGGAACGGAAACCGCCAGCCAATATTCAAGCATATCGCGAACATACGCGTCAGGGTAAGGAGCCATCCGAATTTGAAGGGTTCGTAGAAGGAACGCCCCTAAACGCGAACGGACAGTCCGACCCCTCGCCGCGGAAAAAAAGCGTAATTGTTTGCAAGAATTACCACGAAGCGTTCCGCAACTCGCTCTTTCAAACCGTTTCCTTGATGACAAGCACGGGCCTTTCCGTGTGTAAGTACGAATATTGGAACGTCGCGACGATGATTTTATTCCTCTTCGTGATGGTCATGGGGGGATGCGCCGGATCTCCGGCGGGGGGTGTGAAAGTCTATAGAGTGGCGCTGGCGCTACGACTCCTCGTCAATGAAACGCAGAAGAAATTCCGACCGAACGTCGTTAAAATCACCAAGCTTGGAGGACAAAACGTAGAGACGGAAACCGCGGGCGCCGCGCTAAGGTTCATCGCGTCCTACAGCGTCCTCGTATTTATCACGGCTTTTATCGTCGCGGCGATCGAACCCGACGAAATTTGGACAAGCCAGAACCGTTCCCCTGTCGAAAAGCTCTTTGACGTCTTTATGGGAACGATCGCGATGTTCAGCAACACGGGATTGGCGTTCGGAAGTTTCGGCTCGACGGGAAATTTTGGATCGATCTCCGAGGCGTCGAAAGTCATCTTTAGTTGGGCGATGATCGTCGGTCGTTTGGAAATCTGGTGCGTTCTCGCGCTATTCTCGCCAACGTTTTGGCGCAATCGCTAAGAGGAGACCCGAAGAGGGGTCGACGCGTTGGCGTTCGACGCCCTTCTTCGTCGTTGACCGCTCAAGGATTATCTCGAACGGCGGCGAGAGTTTTCTTCAAAACGGTCGCTTCTTCGGGGGTGAAGAGGCCGGAAGACTGAATGAAATCGAGCGCGGGGGCGTGATTCTTTTTCATAATATTCTTGCGGATTTTTAGCATAGCGTAGAGAGGGATTAGGGTCGCGTATCCGACGCAGGTTCCGACGAAGGACTCTCCCATAACGGCGAAACCGAGGATGCAGAAGACGCCCCAGAACCACCAAGTCGTAATAGAGTGAAGACGCGCCAGTTTATCGACCGTCTCGGGGGCGTTGCGATATGCGAGCGCTTGGCTTCCGGCGTTAAGGGCGCTAGCGACCGAACATGCGTCGACGCAACCGAAGGCGTCGGGACTGAGGTGAATTTCTCCTTTCGCAGGATCGTATTTGTTTTCAAGATAATCGCTCCCTTTCTCGATAGGGAACGAGGCTCCATTTTTCTTCAAAAAGGACGCCAAGGCGTCTTCCGCGAGGACATTCGTTTTGAATTCGCAAGCGCGATCCAAGCGTCGGTTCGCCGCGATAAGGCGTAACCAGCCGTAAAGGAGCGCGGCGGCGGCGGGAAGCGCGTAAACAACCGTTGTCGAAAATGATGCAAATACGGGCATAACATATCCTTCCATACGTAAAAAAGCGTTCGTCAATTCGCAAGCTGGGAAAAAAACAAAGCTAAAAAGAGATCCGAAAAGCCTGCGTCGACAAGAGAAAAAAATCGACTATAGAGACGAGGGAAAGGATCAATTACGCAAAACGCGCAAGACTAGATAGCGACATACGCGACCGTCGCATGAAGCGACGCAACGCGACCAGAGATCAAACGTGAGTCCGCGACGTTCAGGCGAATAACGCTTCGCGGAGGACGCGCTCGTGTTAATTGGAAAAACGCCGTTTTGGGACGAATCGCGAAGAACGCGCGCACGGCGCAAGGGCATGGATTCGTCCCAGACGTCAAACGCATCGACAATCGTCTCCGGAGGATCGAAGAGCGGTTGAGCCGACTCGGAATCGTCGACGTCGCAAGCCACGGAGCTCAATTCCACGCAGGCGCGACGCGGCGACGTCGAATCACACGACGCGCAGACACATATCCCCACGATGAGGAAAAAGAGCCAACCAAAAGCTCGGCTAGATGAAAAACCGTTCATACCCAAAAACAAAAACAACCTTGTTGAAAGAAGGCGCGACCTCGACGCAACGCGCGTCGGAAATCGAAACGCTCCCCTTCACGTAATATTTCTTTTCGACTTAACGACCGTCGAAAACTAAACGTCTCTGTTACGACAAAGCGAAAACGCAACGCGAGAACTAAAGCGCGCGAAATTCTTTGACGACTTTAACGAGGAGCTGCGCGTTTTCAACGGGGGTGTCCTTCAATACCCCGTGACCGAGGTTGAAGACGAATCCGGGTCGTCTTCCAGCCTGGCGCAGTATCTCCTCCGCTTCGCGACAAATCGTATCTTGATTACACAAAAGCGTCGTAGGATCAAGATTCCCCTGAATCGCGGACTTATATCCAACGCGTCGCCATGCTTCTGAAATTGACACGCGCCAGTCGACGCCAACGCACGCCGCGCCGATTTTCCCGAACTCCTCCAGAAGCGCCGGGTTCCCCGTGCCGAAATAGATCGCCGGAGCGCTCGGATCGAGCATGTCGACAAGTTCGCGAAGAGAAGGAAGCGCATACTTGCGGAAATCCTCGACGCCCAAACATCCGACCCAGCTGTCGAAGACCTGAACGGCGCGCGCCCCCGCGTCAATTTGCCCGTTAAGGTATCGCGCGCTCGAACGCGCCAATTTTGACGTCAACTCAAACCACGCGTCAGGATCGTCGCGCATAAACGCCTTTGTTCTCTGAAAAACGCGACTCGTTCCCCCTTCAATCGCATAGCCCGCGAGCGTAAAAGGAGCTCCCGCAAACCCGATCACCGGAAGAGGAGCGACCGCACGACACGTTTGGGAAACGGCCTCGTAGACGTAATCCATCTTCGACGCGTCTTCAAGTTCGACGACGCGATTAAGATCCATCGCGTCGTAAAAGGGGTTCGCGATGCGCGGGCCGTCCCCCGACAGATATTCGAGCTGAAATCCCATCGGAATGAGCATCGGTAACAAATCGGAGAAGACGATCGCGGCGTCGACGTCGAGCCGTTCGACCGCCGTCGCCATCACGTCCGCACAAAGCTTAGGATTGCAGCACATCTCCAAAAAGGATCGACTCTCGCGAAGCTTTCGATATTCCGGCATGTACCGCCCCGCCTGGCGCATGAGCCATATGGGTGGACGCTCGACCGGTTCGCAACGCAACGCTTTAACAAGAAGGGAGTCGTTCATATCTATTTCCGTTGAGGTAAAGGGAGTGAGCGCGTCACTCGTCGCCGCCGCGCCTTGAACGCGAAAGGAGACAGAGGTAGTATCCGATAGCAAAAAGAGCGATTCCAATAAGGGTGCGCTTCACGACGCGCGCCGTTTCGCGCTGCGTCCGTATGAGCGCCAAGCGTTTTTCTTCAGGCGTTAAAGGTCTCACTGGTCGCGTTTTTCCCGCTTTCATCGCGCGTCTCCTCCATCCGAAGTCTCCAAACAATCTTCGACATTATACTTCTTTCCTCCCTTTTTTCAACGGGAGACGCTTCGCGACGTCCCCATAGCGTTGAAGAAAAACGCGCCGATTCTTGCAAAGCGACGCTCTTTTTGGTATCCTAACCGCTAGGTCGCGCGAGAGCGTTTCCTGTTAGAGAAGCGTTCTGTTAAGCGACGACGTTCATTTTTCAATCACTAGGGAGTCCTGACGATGACCGATAACATCACTCGAACGGATCGACGAAGTTTCATGAAGACGGGCGCGACGACACTGGGTTTTGGCCTTGCCGCGTTGCAAACGACGACCTCTCGCGCTCAAATTCTCGGCGCGAACAACAAGGCGCGACTCGCTTTCGTCGGCGTCGCCAACCGCGGCAGACAGCTTTTAGGTGCGTTTGCCAAATCCCCAGACATGACGATCGCCGCGCTCTGCGACGTCGACGCCAAAACTCTCGACTCCGCCGCGCAGACCTACGAGGTCTCAAAGGAGAATTGTGTCAACGATTTCCGTAAATTATACGAACGAGACGATCTTGACGGCCTTGTTATCGCCGCGCCGGATCACTGGCACGCGTACATGACGATCGAAGCGTGCAAAGCGGAACTCGACGTGTACTGCGAAAAGCCTCTCGCAACGTCGATCGTCGAAGGGAGAATGATGGTTCAAGCGGCGCGTAAATACGATCGCGTCGTTCAAGTTGGGATCCACCGACGAAGCGCGCCGATTTATCAAAGAATCTTCGACGAAATCGGGCTCGAAAATCGAGTCGGACGCGTTTGCGTCGCGCGCACCGCGCACTGTTCCAACATGTATCCCAAGGGAATGGGAAAAGCGCAGCCGACAACGCCTCCCGAGAATCTCGACTGGGAACTCTGGCTCGGTCCTCGCCCCGAAAGAAAATATCAGGAAAATATCGCCCCGTACAAATTCCGATGGTGGGACGAATACTGCTCGCAAATCGCCAACCAAGGCGTGCATTTCTTCGACCTGATCCGCTGGGCGTTACATGAACGCGCCCCCGTCTCCGTCTGCGCGATGGGGGGAAATTTTGCGGTCGACGACGACCGAACGATCCCGGATACTCTCGCCGCGTGCTTTGAATTCACCTCCGGAAGACTCGTGACCTTCAACCATTTCGAAAGTAGCGGCAATCCGATCATGGCGACGGACGAGAACTTCAAAGCGCTCGGGTACGTCGAATACCGCGGCACGGAAGGAACCTGTTACGTTTACGACAATCGTTATATCATTAAACCGGAACTTCCCGGTCAATTCCAAGAGAAAAAACCGCGCGCGGAGGCGGAGGTCTATCAGCTTCCCGGCGACGCGCAGCAGAATCTCGACGCGACGGCGCTCCACGCTCAGAACTTCATCGACTGTATGAGAACGCGACAGCGACCTAACACTGACGTCGAAGAGGCGCATTTGAGCACGACGATGAGTCATTTGGCGAACATCTCCCTCAAGGTTCGTCAACGCTTGGAATGGGACGCCGACGCCGAGCGCGTCGTCAACGTAGAAGAGGCGAACGAATACCTTGCCGCGGCGTATCGCGAACCGTGGAAGTTGACGCTCTGAGTCGATCGCGCCTTTGCGGCGGCGACGCGTATTGTAGAAAGGAGCCAGTCTTATGACGGCGGATATCGGAGTCGTGATTGTCGCGGCGGGAAAAAGCACACGCTTCACGCAAAATAGGAACGCGGACGTTCTCGCGAAAAAGCCCTTTGCGCCCGTGGGCGGACGCGCGGCGTGGTTGCACAGCGCCGAGAAGTTCTCCCGACGCGAGGATGTCGCGCAGATCATCCTCGTCGTCGCGCCGGAAGATCGCGACGTCGTTGAGCGCGTCTTTCACGACGAAAATCAAGCGATGAAGATCGACCTTGCTGACGGCGGCGCGGAGCGTTACGAATCGGTTCTAAACGCGCTACGCCAACTCCGTCCGAGCGCGAAGTATGTCGCGGTGCACGACGCGGCGCGCCCATGCGTTCGAGACGAAGAAATCGACGCCGTCTTTAAAAGAGCGCGAGAAACGCGAGCCGCTATCCTCGCCACGCAGGTCGTCGGATCCCTAAAACGGGCGAATCAAGACGTCGTCAAAGAGCCCGTTTCGCGCGACAATCTTTGGGAAGCGCATACCCCGCAAGTCTTTGAACGCGCGATCCTTGAACGCGCCTACGCCGTGATCGACCGCAACGCGCCCCCGACGGACGACAGCCAGCTCGTCGCGGCGCTCGGTTACGACGTCTTCTTGGTCTCCGGCAAAAGGACGAATATCAAAATCACGACGCGCGACGATCTTGAGCTCGCGGAACTTTATCTCGCCGCCGAAAAGAGCAACTCGTAAAAACGCAGAAAGAGCCTCTTGGAAAAGAGGCTCTTTCTGCGTGTCGTCTCAAGTCGATCAAGCGACGCGTTCAAGATCGCGACGCATTTGCAACAAAACATGTTTTTGCTGACGCAACTCTTCGAGGGCGCGACGCGAACGTTCTTCGAAGAGGCGTTCCTTTTCGTCGAGTTGGCTTTGCGTTTCGAGGAGTCGCAACGTCGCGTGATCGCTATCGGCGTGCAGGCGACGTAACTCCGCTTCGCGCACGTTGAGCGCGGTGGAACGGTGCGTCAGCTCGTCGCACTGAGCGCGAAACGCCGCGTTCTGACGACGGAACTCGTCTTCGCGCAGATCGATCGTCGCGCTCCGTTGCAGGAGATCTTTGTCGCGCGTCGACAAGTCGTTTTCAAGCTTGGCGGCGCGAACCTCTCGAGCGCTCACGGCGTCGACCCGCATCGCGGTTTCCTCCTCGCGCGCCTTGCACGCGGCTTCCCGCTTTTCAAGACTCGACAAACGTTCTTCCAGTGACGTCGCGCGATCCGTCAATTCGCGATCGCGAGCGTTAAGACGCGCTTCTTCTTCGAGGAGCGCGCGACGACGTTCTTGCAACGCCGCGTCGCGCTTCTGGAAATCCGCGCCCATCGTTTCGACTTCAACGGAGACCCCGCGAAGGCGTCGTTCGCGATCCGCCGCGTCCTGCAACTTCTGCGCGACCGCCGTTTCGCGCGTCTCAAGGTCGTTCGCGATCTCGGTGAGACGCGCCTCCTGTTCGCGAAGGAACGCCAATTTCTCGTCCAGAGATTTCCCCTGAGCTCCCGACGTCTTTTGAAAATTATCCTCGCGTTCCTGGAGTTCCGCGATACGACGCGTCAACTCCGACTCGCGCGACTCGAAACTCGCAAAAATTTCCGTGAGATTCGCCTCGCGCTTTTGAATATCTTCAAGTTTTTTCGCTAGCCCCGCCTCGCGTTCTTCGAGCGCGGCGGAAAGCTTGCGACGTCGCTCTTCGTCTTCGCGTCGCAAACGATCGCGCTGAATGAACTCCGCGCTCGCAAATTGACGCGCCGCGGCTTCAAACGCCGCCAATCGCGCGTTCAAAACGCTCTCGCGACGTTCCACGCTGTCGTCGAGCTCGCACGTTTCCGGAAGGCGACGCGCTTCGGTCGCGCACTGAAGCTCCGCATTATGCTCGCTTATCCGGGACGATGATTCGTATTTCTCAACGGGGGCGCCCGTGGTTGGAGCGGTTGGGGTAAACGTCGTCATGGCGAATCCTGATTCCAATAAATAGAAAGAGTAGACCCTGATCCCTATCCGAGAGGAGATCATAACTGGTCTACTTTGCTATATCGGCAGAACACGCGCATATATTTAGAAAATTATTCATAATCGATTTAATCTGCAAACTCTATCAGTCGGCGTTCTTCAAGCTTTCGAGGAAAGCGAAGTCTTTCTTTTCGATCTTCGCAACGAGCTTCGTCTTGAATTCGTCGAGCGCGTCCGCAAGGGCGGGATCGGCGGTCGCGAGAATTTGAACGGCGAGGAGCCCCGCGTTGCGCGCGCCGCCCGAGCCGATTCCAACCGTCGCGACGGGAACGTCGCCGGGCATCTGCACCGTGGAGAGGAGCGAGTCGAGCCCGCCCATGACGTCAGTTTTCACGGGGATACCGACGACCGGAAGAGTCGTGTGCGACGCGACGACGCCCGCGAGATGCGCCGCGCCGCCCGCCGCTGCGATAATCACGCCAAGACCTCGGGAACGCGCGCTCGACGCATATTCCAGAACCTTGTCAGGGGTTCGGTGCGCGCTCATCACATGAATTTCATAACCGACGTTAAACTCGTCGAGCGCGTCCGCAACGCCGTGAATCTTCGGCCAGTCGCTGTCGCTTCCCATGATAATCCCAACGCGAATTTTCTTTTCCGTCATAATTCAGTCGCTCCACAAATCATTCCAAGCCGCAAAGAACAGAACGCCTTGTCACAAAAGCATCAGGCGTTCGACCTTTTTAGTGCATTCTATCAATAAGCACGCATCTTGCAAGCGACGGTGAAACGCTTGCCGTCGCGCGCTTGCAAAAATATAATTGAATCGTTTCCACGTCTTAATTCATCGTCGACTTTAACAGCAAAGGGCTCTTCGTCATGAAGTTACGTCAAGATATCGCGCGCGCGTTTGTCGCCGCGTCCCTTCTGTGCGCCGCGTCTTGGAGCGCGCCCGGCTTCGCGGGCGAACCGCAATGGATCTTTAACAACGGAGACGGAGCGGAACGCGTCGCCGTCACGCAAGGGGAACTCGTCAAGGAGTCGGGACTCGTCAAATTCCAGATACAAGGAACGGATTTTTCGATCGCGCCGATCCTTGAAGAGGGCGGATTCCTCGCCGACGCCTATCCCTACCTTGCGATTCGATATCGTGCGGATAAGGTCGGCGTCAAAGGGGGTCTCTTCTTCACAAACGACCAAGACGCGAAAACCCTTTCGGACAAAACCTACTCCGAGTTTACGCTCGACGCGGACGGAGAGTGGCAAAACCTCGTCGTCGATATGCGCAAGTTCGACCATGGAAACTGGACGGGCAAAATAACCTCCGCGCGACTCGATCTCGTCAATCCGAGCGTTCCAGGAACGGAAGTCACGCTTTCGCGCGTAGGATTTTTCGCGACGGAAAAGGACGCGCGGCAATTCCTCAACGCGGCGAAGGACGTCGTCGCCAAAGAACCGGTCTGGATCCTCAACAACGGGGCGGACGCCGCGCGCCAGAATGTCGGCGGAGGAAAAGCGCGTTCCCTCTTCGGCTTGTTTGAGGTCGAGGCGACGGGACACGACCTCACTTTCAGCCCGATGACGACGAACGCGGAGACCTTCGAGGCGCAGGCGCGCCCCTTCTTCGCCGTTCGATATAAGACGCAGACGAAGCGCGAAATCGGCGGAATCTTCTTCACAAACGAAAAGTTGCTGGAACTCTCCGACAAGAGTTTCACTTCATTCCCAATCGTCGGGGACGGAACGTGGCAAAACCTCGTCGTCGATATGCGCAAAGAGCCGAAGAAGGTCTGGAACGGAACGATTACGTCGATACGCCTCGATCTGCCGAATCCGAGCGATCGCGGGACAGTCGTTTCCATCTCGCGATACGGCTTCTTCCCGACGAAGGAAAAAGCGGACGCGTTCCTGGCGGCGGCGAACGACGTTCCCGACTATAGCTTGCCGGGCGTTTTCAAAAACGACGCCGTCGAATGCGTCATTCCGTCGGGGGTTGGCTCTTCCAAGTTGCAACTCAAGGATCTGCTGATCGATCGCGACGCCGCGACCGCGATGGCTGAGAGCGCTGCGTCGGGGGACGAACTTGTCGTCCGTCAGTCGAGTAAAATCGCGCCGTTTTCAGACGCGACGTCGATGGGATACGTTTCTTACCGCGCAATCGGGTCAGGAAAAGCCCAGTTATGCGTCGTCAAACCGACGGCGACGGATCTCGACGCGATCAACGACGCCGACGCGGCGCGCTTCGTCTTGGCGCGCGGGCTGATGAAAAAGGGAGCCGACGGAGCGTTTAATCCTCAGGGGAAGGTCGGCGTCGCAGAAATTGACGCGTTAAGAGCAGCCCTTTCAACGCAGAGAGCCGCTAGGTTAGACGACGAGAGCCAAAACCTCATAAGCCTCGCCGAAGCCGCGCAAAAAGAAGGCGCGACGCGTGAAGAGCTCGCCGCGCGTCTCGAACGCGCCGTCAAAGAGACTCTTGGAATGGCGGTGGACACGGGATACGACAAAAATTACTTCACGCGCGCTAGGATCCGACTCGGCGCGTGGGGGAATTTTAACTCCGCGCATTTTAACGACAAATATATGAAGACATACGCGGAAACGGGCTTCGACTTCTTGCTCTCCTTCGTCGACGCGTCGACGGGAAAAATTCTTTCCCTTGCGGATAAATACGGCGTCGAGGTCATTTTAAACGATTCGTCGTACCTCGATCCGATCGACGGAATGCGCGAATCTTGCGACCATCCAAGCTTCGCAGGGTGTTACGTCGTCGACGAACCGGGATCCGACGCGTTCCCCGCGCTGAGCGAGAAGTGCAACGCCTATCGCCAGGCGACGGGTAAACTCCCGTATGTGAATCTCCTTCCGATGTATGCGAACGCGGCGCAGTTAAAGTTCGGCGCGGGAGCCGCCGCGATCGAGTATTACGATCCGGATCCGGAGCTGTTTGAGAAATATTGCGACGCGTTTTGCCAGCAGTTCGACGTCGACTATATCTGCACCGATATCTATCCTCTCAACTGGAAGAACGGCGCAAAGTACACTTACCCGGAATACGCGGAGTCGATCGACGTCATCGCGTCGGTCGCGAGAAAGCGTCGGCGTGACTTCTGGTGCTTCATTCAAACCTTCGCGTGGATTCCCTCGAAACGCACACCGACGGAAGAGGAGTTCCGTTGGCAATGCTATACGCTCCTTTCCTTCGGGTGCAAAACCTTCCT
>CAVGEG010000043.1:0-4811 GCA_963628165.1 Paratractidigestivibacter sp. | reverse complement strand
GCGCGGGGAGCAAACGCCCGCATGGTACGCCGCGCGAAACGTCATGCGCGAGTTGCGAGCCCTCTCCGACGAGTACGTCCAATATCGCAATCTTGGCGCGTTCTCTTATGCGCAAGGAAAGACGCCGCCATACCTGGAATTCGACAACCAGTACAAAGATTTTAAAGCGATTGAAGAAATAGAGTCCGACTCTCCCCTACTCTTCGGGTGCTTTGAAAGAAAAGGCAACGCGACCAAACGAGCGTTCACAATCGTCAACATGGAGGAATTCGAAGGCGCGTCGGGCGCTACGGCGCACGTCAAACTCGACGCGAAAAAGGTCGTCGTATGGGAGCGCGGCGTTCCCCGTGAACTCCCAGCCGACGAAGACGGCTTCCGAACCTTCCATCTATCCTCAGGAGAAGGCGTTTTCGTAACGATCGAGTAATCGCGGGCGTTCTTCAGATCAAGAAAAACCCGAGCGTCGACCTTTGCGACGTTCGGGTTTCTTATTTCATGGCGATCAAAAAGGGCGATCACTTCTTGGCGATCTTGCTCCACGAATCGCGGAGGGAGACCGTCCGGTTAAAGACGTGCTTCTCGGGCGTCGAGTTCTTATCAAGCGTAAAGTACCCGATGCGTTCGAATTGGAAACGATCTTCGAGACGCGCGTCCACGAGGGACGGTTCGAGCTTCGCGCCTTCGATTACCCTCAGGGATTCGGGATTGAGGTAATCCTTGTAGTCGCCGGTATTGTTCGGATCGTCAGGATTATCGACGCTGAAGAGGCGGTCGTAAAGACGAACCTCCGCGTCGAGCGCCGTCGCGGCGTTGACCCAGTGAATCGTTCCTTGCACGCGACGTCCGTCGGGACTCTGACCGCCGCGAGATTCAGGGTCATACTCGCAGTGGACTTCGACGACGTTCCCGTCCGCGTCCTTCACGCAGTTCTTGCACGTCACGAAATACGCGTATCGCAAGCGAACTTCGCGACCAGGGGTGAGACGATAATACTTTTTCGGCGCGTCTTCCATGAAGTCGTCACGTTCGATAAAGAGCGTCTTCGAGAAGGGAACTTCGCGCGTGCCGTCCGCTTCGTTTTCCGGATTGTTGATCGCGACGAGCATTTCCGTCTGATCTTCCGGATAGTTGTCGATCACAAGCTTGATCGGATTGAGGACGCCCATACGGCGAAGCGCTCTCTTGTTAAGATCTTCGCGCGCGCTATTCTCAAGAACGACCGCATCGATCACGCTGTTGAACTTCGCGACGCCGATCGTCTGGCAGAAGAGGCGCAACGATTCGGGGGTATAACCGCGACGACGAAGTCCGCAGATCGTCGGCATGCGCGGGTCGTCCCAGCCGTCGACGTAATTCATTTTGACGAGTTCGAGGAGTTTGCGCTTGCTCATCACCGTATAGGCGAGGTTGAGACGCGCGAATTCGATCTGTTGCGGATGATACGCGCCGAGTTCGTCCAAGAACCAGTCGTAAAGGGGACGGTGCTGTTCGAACTCAAGGGTGCAGATTGAATGCGTAATTCCTTCGATCGAGTCTTCGAGGCCGTGCGCCCAGTCGTACATCGGATAGATATTCCACTTATTCCCCTGGCGGTGGTGCGTGGCGCGAACGATTCGATACATGACCGGGTCGCGCATATTGAAGTTCGGGGACGCCATGTCGATCTTCGCGCGAAGGGTTTTGGAACCGTCCGGGAATTCGCCGTTCTTCATGCGTTCGAAGAGGTCGAGATTCTCCTCGACGGAACGGTTGCGCCAAGGGCTTTCCTTACCCGGTTCGGTCGTCGTGCCGCGCGTTTCGCGAATCTGATCCGCCGTGAGGTCGCAAACGTACGCCTTACTCTTCTTGATGAGCTGAATCGCGTATTCGTACATCTTGTCGAAGTAATCGGACGCGAAGAAGAGACGATCGCCCCAGTCGGCGCCGAGCCACTTCACGTCTTCCTTAATCGATTCGACATATTCGACGTCTTCTTTCACAGGATTCGTGTCGTCAAAACGAAGATTGAAAAGGCCGCCGAATTCCTTCGCCATACCGGAGTTGAGAATAATCGACTTCGCGTGGCCGATATGGAGATAGCCGTTGGGTTCAGGGGGAAAACGCGTATGGACGCGTTGTTCGAAACGACCGGTCTTACTGTCGTTTTCGATGATCTGTTCGATGAAATGCAGAGACCGCGCGGGGGCGTCCTCCGGAGCTCGTTCCTTGTTAAGATCTGACGTCGCCATAACCTTCGTCTTTCCTACTCAATGCGCGCGTAGTCGACGCGCTTCGATACAATTTGAAGACGCGAAACTTAATCGTTTTAACGATTCGTCCGCGCGTAACATTCGTTTTGATTATACTCCCGCACACAAAATTAGAAGAGGGACTTCATCGCGAAAATGAAGTCCCTCCGTTATTTTCAGACGAGTCTCTCAGGCTTAGTAGAGCGAACTCCCCAACGTTGAACCCGTCGTCGTCGATTGAGGCGCGTACAGCCCCGTTCCGCCGACGTTCCCGGTCGTCGAACCGACCACCGAACCGAATCCGGTCGCCGTCGCGCCAGACGTCGCGAGCGGATTATAATTCAGGGCGACATTCTCGGGTTGACGCGGAGTCGCCGTCGCAACGTTTGTCGGCGTCGAGCCGCTCACTTGCGCGATCGAGTTATACGCGGTGGGGAAATCGTCGGGAAGACTGGACAAACCACCCGTCGCGGAGCCGAAGCCTTGAAGCGCGGAAGAGTTGGCCGTCGACGACGCCGCAACGTAATTATTCGCGGGCGCGGCGCTCGGCGTCGAATACGCGTTCGCGTTGAGCGCGTTCTGCTCGACGGGAGCGTTTTGCGCGACGTACGGCTGAGTGGCGCTCAATTCGGGCGTCATCGCGCTTGGCTGCATGGCGCTTTGCTGATTAGCCGCGTAGTTTTGGGGCGCATATTGGTTGGGCGTCGACGCATAGTTTTGCGCGGCGTACGGATCCGGCGTCGCGGCGTAGTTTAGCGACGCGTTCTGGGAAGCGAGCGCGTTTTGTTGAATCGGCGCATTCTGCGGCGCGTAAGGCTGAGTCGCCGCGGCGACGAGCGCGTCGGGACTCGCAGAACCTACGTTCTGAAGAGGCGCTTGGTTCTGAAGTGAAGCTTGAGTCTGCGCCGACGCCAAGGAGTTCTCCTGCGCGGGGAACAGATCCGCGGTATTGGCGTTAGGCGCGGGGGTCGTCTCCGCCGACGCGACGGTCGACTGAGTAGTTTCCTGGTAGTTTTTCGCAAAGCTCGGCGTACGGTAATCCGAATCAACGCTCTCCGACTTCGTTTCGGAAGCGCTTGCAAGGGAGGTTTCCTCGTCTCCGGAGTCATAACGCCCCTTCTGCGCGTAACTGCGTTCGGACTTCGATTCCTTGTCTCCGACCGTGTAATTCTCCGGCGGAGGCGTTATGTCGTCGATTTTCGCAAGACGATCGTCCTTCTCCCCGTCAAATTCATCGTCCAACTCGTCCGGGGCTTTCGCTTGTTCAGCCTTCGGAGTCTTCGCAAAAGGATTGTGGAAGCTCCAACCGGTTTGACAGCCGGTCGTTCCTACGACTAGTAAAAGCGCGCACGTAGTCGACGCAAACGCGCGGAATGATTTATTCATGGGGTTACTCCCTGTGGCGTCCCTTCCAACATCAACGTCGCTTCGAACGCAATCCGTTCGTTCGATCTAGAGTCCTTGTCATTGACCTCATGCCAAGCAACAAACTACGACGTTTATACTGATTGCATCGACTGCAACAGAAAAAAATTTAACAAAAAATTCACTATTTTCTGGCTTTAACGATTTTTCTCAGTGTTTAGGCGTTGTTTTCAATACACGCCTCCACGAATATAATAATTCTTTTCTCCACGCGCAAGAGCGTTTCAAGACGCCTATCCTCAAGCGTAAGAATCTTGCGCGACGCTTGAAAGAGACAGGGTACGCTTATAATAGACTACGACGCAAAAAAGAATTAACAAAACTACGTCGACTATTTCGCTTTTGACGAATTGTATAAAGTTGACGGGGCTACGGTCGATAAGAAAAATAAGGAGCCGTTTTGGATTTAGAGACGGCGTGAGATTACAAGAATCGCGGTTCAGCACAGGTTGCGAGAGATGAAAAGAGACACGAACGCACGACAAAGGTGGACCTGGGGACGCTTTACAAACGGCGTTTCCAAGATGGGAAGCGCCATTTCAAAGCAAATTGCGTTGGCGGGAAATCTCGCCGTCTTTTCCCTCTCTACCATCTTTTGGCTCGTCGTCAAGGGGCCGCGACGCGAAACCCTCACCCCCGCGTTCTATAATATCGGCGTTCTAAGTCTCCCCGTCGTTATGCTCACCGGCGTCTTCATCGGCATGGTGCTCGCCGTCCAGTCTTATCCGCAGTTCAAGGTCATAGGCATGGAGACGCGAATCGGCGCGGCGATCAACCTCTCCCTCGTGAAAGAGCTCGGCCCCGTCCTTGCCGCGACGATGCTCGCGGGACGCGTCGGAAGCGCCATCGCTGCGGAACTCGGAACGATGCGCGTCACCGAACAGATCGACGCGCTTTCGAGCATGGGCGTCAACCCCGTTCACTATCTCGTCGTGCCGCGATTCCTCGCGTGCTTGATCCTCATCCCCGGGCTCACCCTCTTCGCCGACCTCCTCGGCGTCATCGGCGGGGCGTTCTTCAGCATCAAACTTTTGGGCGTCGACTGGAGCTATTACTGGGAATATTCGAGACACGTCGTGAGTATGTTCGATATTTTCGCGGGTATGTTCAAATCGATCTTTTTTGGCGCCGCGATCTCCCTCATCTGCTGTCATCAGG
>CAVGEG010000042.1:0-25123 GCA_963628165.1 Paratractidigestivibacter sp. | reverse complement strand
CTATTTAACCTCTTTGAAACTTTCAGGCGCCGACGTGCGAAATAAGGCTCGCGCGAGGACTTTTGGATTTCGTTTTATGTTGACGCGCTTGAGCGAGGAAGCTATCGCTCAGGGATTCTTTCGTCCTGGAGATCCCGAACTGATCGCCGCGCGGATGTATTGCATTATCGAAGCGTATGTTTTAAATCTTACCGTAACAGATACTATGACTCGAAAAGACTGTTTAGCCTTGATCGATTTTTGTGTGGATGATTGTTTAAAGATAAATCCATCGTAACTTTGGTGTGACACAAAGATTTTTTGTATTAAGAGTGTCGTTCCTCGAATAGGAAGTGGAATATGCCTATCTTTGACGCAACCTCTCTCCAGGGGGTACCTGCTCCGTTTTGGTTTGTCGAGTTTTTTAAAACTTTGGGTTTTGGTTTGCATCTTTTCCCGATGGGATTATGGCTTGTTGGAATTCCCATTTCGTTGTTGCTTTGGATTTTCGGAAGGGGCGCGTCTCGAAAACTCGCTCAGAGGTTTTTCCAACAGACTCCGATAATCGTGGCTCTTGGTATTAACCTTGCAGTTGTGCCGCTTCTCTTTATTCAACTAGCCTACGGGAAACCTTTTTATACGTCGACAATTCTTTTAGGGGCGCATTGGTTAGGCATTATTCCCCTTGTCCTGGTTGCGTATTACGCTTGTTATTTAACCTCGAGGGCCGCCAAACACGACAAGAAGTGGGGAGCCGTCCTTTGGGCTTTTCTTTCGTCCGTCTGCTTTGTCTCGATCGGCCTAATTTTTTCGAGCGTTTGGACTTTTTTTGAACGTCCGTATGAATGGGAAGCCGTCTGGCGTGCTTCTTCTCTTAACGTTTCATATTTCAAAATGGGGGGCGACGGCGCCGTTCTTGGAATTGGAACGTATTGGAACAATTTGAGTATCTTTTTACGCTTTGCGTCAATCGTTGGAATCTCGTTTTACTCCCTTGCCACATGGTTTGTGTTTGAGGCTCAATACCTATATAAGGAAGCTTCTCAATGGACAGGATTGGATAATGAGAGAAAGGAGAAAACGGGCGAGAACGACGACAGCTCGGAGACGACGTCCGTTCAGACGAGCCCAGAGAGATACGTGGCTTTCACAACCGCTATTTCTTTCTTTCTCGTTCTTGTCGGACTGTTGGCGACTGTTCCTTCGTTTGGCAAGTACGCGTTAGATTCCGTCGCCTCATTCAGAAGCGATCCGAACTGGAATTCGGTTCTGTGGAACATCCTCTTTGGCGGCGTTGCAACGGCCTTAATTCTTCCTTTCATTTTTATACTAGCGTATAAGTTGGGAAAAATTTCCGGGCGTTTATTCACGTGGCTCATGATCTTTTCAGAGGTGCTTCTAGTCGGATTTTTTGCGACTTTTCGGCAACTTCTGCAAAACGCTAATCTCCGCCCGTATTATAATGTTGAAGATGCGTTTGTCGCTTCAGAGATTCAATGGGGCCCGATTGTGGCGTTTTTAGTAATTTTTGTCGTGGTACTCCTCATTGCTCTGAAGATGGTCGCCTGTACCGCTTCGTCCAAAGCGCCGAAGGTAAAGAAAGCGCCCAAGGCGAAACAGGCGATTGCAAAGGGGGAGGACGCCAATGAGGCTGTCGTCCGTAAGACTACTAAGAAGGCGACTTCTACTCGCCAGTCTTCTTATCGCAAACATAATTAACACGCAAGGGGTGGAGCGAATGGATCCTAGTTAAAAACGCCAAGCCGCGTTTTGAAGGACGTCAACAGCCCAAAGTCCCGCTATGGGGATATACCGACGAGGCCAATCCTCGAGATATGGAACAAAAGATCGAGTGCGCGGCTGAGTATGGTGACGACGTCTTCTTGTTCGATTGGTATTACTATGACGACGGTTTCCTGTTTGCGCGTAATAGGGACAAAATCAAATTTGCTTTCATGTGGGCCAATCATGATTGGGTCGATATATTTCTCAAACACAAGGAATACTCCCTGTCCGTTGCTTTATCAGGGAAAGGTTTCTCTCGAGACGTTCGGTAAAATTTGCGACCTCGTGATTGAGAAATACTTCAAGCTACCTAATTATTGGAAAATTAATGGCGCTCCGTTTTTTCGATTTATGATTTGAATCAATTTGCCGCATGCTTCGGATCGTACGAGGCGACAAAAGAGGCGATCGAAAAATTCCGAGAAAAGACCAAGGCTGTTGGCTTCTCTGACTTGCACTTGAACGCCGTCTATTGAATGCGTCCTAATATTTCCGGTGAAGTGAAGCTGGACGACCCCGTGAGGATCGTTGGAGATCTTGGTTTTGACTCCGTTACATCGTACGTCTGGGTTCATCACGTTCCGCTAACCGACCAGCAGACTGATTTCAATTGGGTCAGGGATGAATATTTCAAACACAGGGATTCCGCACGTTCGTCTTTCTCGATCCCTTATATCTCCAATGTTTCGGTAGGTTGGGATTCGTGCCCACGAGCTTGTCAGGACGATCCCTATGGAAATTTTGGCAATCCCTTCACGAATACAATTTCCAATAACACTCCTGAGAACTTCAAAAAGCGCTGGAAATGACGAAGGAGAAGATTCTTCAGGATCCTTCTGGTTCTCGAATTCTGAATATTAATTGCTGGAATGAATGGCCGGAAGGAAGCTATTTAGAACCTGATACCGTCTACGGCTACGGTTATCTCGAAGCGATTCGCGACGTATTATAGAATTATATTTATTCAAAAGTAGGAGAGTGAAGTTCTTGCGTCTTACTCTCCGTTTGCTTTCTAGCGTGGAACGCGCAGGTTTTTTTCGTAAACGGCAATAGTTCACTATTTTTTTTCTTTTTTTTTGTCTACACTCCCCAAAGCCTTGGGTTTCCCATTTGACGTAGTATATACAATTATCGGTGAAGACTGTCCTTCTTTGGAAATACGATGAAAAATTTTTGGCGCGCTATTCGACTCACATTCAAGTATCGTTGGAATATTTTTGGCGTCATATTGTCGTCCATTTTGTTGGCGATTTGCTGGGGTGGGAATATTGCAACGGTATATCCATTGGTTCAAATTTCTTTTCAAGGCGATTCCGTCAATAGTTGGTTGTTGAAAGAAATCGATAATCAAGAAGAACGCTTGTTAAAATTGGAATGGGAACGATCCGAAGTTGTAAAAGGAATTGACCCCGACGCCGAAGGTGAAGAACCAATTCTGGAAAAACTGATCGTCAAAGAGAGCGAAGACGGGTTGTATTACGAGAAAAGAGACGGTTCTCGAATCAACCTTTCCGTAAAAGACGTTCGCAAGTTATCTAGTTTAAATAAACAGATTGACGACGCTGAAAAACTACTTTTGAAGTACAAAAAGTATCAACCATACGTCCAACGATGGACGCCGGACGATCCTTTCTTGACTGTCGTCTTACTCATGGTCTTTGTTCTCTCGGTCACGCTTTTCAAGGGAGTCTGCATGTATGCGCATAGTTATCTTTCCACGCGACTAGGGCAACTTGGCTCCATTGAATTACGCGCGTTATTTTTTAAAAGGATGCTCGGATATGAGACAACCTTTTTCACTCAACGAGGCATAGCGGATGCGACGACGCGTTTTACTTCGGATATGGGAACCTTGTCAAACGGCTTGATTCTCACATATGGAAAAGCTCTTCGCGAGCCTATGAAGTTGGTTGTTTGTCTGATCGGGGCCATGTTAGTCAGTTGGCAGTTGCTTTTATTTACCTTCTTATTTGTCCCCGTCGCTTTCATTTTGATCCGATGGTTAGCGAAATCGCTTAAGCGCGTCGTACGACGAGCGATGGCGGAAATGGCGCAACTCTACGGTCGAATTGACGAGACGTTTAGGGCGATCCGAGTGGTGAAATCCTTTAACCGCGAGTCTTTTGAAGAAGAAAAGTTTTCCAAAGTCAACTCCGCCTACTTCAAACGTGGAATGAAAACGGCGAAATATGACGCTCTAACGGGGCCATTAACTGAAGCCTTAGGGATCGGGATGTTAGTGATCGCAATCATCGCCGGATCATACCTAATTATTTATCAGAAAACGTCTCTAGGAGGAATACCGATAGCGTCTCGTCCCTTAGATCTCGGATCCTTGGTGCTGTTTTACGGCTTTTTAATCGGAGCGTCCGATCCCGCGCGACGCTTGTCGGATATTTTTACCAGTATGCAAGGGGCTTGTGCCGCCGCCGACCGTGTTTATGAAGTTATTGACCGTGGGGTTGTGATTGAAAATAGCGCCTCTCCGAAGCCTTTGAAGAAATTCGAAGAATCAATCGTTTTTGATAAAGTTGGTTATGCGTACCCTTTGGAATCTTCTTTCTCTCTCGCCGCAGGAAAAGGAGGAAAAAGAAAGAGATTTGAAGACGTTATGAAAGAATGGCTTCGTTCTCTGGGTAAGGCCGTATGGAGCAAAACACGCTCCAAGGAGCCTTTGACGTCTCTTGAGGGGCAGGAGAGTGGGCAAAATCCGACTCCATGCGTCGAGCAACATAGGGTTTTGCACGAGGCGTCTTTAGAGATAAAGCGTGGTGAAACAATCGCAATTGTCGGTCGAAGCGGGTGTGGAAAAAGTACGTTGCTGAGTATGATCCCGAGATTCATCGACCCAACGGAAGGACGCGTTTTGGTGGATGGAGTTCCGGTAAAAGACCTTGACCTCTCTGATTTACGCGATCAAATCGGTCTTGTGGCTCAGGATTCAGTTCTGTTTAACGACACTGTCTATGAAAATATCAGATACGGACGATTAACCGCGGCTCACGACGAGATTATACAGGCTGCTAAAGACGCTTACGCCGACGATTTTATTCGCAATGAGTTGATTAATGGATATGACACGGTGGTCGGTCCTGGCGGCGGAGCGCTCTCCGGCGGTCAGCGTCAGCGCATCGCGTTAGCGAGAGCCTTGTTAAAGGATCCTCAAATTTTCCTTCTCGACGAAGCGACAAGCCAAATCGACTTAGAGAGCGAGCGATTCATCCATGAAGCGTTGAAAAAGTTCGTCGGTAGCCGTACGACCATCCTTATTACGCATCGCTTAACGGCAATTCAACTAGCGGATCGTGTCGTCGTTATGGACGATGGGCGGATTCTCTTCGTCGGAACGCATGAAGAGGCTTTGAAGAACTCACCGTTCTATCAAACTCTTTGGAAAAATGAGTTGACTTGAGACTTTGTTCCGAAAGAAACTGAAAAATTTCGCCTGTCATTAAAGTCGTCGACGGGATCGACGTTCCGTTAGCTCGTGAGACTCGAGCCCAAGACGATAGCTGAATGCGACTTTACAAATCGATTAGAACGCCTGCCGTTATTCATCGCGGCGTCTAGTCGATTTTTTATTGGACGTCTATGCTCTTGGTTCATCTAGTATTGCTACTTCTTGATTGTAGATTGGATCTTAAGGCCGTACGCCTCCTTCGTTGAGATTTTCGGATAAGGATAGCCGTTGACAACGTTTGGTTTATTGCGCATATCTTCTAAAAGTCTATGACGTTTATTAGGTCAATTCAGTTGCCTGTACTCATCTTGAAGTCGCATACGAGATAGGGGATGTTTTGAGAATTGTGAGCGCTTAAAGTAGCTCCCCGGCTGAATTGGCGTGTAATTGAATAAGAGAAGAAAGAGTTACTACCGCAAAGTATTGGTAATAAGATTCTTTGTAATTCGTGAAACGCTGGTAAAAGGAGACTGATGATGGAAGCAAATAAAACGGCTCTGATTTTTATAGAGTTCCAAAACGATTTTTGTAAAGAAGGCGGAAAGCTTTATTCGCTAGTCAAAGACGAAATCGCTCGTAAACAGACGATCGTCAACGCCCAACGTTTGCTCAAGGGTGCGCGGGAAAAAGGCGTTCATATTATCCATTGTCCTTTTATCTTAGACCGTGAGTGGACGTTATCCAAAAATTTTGAAGGGCTCATAAAGGGCGTGTGCGACGGCGACGTCTTTGCGCCGCAGACGTGGGGAAGCGAGATCATTTCCGAACTCAAGCCTCTGGACGGAGAAGTTATTCTGAAAGGCAAGCGTTCTCTGAACGGCTTTGTCCACACGAATCTCGCCGATATTTTGTCGGGATGGCAGGTTAAAAATATTGGAATTGCCGGTTTCTTAACGAACGTCTGCGCTCTGGCGACCGCTTGGGGAGCGTATGATTTGGGATACCGCACTCGTTTGATCGCCGAGGCTTGCGGAGCGGCGAGCCAGGAAATTCAGGAATTCGTGGAGAAGGAATTCTGTCCCATTTTTGGCGGAAATTGCTCCGTCGATGATTTCTTGGCGGATCTTTCTTGATTCTCTTGGAATGTAGCGCGTTCAGAGATGAAAGAGCCCTTGACGAGCGTCATGGGCTCTTTTTATTCGTTGTGAAAATAGGGTGATTTTAACGATTTTTTTAATAAAAACGGTTTTATCGAATTTTTTCTCATCTTTTTCCCGTAAAGGTCGAAAAGATATGTAACGGATGTTTGATAGTTGGCGATTCTTAGGAGTCGACGCAAAAACATCCTGAATCTTAGATTTGACAACCATATCGAATGCCCCCCTATTCGTTAAGGTCTAAAGATAGACGCGGAGAACTTGAAGAAGGACTCTGCTTTCATAAACGGGAAACGTGAGGATATTATGACCACTTCCAAAAAAGATCGTGAAGCTAAGCTTCGTTTACAGGGTGTTCACTCTTTGTTAAGCGCCGCGTTACGTAAGCAGGATTCCATCAAATACGGCATTATATCCTGCTTAGCGTTGGTTAGCGCCATTGGGTTGCCGAGTAGCGTAAGCGCCCAACAGGTTTCGCGTACCCAGATGGTTGAATCTCCTTGGACTGGGCGCGACGGACGCGCTATCGTTGATCTTGACTCGATACAGACTCGTCATAGCGAGGCGAGCAAGAAGAATCGCGTCAATCCCATTCGCCAAACTCAAGCCTTGACGTCCTCCGTTGCGGACGACTTACTTGGCGATTCAGAGATCGAAGCTAATCCTGAATTTGATAGCGTTCCTCTAGAGGATCCGACGCAACTGGAAAATCCTCTTGGATCGAGTCAATTTTCCGAGAAGGTTGCCGATCCTCTGGAAACGGTTCCCGCGGTTCCAGTCGCTCCGAAGACAAATTCTAATACTTCCAGAAGAATTGAGGCTTCCGTGCCGTCCGTTCCCGATTACGGTAGTTCAACGAAGACCCCAGTTTATGGTCAGGCAAACGCCGCTTCCAACGTTTCGCCTCTTCCGCAAGCCAATTCTACGAATCCGTATTCGAGAATCGGTCAGGCTGAATACAATCCCGGATACTTCTATGGAGGCGGAAATCCCAATAGCTCTATGAACGGTTATCGCAACACTCCGCCCGACGTTGCCTATGGCGAAAATTTATGCGGCGATTCGTGCTACGGTTGCGAGGGCCTATTCGGTGGCCTGCTTCAAAATACAAGCCTCAGCGCCGGGGTCGACGCTATGAGAAGCCCCATTGATTTTGAAGATACTGGCAACGTTGGCGGTAATTTTGCTCTCAATTGGGGTAGCGTTCGTCCCGTTTTTGGTGGAATGCACCTTCAAGCCGGCGTTCGTTCCGTCTTCACTGATTTGAACGGAGTTCAGGCAAATGGCTTCAGCGAAGAAGATTGTCGTTCTCAGCTTTTCTGGACGGCAGGAGCGTACTATCGGGCGAATCAGTATTCAACGGAAGGCTTGTCGTTTGGTGTGGTTTACGATTCTTTGAGGGATGACTATTATCGAAAATACGATCTTCAACAGCTTAGAACGGAAGTATCGTACACCCTTGGCGGCGTTTGGACCGTCGGTTTTCGAGGCGCGTTCAGCTTGAATGACGATTGGGTCGAACTCCTTAAATTGGACGAAGACTTGTACGTTGACGCAAAAGCGACGGCTACGGACTATTACACCGCGTTCTTAAAGAAGAATTTTGAACAGGGGGGAGAAGTGACTGTCTTCGGCGGCGTAACTGAATGGAGCGAAGGTATCGTCGGCGGTTCTATCGAGGCTCCTTTAACGGACTCTTTCGCGCTTAAATGCTCCGGAACGTGCGTCTTCTCAACGGATCGTGGATTGACTGATCGAGAAGAAGAATGCTGGAACATGTCGATGGGACTTGTTTGGTATCTTGGCGGAAACTCCAGAGACTCCATCACGGCGCCGCGTCCATTGTTCGACGTTGCCGATAACGGAACCTTCCTTCAGAACTTCATTCGCTGATCGATACTTATACCTCATAAAAAATGACCGGAACCCATTGTGGCTCCGGTCATTTTTATTTATGCGTTTCCTTGTCTTAGGGAGAAACGTAGGAAAACAGATTGTCTATTTTTTCGAGGAATAACTCTTCTCCTGCGAGGAATTCCGCTTTGATTTCAAGGGCGTAAATGGGAAGGGAGAGCGTTGGACGTTCCGCAATTTTGACGAAGTCCTTCATTGTCGTAATAAGACAATCGATCTTCAGTTGTTCGGCGGTTTGAGCTAGGCGTTGAATTTCACGAGGAGTGTATGAACAGTGGTCGGGAAATTCAATGAACTCTACAATATTCAGATTTTCGCGTTCTAACGTCTTTTGAAACCCCTTAGGGGCGCCCAGACCGCAAAAGGCCAAAATGCGGCGAGATCGTAATTCTTTTTTCCATAAAGGAAAAGGCGTCGGGGAAATAGGGGAGGCCAAAGACTTTGAATTATCTGGTTGGTTTTTGAAATAAATGTTAAAAGGGCGTTGGCGTATCTCTCCCCAAAGGTCGGCGTTGGCGTACTTGCTAATCGTTGTTTTAATATCTGCTTTGGCGGACTCGCTAATTAAATCCGCTCTATTGAGGATGATGAAGTCGGCTCGTTTAATAGAGGCAAGGGGTTCTCGCAGGAATCCGGAAGGGGCGACGCGTCGTCCGCCAAAGGGGTTTAATGCGTCGATTACGAGGACGTTGAAGTCTCGGGCAATTTTACGGTGTTGGTAGGCGTCGTCTAGAACGATTACGTTGATTTCCGGTTTGTATTCCAGTAGGGCTTTGGCCGCTTGACGTCGATCTGGATATGAGAAATATGGAACGGCGGGGAATTGTAAGGTAAATTCCTTGGCTTCGTCGTTAAAGATCTGATAATCTTGATATCTTACGTCAATCTTTGAGTTTTCAGGAAGCGGCTGTTGTAATTGATGCGAAGAGGCTTTGTATCCGCGACTAATTAATCCTGGAGTCTTCCCTTTTGAGAGTAGTATCTCGGTTAATTTTGCAACGAAAGGACTTTTCCCTACGCCGCCCATTGTTATGTTGCCAATGGAAATAACGACGCAGGGGAATCGCTGGAATTTTCTAAAGCCAAGGTCGTAGGTTAAGTGATGAATCCTTGCTAGAAAAGCGTAGAGGAGAGATAAAGGAAGGCATGTAACTCTAAATGTTTTTGCCGACAGGGAGACGTCTGTTCCGTCGACATAACCTCTAAGCTTTGATAAAAGGGATGTGTTCATTTTGTGTTAGAGCGGCGAGACGCCTTTATCAGTAGATTTTGGGGAAAGATTATATATTTGTCTAATCGCAGACGCGGATTGAGCGTCTAAATGGAAAAGTTTTTTCGTGTTTGGCAATACGCACGCGGTATGCTTATTGTCAAAGTATCGAGATTAAGATAAAATTGGGAAGGCTCTCTGGGAATTTTGAAAGTCAAGAGGTTCCTTGGAGCGCAGATTAGTAATAATTGCGTAGTATGTAACGCGAGAGGTTGTTGTAATGGGCGCTTGTTTAGTTTCACCGTCGTTCTTAGACTCTGTGTTGTCCACGCCGCTTTTTGGCGTAGCCGCGTGGATGAAGGCTGCGTCGCAGGTTGATGTCGCGGCCTTGGGAGTTATCGCGGTATTTTTAGTGTTGGTGTTTGCTCTAAGACTGGTTATTCCGCGATGTGGGGCAATTGCGTGGATTACCGCTAAGGAAACTCTGCAACAGCCCTTATTCTTAATCCTGATGCTTGTGGGGCTCTTTGGACTCTTCATCTTCCCATTCCTTCCTTACCATACGATGGGGGAAGACGTCAAGATCGTTGTCTCGCAAGGTTTAACGCTTGTCAAGCTTGTTTGCGTCTTTTTGGCTATTTGGACGGCAAGTTCTTCAATTGCGGATGAAATCGAGGGTAAAACCGCTTTGACTATTTTGGCTAAGCCCGTTGGACGTCAGAGTTTTGTTATTGGAAAATATCTCGGCGTTATGATTGCGGTCACTACTTTATTCTTGATTTTGGGAATCTTCTTCCTGAATACGCTAGCCTATAAGCTTGTTTACGACGCCCGAGAGTCTGCAAAAGAAATTCCTACCGCGATTGAATGTTACGCCTACGTTAAAGGAATCGTTCCCGGTCTTGTTTTATCGTTCTTTGAAACGGTTGTATTGACGGCGATCTCTGTCGCTATCTCGACAAAGCTATTGCTTTTGCCAAACCTGACAATCTGCCTTACCATCTATGTTTTAGGTCATATTGTACCTATGATTGTCGCTTCTAACGCCGTTTCCGAAATGCCTATTATCGGCTTCTTCGCCAATTTGATTTGCGCTTTCATACCGATCTTAGACCATTTCAATATGGAAACAGCCGTCGCAATGAATCGTTTGATCGGTTGGGATTATGTTGGAATAGCGGGCGTCTATTCCGGTTTATTCGCCGTCGTAGCCATGTTGCTCTCGTTGGCGCTTTTTGAAGATCGAGACCTTGCTTGATCCTTTGAATTTCATCGCGTTGTGATATTGAGGCGTCGGCAAATTTAAGCCGACGCCCTTTTTTTGGCGTTTAAACTTTCTCTAAACGTCTTTCTAAGGCCGTTGTTGTATCGATCTGCGTCTGTCGGTATTCGCGCGTAGGACGAACTCTTCGTCGTCATCACGCGAACCGCTTTTTCGATGTTTAGGAATTGGCAGAAGGTCGTAGCGGATCTTTTAGTCTTTTTCTATCGATTGTCGTTCGTATCGTCCAATTTTCTGAGAAGCTTTATCTCGCGGTCAAGATAGAGCCTGAAGAGCATGAGACAGACGTTGCTATGTGAGCGTCGTACATTGTTGGTTAAGAAGACGCCAACGTTCCCTTTTCTAACGTCTCGTCGGAGTCGAAAGGTTTTGGAGCGCTTAGCTTTTGGTCTATAATGAGAGAAGGAAACGATGGTGAATTTATAGACGATTGTCCGTCGAGCGTTAGATACACCCAGTAAAGATAGTTTTAATAATTAGAATAAAAAAGGACGTCGTACGAAAGACGGCGTCCTTTAAAGCTTTTAGCAAGCAAAGAAATCAGGCAAACGGATCCTCTTCCTCCTCTTCCTCCTCTTCCTCGTCGTTCGTGTCTTCCTCCGTATCGTCAAAAAGACCATCCAAATCTTCAGAAGACGAATCCGTTGAAGAAGCGTCTGTGGCTTGAGTGGAATCGACAGGGGCCGTCGCGCCTTGCGTCGGCGCGTTTTCTTCGCCGAGAGACCAGTCTATGTCGTCGGATTCCGCCTCTTTTTCAGGTTTCGTCTCGACGGCTCCCATCAACGGCATGAAAATCGACGCATTGTTTTTCAGCGGTTCTAAATTGAGGACGAGCGCCACTTTATTTCCCGAAGTCTTCGGCTTCAGGTCATTAAAAATCTCATCAACTAGAGCGGTGAAATCGACAGGTTGCGAGGTCGTCGTCGAGGCAATCCTCTCATTGACGGTTTTTAGAAGGAGCGGCTTCGCCAACGTTAGGGTCGCGTCTGCGGCAGTAGAAAACGTTTGAGCAGATTCGTCTCTGTCAAAGGTTTGAATCAACGCCAGCTTGGGAGAACCGACAAGGGAAATAGCGACAGTCAAAGCGTCGCATTGGGGAAGCTTTGCCGAGGAATCGCCTTTGAGAGAAAGAACGTTGGAGAGACCGCCAAGGTCAAACTTGGAGGCGGCGGAGGCGTTATCTGAAGCGGAACCTAGCCCGGCGAAGGGTAAATTCGCAGTTGCTTCGCTTGACGAGTCGGAGACGAGAAGGTTTTTAATCTGGGTGAAATCTTTAACGCAGATAGTTAGAGCGCAACCCTCGCCGAGTTGAAGACCTTCAGAGAATAGTTTCGATTCGTCGTCCGTCGCGGGGTCGCTGAAACGGTTTCTTACTCGCGGAAGAACTTCTTTTCGAGAGGCTGTTTTGTTATTCTCTTGGGCTTCCTTGATCTCATTTAAGTAATCCTGTAGCAGAGCAGTTAGGCCGTTGTTTTGAGAATTGGAGGAACCTGACGTCATGTATTCAGAGGAGGCTCCTCGCTGGTTATATCCCGTCGCGCCGGTCGTGTATGAGCCATATTCGCTCTCAGTGTTTTTCTCCATCCGAGCTTGGAATTTGGCGTCGATTTCAGTTAAATCAAGAGGAATCGCAGCTTCATGACTGACGACCGCGATAACAAAGCCGAAACGTTGGAAAATTGTAAGGACGTAATCTTTTTCGCCCAAGAAATCCACCACGTCGCAAACTTGGGCGTCAGACAATCCCGCCGTCGGAAAAGCTAAAATAACGCACCCCATTTTCTTGGGATCGGTACTGAGGTACTTGATGTAATAAAACTCGTCGATGTTTTTCTTAAAAGACGACTGGGTTATGACAGATTGCGCCGAGGAGAGGAGCAATTGGAAAGAATTCTGAAGATCGGTTTTCTGGAACTCTCTTAATTGAACTCGATATTTGTCGTCTGAACGAACAGAACCGGCGCCCTTGTCGACAATCTCATTTACAAAGGAGCTGAGGGATTCATAGTCGATCTTGTTAAGACACACGTGAAACACAACGGCGGCGTCTTGGTACAAGAGGGCCTTAACAGCGTTGTTGCTCGAGTAGTTCCCGGGACGCTGAATATCGCTAGGGATATTGACTAAACCCTTTTGCGCCTGCTGAGAGCCTGAACCGTAAGGAGAATCAGCGTCATAACCGGACGTCATGACCCCGCTCATTTGAGCGAAAGCTGGTACGACTAAGGAACCAAGCGCGAAGAGAACTGAAAGGAAAATTCCAGAACGCGCTATTGCCCGAGAAGGACGTAACGATGAAATAAACGACATCTTATTTCTCCAAACGAAGGAATCCAACAGGAAAGCCAATAACAATATGCACAGGGAAATTTTGACAAGGATGTGACGGAAGAGAAAAGGGCTAAAAAACCGACGCCCCGTTATTTTCAATTCGAAAATAGACCTACCTCCGACAAATACTGTAATTATAAGGATCAAACGGTCTGTTTTCTAGGGTTAAGTTTATGCGGACTGTAAAAAAGAAAGATTTTTCAGTTGTTTGTTTTGCGAAGGTGTTACAACCGTTATCTCCGTTTTAGCGTTCTTTCAATTATTCTTTTAACGGGGGGGTCTGCATATGAGTGCTCATGTGCGGCAGAACCGTAGAAAAGAAATAATGAACCCCTAAAATAACGATTCCGAAGAAGACTGGTACGCGATAACGTATTGAGGCTACGAAAATCGTATGAAGTAATGTCACGTAAAGAGCAGGGATCGCAAAAAAGACTTCGTCTCTTCGACATATAAGGGAATGCAGAACTCCGGCAATCCCTAACAGGAAGATTGGCACGTAGTACGTCAAGAGCAGGTATTTTAATAGAGGCGCGCTAAAGGTCGTTTCTCGAGGAATCGGCGCCCAGAGGGAGTAGAGTTTTTTAAAACCTAAGGCGATAACTTCAAGCTTATTCTCGTCGGCCCATTGAAGCGCCGCGCTTTTCAATCTTTGGTCTAGGCGAACTTCAAAATGTTCGGCAAGGGACGCCGAAGGGTCGTCGCGTTCCGCTTTCCTAAAATCATCGACAAAAGACATGTCGCTTGCCCCCGTTGCGCGAGGATTCAAACCGTCGTATAAACTGGCTCCCATTTGCAACGACGTGACGATATAGCGTCCTGTTAAAGAGTAATTTCTTATCCCCCAAGGGAGTAGAAATAGATGCGTAAGAATTAAAACTAATGCGAAGTTAAAAACGAGGATTTTCCAGGCGCTAATTAGACGGCGTATTTTTTCCTTAAACGCGCAAGAATGAAAGCAAAACCAAATGACCAAAAGTAGGAAGGCGAAAGGGAAAAAATAGAACCATGAAGGTCTAATATATATCGAGATCGCATTCGTTAGGGCTAAACCCAATAAAAGGAATACGGATTTCTTTCCAAGCAATGCGGGAGAGGATTTGTTGCAAGAAGGCGTTGCGTCTTTTGTTGGCGTCTCGTCGACTGATATTAGTGGAATTGATTGAAAGAGTTTTAGCAATAGGATATCTAGCAACAAGGAAAAAGACATGAACGATTCTTCAGACAAGATGGAGACGCTCTGAAGAATATGGGTGGGATCAAAGACCATGTAAATGGCGACGCACGTTGCGCTGATACGCGCATTGGAGACTTTTCTGAAAAAGCATAAGGTCAAATAATAAATCAGCGCAATATTTAAAACGCCGAACAGAGACCCTTGTATTCGTCCTGCTATTACAGGTGGATTTTCTCCGTAAATCCAAAAAAGGGGCGCTAAAATGGCTGGATAACCGGGGGTTCGGAAAATTTGCCAGCAACGAAGCTTGTCGAATTCGTAGGTTCTCCCGAAAGCCAAAGCTCGAGCTAGTTTCCAATACGAATCCGAGTCTCCGTAGAAAAAGGGACCGTCGATTTCCGTCGTGGCGGCGGATTGAGAAGACGCGTCGTTTGGATTGGGATTAGACTTTTGATTTTCAAGTAGAAGGTTGTTCCACAGGAGGGCCGCCGCAATCCTAAGAACGAGGGCTAGCGTCAACAAATAAAAGAGAGATCCTTTGCTTTGAGAGAAACGAGCAAAGAATCTTAGGAAGGGAAAAGTCGATTGATTACACTTCGGCTGAAGGCTCGAGAGATTCTCGTTTTCCATCGAGAGAGATCCTACCGCTTATGAGCTGACGTATCGTACCGTTTTCTAAATCTTTTAAAAAATCTTCGATCGTTTCATAAATGACGTCGCTCAAGTATTTCACGACCCAATTGGATTTCATTGGGGAAATGACCGCCACGAATTTATTGTTTTTCCAAGCTTCCCATATTTCTATAGCCGACCCCATCGACGCCTCGGGGACATAGGCGATAAGGGCGTCAATTTCCGTTCCGCACATTTTATTATGATTCAGGAAAACGGTCTTGCCATATTCATAGGTATAGAACAATGAATCTTGGTTTCGTTCGAGCGGATCGTATACTTCAGAGGCTGGAAAAGCTTTCAGAAGAGCGTTCTTTAGAAGCGAACGATAGTTCTGGTCGTGCAAGGAGACATCCCGAATTGAGCCCTGCATAATTCCCGCAATAAAAAACTTCATCAATATGTTCTCAATTAAGACACTTTGCCGGCGCGTAAGAAAAAAGCCCGGTAAATGAATTCCCAGGCTTTGTTCTATTAAACATGCAAAGAAAGGAAATGATTACCCGACGAATCGACGAACGAGCAAGGAGACGTCTTGCCCGCCGAATCCAAAGCTGTTGCTCAGAGCGACGTCGACATTCACCTTTCGCGCGACGTTCGGGACGTAATCCAGATCGCAATCCGGATCGCGTGTTTCAAAATTGATCGTAGGGGGAACCATATTGTCGCGAATCGCGAGGAGACAATAAATGCATTCCGTAGCGCCCGCCGCCGCAATAAGGTGTCCCGTCATGCTTTTGGTGCTGGAAACGGGGATTTGGTAAGCGTATTTGCCGAAGACTTCGCGGATAGAGAGGGATTCGACGCGGTCGTTCACGCCGGTGCTCGTACCATGAGCGTTGATGTAATTGACGTCTTTCGGCTCAAGTCCAGCGTCCTCAAGAGCAAGCCTCATGCAACTGATAGCGCCGCGTCCTTCAGGATGCGTATCGGTTATACGATAGGCGTCAGAGGTCACGCCATAGCCCGCGATTTCGCCGTAAATCTTGGCGCCGCGCGCTTGAGCGTGTTCCAAACTTTCCAAAATCAGCATGCCGGCGCCCTCGCCAATGATAAAACCGTCGCGGTTTTTATCAAAGGGTCTGGAGGCCTTGGTGGGCTCGTCGTTATTAACGCTCAAAGCGGTTAACAGATTGAATCCCGTGACGCCGAAAGGATGAATCATAGAATGTGCGCCCCCCGCGATCATCACGTCCGCTTCGCCGCGGCGGATAAGCTCAGTCGCTTCGCCGATTGCTTGAGCGCTTGCCGCACAGGCCGTGAGGCAGTTGACGTTGGGGCCCTTCGCATTGAACATGGCCGCCAGATGCGCGGCAGGCATGTTGGGCTCTTGCTCAAGTTCCCTCACGGGGTTCAAAATTTCAATACCTTTTTGAACGAACTTTCCCTCGTCCAAATTACCGTCTTCGTCGAGAGCGGCAATCATCATCTGGGAGAAGTCTTCAAAACTCTGTTCACCTTCGCCCGCGCCAGTATAGACGCCGAAACGCTCAGGATCAATATATTTGGCGCCCTCGCCCAAGAGACCGGCGTCTTTCATCGCCTTGTAACCGGCTCCGACGGCAAATTTCACATGGCGATCCTGTAGCTTCCAGTCTTCAACGTTCTCGCCTATTTCGTCGATATCCCAATCCTTGACCTCAGCCGCAATCTGCGTTGCAAAATTAGAGCAATCGAACAGGGTTATACGACCAACGCCAGATTCTCCGTTGAGCAATCTTTTCCAAATCGTCTCGACGTCATGCCCCAAAGGCGTTACTAACCCGATTCCGGTGACAACAACTCGATTATTCATTGAAACTCCTATCTACACAAACGTAGCAATAATTCATTAGAGGGCTAAAGATCTACGAAAAACTTACGGGGTAGGACTGATCAAATGGAAGGATCGACTAGAGGATTCCCGTTGACGTCGACTCCAATGTCATACATACCATAGGCGCGCACCAAGTCCTGAAGATCCCCGTCGGCGAATTGTTTCTTTGTGCTAAACTGAACTCCAAGATGAGCGAAGACAAGGACTCCCTCTGCGACAAACTCCTCGCCTCTGTGAACCTCAACGGTAGCCATAGATCCTTCGTCGTTAATGTAATCGACGACGGCGTCGTATGTAAGGACGTCGCCCGGTACAATTTCCGTTTGATAGAAGGTTATCTTAGGGATTTTTCCCAAGACAACTTTCTTTTCAAAATTGGTGGACTCATTGATCAAGAGTCCCGCCGTCTGAGCGAGGCCTTCTATAATCAACGACGCAGGAGCGATCGGATGAAAACGAAAATGATCGCGCAAGTGTTCTTCAGAGCGAGTAATGGCCTTTATAGCTCTTGCTCTTTTATGGCTTTCAAATAGGGTGAAGCGATCGATCCAATACCAATTCATTTCAAACTCTCGAACAAAAATCCAACGAAGAAACCGAGGAAGGTAACAAACGGAGATCAGCGAGGAAGAACAACCTGTTCCGTTCGCATCCCTTAGTATTCACAAAACTCGACGAACGATTATCGAGTAAAGATCGTTCGTCGAATTTAGTTTCAACACGCGTCAGGCAACCTTTTGCGCCACGACGTTGCAAAGATCTTCCACCGTGAGAATTTTGGAAATATTCTGGACGAGAGGATTCTGCTTAAACGCTTCAAGGTTGGCGTTAGGAAGTCTCGATTCAAGGACTTCGAGTCCTTTCGGCGTAAGTTTTCCGTCAACAACGTACTGAGGATCGGAGAAGAGATCCTCGGGAATGAGTTCGCTACGATCAATCTTGATATTGAATTTCTTTTCAAGATTGAAAACGATCTCAAGCAAATCGATGGACTCAGCTCCAAGGTCGTCCACCAACGTCGCTTCGGGGGTAACTTCATCTTCGTCAACCGCCAAAGATTCTACTAGGACTTCTTGAACTGCGGCAAGGATTTCTTCTTTAGTTGCCATACGGCTCCTCCTTCATCATATAAAAAACACAACAACGCGTTAAAACTCAGGCCTACACCACCAGAAGTGCGTTCCTTATAAACCTCGACAGGGGGTTTTTAACGTCGAGGTTCGGGTGAAGCCGATTTTGTTGATCCTGGAAAGAACTCAGATCCAAAGACCCTAGTTCTAAAAGAGATAGCGACTCTCTAAGTTTACCCTTGGTATTCGTTCCACAAGAGCGCTAGTTCTTCTTTGAGCTCACGAATAACTTTTTCGTCCATAGCTCCTTGATGAGGGCTTACGGTCGCAAGGTTATATTTGCTTAGGGTGAGTTGGGCTCGAATACGAACCTGTCCCTCGATCGAACCTTGAGCTTTCAAAACGGTCTCGTTTTCTGTGTCGGAGACAATATTGGAAGTTACGACTAGGGTTTGTCCTGGTTGAAGGAATTGACCGAACTTAACGTTTCGCGTCTCCTTTAGCACGACCATGCTGTGAGCAAAATTTTCCGTTGCCCGCACTAGCCAAGAAGAAGCCTGGGTCATCGCTTCAATCATCAATACGCCCGGCATGACCGGAAACTTGGGAAAATGATCCCTTAGATATTCCTCTGACATTGCAAGCGACTTTGTTGCAACAACAGACTTGCCAGGCGTAAGTTCGTCGATTTTGTCGATCAGTGAAAAAAACATTGCGAGGGGTTCCCGTAAACCTTTCTTTTGTTAAACGCTCTTTCACTTGTCGGCAAGATAACTTCAAAAAATCAACAAACGATGATATTTTTTAACATTACACGCAACATTGCCTCAATAGACCCGTAATGTAGACTGACGACGACTGCTCGAGCGCGTCAGCGACAGGTCGCAACCAAGCGCAAAGCGACTTTGCCCATTTTATAACGATCTTGTCTGATTTCAAGGCGCCAGTATCCCGCCTTTGTTCCTTTGACTTACGTATTTTCCAAGTTTTTTCCATCTTTATTTCTTCCTTTATCGTCACGGCTCCGAATAAATTGATAGAGGCATAGTCCCATTTGTAAAAAATAAGATTGAATGTAAAATGCAGACCGAGAGATCGTTAGCGACCGGCTCAAGATTCACTCGATTTTGCCGGACGACGTTGGGGAAAACGCGAAGTTCTTGAGATAGCTTTTCAGGGAGAATGTAAATGATATGTGTCAGCATCGGTTGCGGAAGCCATAAGAGAATGCTTGAAGAGTGGAAGAACTTGGCGGAGGATAACGTTAAGTTTGTCGAGCTAAGGCTGGACTACTTACGGAAGGAACCCCAACTCTTTAGATTACTGCCGAGTCGTCCAACCGCAGTCTTGGCAACCGTTCGCAGACCGTCGGACGGAGGAAACTGGCGAGGAACCGAAGAGGATAGACTCAAGCTTTTACGTTCCTTGATTGCCGAAGGCGTCGAATATATAGATCTTGAGGTGGACGTCGCTCCCAATATTCCGAGATTTGGGAAGACCAAGCGCATTATCAGCTATCACAATATGGAAGAGACCCCTAGCGATCTGGACGCTATATATAATGAAGCGTTGTCCTCTTGCGATCCCGACGTTGTAAAAATTGCAGTCACTCCAAAAAATATAGAAGACCTTTTCCGCCTTGTCGAGTTTACGAAGCGCGTAAATTCTGACAGATTAAAACCTCGCACCTTGGCGTTAGCGATGACTGAAATGGGATTCTTTACCAGAGTCTTAGGGAAGAAGTGGGGCGTTCCTTACACCTACGCTTCTTTTTCCGATTCGCGAACGCTGGCTCCGGGACTTCCATACTACAAGACGTTGAGGGACGTCTATCGCTATGACGAACTTGATTCAAAGACTGCGGTATATGGCGTCGTGGCCGATCCTATCGGACATAGTCTCAGTCCTTTGATTCACAACAAGTCTTTTGCGAAGGAAGGGATCAATAGCGTCTACATTCCCTTTAAGGTTTCTAAGGAAGAACTTGGTGACTTTGTCGACAAGGCGCGCGAGGAATTAGATCTAAAGGGATTGAGCGTCACGATTCCTCATAAAATGGAAATCATGAAGAAACTTACAAGGATCGATCCCTCCGCCGAGCTCATTGGAGCCTGCAACACTGTCGTCTTCGACGATAATGGCGCCTACGGTTATAACACGGATTATATTGCGGCTGTCTTGAGCATAGAGACTTCTATGGTAGGTCGTCCTATTGGCGCGAATGAAGAGAGTCCTTTGGCTGGACTCAGCGCGATGGTTTTAGGCGCAGGGGGCGCGGGAAAGGCGCTTGCGTATGGGCTACGCGAACGCGGCGCGCGCGTTATCATTGCGGATCGCAAGGTTGAGGAAGGGGAGCGTATCGCGACAAGTTTAGGTTGCGAGTTTTGTCCGTGGGATGAAAGGAACGGTTATGTCGTTCAGGTCTTGGCCAATTGCACGCCGATCGGAATGTTTCCTAACGTTGACGAATCGCCGATGGAAGCGAAGTTTTTACGCGGAGGGATGGTCGTTTTTGACGCCGTATATAATCCGGAGATGACATATCTTTTGCGTATGGCAAAAGAAAAAGGCGCGCGCATCGTTTCCGGATTGGAGATGTTTGTTGGACAGGCGAGTCTCCAGTACAAGCTGTTTACGGGCAAGCGCGCTTCCGCGTCTTTTATGAGAAGCATCGTGCGAGATTCTATGAGCTCGGTGCGCGGTTGATTTTGAAGAAAACGCCGTTGCTTTTTGTGAGCGCTCGAATAATTATCATTCGGGCGCTTTTTACAAATCTGATAGGATTTTTTCGGGACAATATGACGACGTTTCTTGGCGATAGCAACATCGCGTTAATTTCGATAGGGACTAACATCGGCGATTTGAAGGGAAATTTAGAACGCGCCTTGCAGTTGCTAAGCAACGTGGCGTCCATTCAAATTTACAAGAAGAGTTCCTGTTATCGCACCTTTCCTGTGGGAGGTCCCAAAGACCAGCCGTCTTTTCTTAACATGGCGATTCTTGTAAAGACGTCGTTGTCACCGCGCGAGTTGCTCCAAAAAATACATGCGATCGAGAAGACGATGAAACGGGAGAGAACGGTGTTATGGGGCCCGCGAGTTATCGATCTAGATATTGTATTGTACGGAGACGTCGTACTCGCGTCGAAGGAACTAACGATTCCGCATCCAAGATTTCAATGGCGAGACTTTGTCCTTGCTCCTGCTTGTGAAATTGGCCCGCGTATTCATGTTCCGATTTTTCACCTGACTATCGAAGAACTGAAAACGATACTGACCTGGACCTTTTCCACTTTTCCCCAGTTTTCACAGATTTTGGAGCGAACCCTTCGCTTGGAGGACAATGGCGTCGTCGAAAACTGACTACTTAACCTGCGGATGAGAGATTTGGACGATAAATTTTTCCAAGATCAGTCTTGGATCGAAGCGACTTGCTCCCTTCAGATCCAAGTCTGTTTCCAAAAGTCGCTGGATAAGACGCCTTCCTCGAATTGCTCCGAGTTTTTTGAGTTGCCCCTGGGTTTTGGCATGAAGAAAGGATCTAACGCCGACTTGGTCTAAAATCGCGTTAATGTTCGGTTTGGGAGCGTCGGGCGCTTCTTCTGAATTTATAAGGATTTGATTGACCGCGCTTAGTTTTCTTAGCGTAAATCCAAGCTGAGCGAGAATTCCAATCGGCGCTTCTCCCGCGAGAAGAAGTTTCTCTAGTTGTTGTAACGCCTCGCTTGTTTTTCCTTCTAACGCGACGTCTATCAAATTCCAAACTTTTTCCTGCTTCCAGGAACCGACCTGTTCTCTTATTAGATTGACGTCGATTTTGTTGTCGGGCGTTAAGAGCGCAAGACGATGCACTTCTTGATCCAACATCCCGAGGTCGTTTCCGACTAGATCGACAATGATCTCGGACGATTCCCTTGACAGTTGAATCCGACTATGTTCTCGTTCCCATTCTACGAGCCACGACGGAATAGACCGCGGCGGCAATCCCTTGCATTCTATAATGAGACCCAGATCGCTAATTCTTTTATATAGCTTCAGATTGCTAGGAAAGGAAAGCGGTTGCATGAGGAGTATGCCCGCTTTATTCGGGTTCTGAATGTAATCGTCTATCTTTTCCTTGTACTGAGAAATAAAAGGATCGGCTTGATCAATCACGACTAAGCGTTTTCCTGAACCGAAGAGCGCGATCATCGCGGTTTCTCGAAGGACGTCGGAAAAAGAGACTTCGTTTCCTTCAAAGCGAGATAAACAGAACGCGGCGTCTTGATCGCTTAATATGACCGATCGCAACGTATTAAACGCTTCTTGTCTAAAAAAATTCTCATCGCCTGTGATAACGCACACGGGCGGAATTGCAACTTTAGAAGGATTTTTTAAGAAGTCTAGACCTGAAACAACTGCCACGACGCCCTCGGCTGTTACAAAAAAAATTCGCGATATAGAAAAAGGAAAGGAGCAAAAGCTGGATGAACGTCGTTGCCAACTTACCCCTTTCCACTCATGGGGAACTACTTATTGGCTCTGCCTAAGAATAGACCGGTTCTCGTGTCAATCTTAATCGTTTCTCCTTCCTCGAGGTATTCGGGAACCATGACGACGAGACCCGTTTCGACCGTCGCGGGCTTTTCGCGAGAAGTAGCGGAATTGCCTCTGGCCGCGGGATCACATTTGGTAACCAACATTTCAACGGCAACCGGAAGGTTGATTGCCACGCAACGATCTTCGTAGATCAAAGCGAACAGACCTTCAAGACCGTCTTTGATGTAATTCATTTCTTCGGCGACGTCTTCCTTGGCAATATTGTACATTTCGTACGTTTCAGCGTCCATGAAATAGACGTCGGATGAGTCGGCGTAGCTGTAGGTTACAGCGCGACGACGAAAATCGGCTTCGTCAAGCGTATCCGTGCCCTTGAGCTTAAGATCGATTTTATCCTTGGTGATGAGATTACGACAACGGAATTTGTACAGAGTTGCCGCTCCACGAGCAGAAGGAGTTTGAACTTGGAGATTTTCGACAATAATAGGTGAACCGTTATAGACGAGGACGTCTCCTCGCTTCATGTCCTTGGCGATCATATGATTTTCCTTGTTTTCTCAACACGCCTAAATTTATACAACTGCATTGGATCGACGGAGCGAAATACGCCTCCCGGCAATTCCCGCACACTTTTCGACTAAAAACCTAAGGAATTATATCTACCACAGACTTTTTGAAAAGTGTATCTCGCAAGATATTGCACGCCAATCCCAAGGGAGAAGCCTTGGGAGAACGCGTGCATTACCTTGAGTCTGCCTAGCTGATTTTTTGTTTGGGAGAAAAGTCTGACAAACTTCCCGCTGGTAAATGAACGTACTTTTCTTGTAGAAGAGAGAGCCAGGAGTCATATAACGATCTGACTCTTTCCGCAAAGTCAACGACATTTTCTTTTGATTCGGAGAAGCGAATTTTTTCCGCAAGCTGGAAAAATTCGCTGAGCTCTTTAATAAATAGCGCGGTCCTAGGGGAACTGTTCATTTCCGATTGGAATTCCCTGTTGAGGAACTCTTGAATTTCTGCGTCGGTTAAAGCTTCAAGGGAATGCGGCAGTTTTTGGGCTACTAGGAAAAGAAACGCCTTCCGAATCAGTAAAAAAGAGTCGGCTGGGGAATGTTCAAATTTCGCTATTCCCGCTTCTAGGATTGGTAGCGCATGTCGGAGTATCTGATCTGCGCTCAATCCTGCCTCTTTTCTATGTTTGACGGCTAAGAAAACTCCTCCCCCAAGGACTAGGATTATCAAGCTTGCCGAGATTGCAACGACGCCGAAGCGTTTTAAACGAGGAGACGTTGGGGATTCTTGCTCGGATGTAGGCTCAAGTTCCTTGGAATACTCTGCCTCGTCCGAAGGGGAGGTCTTCGCTTCAGAGGCTGGAACGACCTCTATTTCAAGGTCTCCCGAATTGGATTCGAGTTCCTCAAAGGTTCCCGATTCCACATTAAAATAGGAGGAACAAATCTTTGTGATTTCCCCGTGAAAAGCCTGAGTCGGTCTAAGCGTATAGTCAAAGGCTATTCCAGACTCCAGAGACCGTTCTTCAGGCTTGTAAACCTTAAAATACTTAGTAATTTGAGGGTCGGAAGAGAGATCAAGGGGCGCCGCTGAATCGAAAACGCCGTATCCTGTATAAGAAATCGTGAGCTTTAAAGCTTCTCCTACAGTCGCCTTCGTCGACGATAACGACGCCTTTTGTTCGATTTTTCCATATATGCCTACATAATTATCGGGCGCCGTTTCTTCAGGAATCGGAGCGACCTCTATCGTTAGCGGAGACGTTGAAAGGTAAATTGGCGTCGCGCTAGGATGGTCTGGCGATGCAAAATCGATAAAGTTGCCTTTTAAGGTTACGGACGGAAGGCTGTACGATCCGGCGTTGATCGGAGTAATTTTTTTTCTGAAGCTGTATTTCCAATATGGAACAGAAGTTCCTGTCGAATCGGCTCGACTGACGACGTCTGCCTTTGGATGAAAGTATGTTTCTTGTCTGGAGTCCGAGAAAAAAGAAAATGGGAAGTCAAAAGGACTGGAGCTCAAATGGTAATTATTGATGGCAAACCCAGATTTATCGGAAAAATATCCATTAAGCCAGTCTTCAAGGGGCTCGTGCTCATAAAAATTTTTGTCGATCGTTTTGGATTCAAGCCAAGGAATCGTTAATCGCGGTTCTTCGAGATTTTCAACAATAACGTCTAGCGGATCGCGTTTGGCAAACTGGTCGGGGTATTGTTTGATGAAAACGTTTAGAACGACCTCCAAAGGAACAAGCGGATAGAGTTTATCCTGATGAATTGCCGAAAGCTCCAAATAAACGAGATCCGTCTGGCTCTTCGCCTTAACTTTGAGCGAGACAGGGTCGGCTCTTAGTTTCTGGCCGTTCGCTTCAATTACCGGGAGTTCGACGTTAAAGACGCCGCTTCGTTTAGGCTTTAGGGTGTAGTTATAATCGACGACGCGCGTCTCAATTCTATTAACCTGCGAGCCATAATTCGTAATCTTGACGTCGGAACGCTTCGTTGGGGGAAGCTCGACGACGTCGAATTCCGCCTGTAAGCTGGTAAGATCCGGCGCTTCATCGAGCTCCATGTTTGTTACTGAAAGGACAAGCTGGGCAGACTCTCCCTCAAAAATTTCGGAGGGGAATATCTTGACGTCATATTTTATGGCGTCAGATTCTCCAAAGACGGATGGGATCTTTATTCCTAGAACGAGGATGAAAATGTAGATGGGAATATATCTTAAAAGTGGAGACACTGAAAAATCTTTCTTCTGTATCAATATGTTAGCTGATATTG
>CAVGEG010000041.1:529-25773 GCA_963628165.1 Paratractidigestivibacter sp. | reverse complement strand
TTGTTCTGTTTGTTGTAGAACCTCGCGCTATTAGCATGAACGGATTGCTTGTCGCGTAGCCATTTTTCACCGCCCAATTAGCAAAAGCCCGTAAGTCTGCGACGCTTTTCGATACCGTTGTAGGAGCGTACAACCTCGATAGTTTATCACGAAACTTCTGAAGTTCCCCCGCGGTTAAATCGGAGAATTTCACCGTGTCTGGGAAGTACGCGTTAAAGCGGTTGAAAACAGTGCTTCTGTGTATGGAGGACGATTCTTTAACAATCCCGTCCTGCGCGTCCATGAAACGTTTCCAGACTTCTGAGACGGTCAGCGAGTCTCTTACTGTAGAAATCCCCAACTTCTCAAAACGTCTAATCAGGTCGACTGGAGCGGTTTCGAGAAAGACTCGAGTGTTTCGATCTAGAGGTTCCTGCAATTTCTGAGAACGAAGAACCCCCTCGACGGCCCCTCGCGCATTCTCTGCGTCGCGCAATGTGTACGATGAATCAAGGCAGATAACCCCCTTCTTTCCATCGTTAAACGAAAAGCGAACAACATAGCTAGTTCCCTTTTTACTTTTTCTTTTCTGAATATACGCCATGATTACTCCCTAGGCGTTTTTTGTAGCACCCAATTTATAGAATCCATGCCCTCTATTGTCAACAGGGCAAAGAAAAACCCCCGTTATACATAGCGGGGGATTATATCATTCAAATAACTTGCAACCTTGATATTTCCAGTTGTCTATCCAGTATCTAATGCGCTCCTCCTCCACATTGAGCCTTTTTGATAGGCACGGTATACAGAATCTTCGTTTTTCTTCGCGCCCCAATAGCTTTAAAGTAGCTCCAATATCATCCTTGGTCAGACTCCCCGAGCAGTCTAAGCAACGGTTGCTTGTTCCGCTCTTGTCGTTCATGTTCTTCTCTTGCACGCGTAGCCCTTTCCTCAGCTCTCTTCAGCAGCTCTTTTCTGCGTGGTGGAACTTTTCTGCACTCATACGCAATACACACGTCTTTCTTCTCGTAGCATGTTCCGCAGTGAACACAATTCGGAAGAATCTTAATTTTCCCCTCTCTAAAGACTATTGCTTCTTTAGGACAGAAAGTCTCGCAAGTCCTGCACGCGACGCAGTACACACTCCTAATGAATATCTTCTTTATCCATGAGACGACCTTGTTCCCCTTGCGCTTGTGGTTGCGTTGTATCCGAACGACATTCCCGTCAACAGTGAAACCGATTCGTTGTCCCAAGGCCTCGACGTAGAATTCCCCCGGACTTGTTTCTTGCGCGTTAATCGACTTCAGGAGCTCTCTGTAGTCCTGTCGAAACTCCCCTAAAGTCAACGTGCATAAATCGTCCTGAGTGTCAATAACAGCCTCGCTCTCGATATCAAGGTTGTATAGAGCGTTCCTCCGTATCCTCCACCCTGGCTTTGCAGATTGTTGAAGTCGGTACCATGCGTCGATCGCGTTGTCATATGGCTCGTACGACGCGTTGTATACCCCCCTATCTCTATCAGACGACGAATCGTCTGCAATAGGACACAAGAGACAACCAACACGCTTAGAACCGCGCTTGTACGCTTCATTGACATATGCATCCTTGTCGTACATACAGAGCCAAACTTCAGCTGACGACCAATCGAGAATCGGGTAAATGGCCCAGTCCCCCTTAGACTTCTTAGACTGCATGACGACTTCATAACTGCGTCGTCTCGCAGATTCAGCGGCACGAACTCCAACTAAAGCACAATGCGTTTCGTCAATAACCCCCCTCTCTCTCAAGAGGTCGCGATAGGCTAAGACAAGCGGTGTTGTCTTATGAACTGTACAACACCACCTCTTGAGACGCGAGGGGGGGCCGAAGTACATCCAATTCTCGGCAGCTGACTTCTCGGCTCGTGCGCGAACGAATTTAATACCCCTCTCTTCAAATAGAGCTTGGAACTTCTCAATTGTCTTGTACGTGTCCGGCTTCTCCATGTCAGTGTCAGAGAATCCTATTGCGAAGTTATCTTTCGTTAAGAGATATGGGTACGCTTCGCGCAGATTTTCTACCGCATAGAATAAAGCGCAGGAGTCTTTTCCCCCAGAAAATGACAAGAAGAAATTCCCCGTGTGCTCTTGAACTTCGCATATGCTTTTATAGAGTCTGTTCGTTGTTGAGCCGTAGAGTTCGTCAAGCATTGCTCGATTCTTTGCCAGCATCCCCTCCACGTCGATCGGCTCGAGTTTCAAGTCTTTACGATAGACTTCAATCTGTGCGGTGGCGTCGGTCTGTACTGCGTAATGAACTTTCGCTACGACTTCGCCGTTAAGGACAAGTCGGTTCATATCGCCCCACAAGATCGGTTCTGCGAAGTCTTGATCGTATGTCCACCACTTGTCGAAGTGGTAAAAGTTGAGCTCCTGTGCGTAAACAGGACGCAGTTCATGAGGCAGAACCCTCCAACTTGCGTCCTGGTTCTCAATCGGCTTTAAGAGGATACCTCGCGTATCCTCGTCAAAAGCATACTTAAACACTTCATTCAATCCTTTGAATCTGCGTTATTTGTTCTTTCCTGCGTTGTGACTCTTCTAAAACGCCACTGCCGTCCGAGCTTGTACGCTGGAATAGCTTTTTGCTTGGCTAGTTTGATAAGAGTTGCTTTGGAAACCTTGTAGTACTCGCTCGCCTCTAGAGTTGTCATAAGAGCCGAGTCCATTGCCTGTATCTCGCGTTCGATTCTGTTCACTGCTAGTTTCCCCCTTTGGTTTGATTCTCCAGTTAGTAGAATTTTTATCAAATACAACAACATTCCCCTTGCACAACTCCGCTATTCGACCAGCCAAAGCCGAGTCAATCCTAGCAATATCGTTAAAGTTAATCTGTGTAGTCACAATCATAGGTTTCTTAGAATCATAACGTGCCCAGATAATCTCAAGAGTTGCCGAAATAAAATCGTCGTATCCGTAAGAGCCCTGCTTAGGGACTGCTTTAAAAAGGTCGTCCAATACGATAAGGTCGGCCTTTGTTATTTCATCAAGGATATCTTCATGATCGTCGTTCCGGCGCTTACTCGCTATTAGTTGACGCGTTAGCTCAAAAGCGTTGTAGAAACGAACTACTGCGTACTTCTTTTCAATGAGCGAGCGAACGCTCATTACGGCCTCTGTCGTTTTGCCGCTTCCTGGTTTCCCGACAAAGAAAAGCCACTCAGGTTTCCTCTTGTCGAAATTGTTCACGAACCGTCTCGTGACGTCATGCGGTACAAAATCTTTGACAAGGACTCGTGGTAGATGCGCTCTTTCGGTTAAATGCGCTATTCGTTCCTTTTGTAGCTTGTTACATGCCTTGCACGGCGTAGAGAAATTTCTCCCTTGAGCGTCCATAGATACAACAACCCCCGTATCGCAACATACTGAGCACGTAGGAGTCTCAATAGGTTCTCTTGTTTGTTCTTGGATTTTTCCCGCCGCGTTTGCGACTGCGCCAAAAACATCACCATGGAAGTTGTGATTCGTTAGTCCAGTTCCAACCTTGTTCATTGCCAAACTCCATCAATTCTTTCTGCTCCGGCGTCAGTTCTTCCTCTTTTTCTGTCTGCTTGCGCATACGAATTTCGAAGTTCGACAAAAGCCGTTGCATATTGCTACTCTTTAAAACGTCCTTGAATTGCCAAGCGAATTCCTCCTCGCTAGCCTGCTTAATTGCATCCATAAAGTCGTCGTCTGAATACGTTGCGCACGACTTCGCGAAGTTAGTAATTACGTCCGTGCTTATGTTAAAGTCGCTCTCTGGAACTACACGTCGCGGCGCCTTGCGCTTGAACGTCTCGTTCCAAAAGCTTCTAACACTGTTAAATCTTTCTAGAAATTCCCCGTCAAACTGCTCGTCCCAATTCTGAGTTTGCGGCGCAACAGCTCCAACAACGTGGTTATCGATTGTCTGAACTTTCTGAGGTGCACCGCTTGAATTTTGAGCTTGAGCGGCCTTCTTAGCTTTGCGCGTCTGAGCGGCCTTCTTAGCGCCCTCACTGCGATTTTTCCGTATCTGCTCCTGACGCTCCTTTTCTTTAAATTCTGGCGTTTTAGTAAAGCTGTCAGCAATTGTTCCGTCCTCGATCGTGAAGAGGTCAAACTCTTCCGCGATTTGCCTGATAAACTCCGGCTCTTCGTGCATATCAAATGAAAAGTCCTCTAAATCGTACTTTACCTTGCGTTGCGGAGTCGCGTTGCATAACTCGACGAGTCGACAATATACCCCGTAACCACGCATTCCAGTCATTCTTCTGAGCCGCGTCGCCGCCGTGTAGTAGGTTGATTCCATGAGTATTTCCTAGTCACTTCACCCCAATATTCTGGAGTGAGTTCCTCATCTTTATGTTCAATCGAACTATAGACACTTATTTTTACGATAGCGAACGCTTCGATCGCTGGCCTACCAGCGTACCCGTGCATTTCAACTACCTGACAATCATCCTCCCAAAAGCCTGCTTTTGTTAGCGCGTCAAAAGTAGCTTTAAAGAGGTTGTCTAGATCGCGCCTGCGCCGATTAGACGGAAACGCGATAAGGGTAACAGCGTAAGTATCGGCGCGGTCGAGAAGGTCGGACTTCCCCTTCAGGGAAGCCAACATTGCCGACTGGAACGCCTGATACTCTTTGCTGATAATCTTCCGTCCACGCGCCATTTTCCAGATATGGTTGACGCTGGGCGGAAACGGGATTTTAAGGATTACAGATTTCAAATTGAGAGTCTCTGTTTAATCTCGGCGGCAGTTTGTTGAATCTCTTCAAGCTGACTTTCCACAATGTATCCGTTGTCGACCCAGCCTTCAGCTACTGAGACGAGACTGTCAACCTCCTTAGATTCCTTAGCGCGTCCCATAGCGTCCTCAATCTGCTTCTGCCGCCGAAGCTGTTCTGTTGTAGCCTGTTCAGAATCGTCTTCAATCTCTTCAGGAACGCTGTCTGAATCGAATTCTGGCTCTTCATCAAACTGTTCTTCTAAGTCTTGCGACTTGCTTTCAATGCATCCTGACAACTGTTCAAAGACAGAGTCGTCAATTATCCCAGCCTCGCTTGCTCGCTGAATCTCTTTCGACAATGCTTGAAGTTCTTCCGGCGTCGAAGCAGTCTTAATAGATTTAATCATGTTTAGAGTAGAGAACTCGTTAGCGTTCTGTTTCGTCTGTTGCGCTCTCTTGCGCGTTTTCTTGGCGGGAGCTGTGACAACAGGTTCTTCTTCGTTATCGACGTTTAAGGACTCTTCAACGCGTTCAGAAATTTCGTCGGGGAGTTCCGTCGCCATAGCGATTGACTTTCGCGCGTTGATCTCTTCGCTTCGCTTCATGTAAAGCTTGCGGAGCTTGTCTTTGGTTGCCGCGTCAACGTCAAACTTCATTACTTGAGCGCCCGCCTTCTTGAGTTCCTCCATGGTCGTCGCGTTTTTAATCCCCTCGACTAGATCGTCGACGGGGTCAACCTCTTCTAACTCGGGTACGGGGATTGTTGGAAGTTGGATACCTTTTGTCGCGGTCTGATACTGGGGTTGCGGCGTTGCGTCAAAGTCCTCGAGTTCGTCGGCAAAGTCTAGTCCGAATACCGTTTCAGGCGCATAGTTCTTAATAAGCCAGCTCGCGCTTCGCCAACGGCACATTTCGCGCGGCATTGTACGCCATTTGCTACCGTCCTTCCCAAACCATCCGTTAGCGCGTGCAAGCTTTACGTCTACGCGAGTGGAGCGGTATTCTTTCCCCGTCGCGCGCTCAGTGAAACAGGCTTGCGCGTAGTAATTGACAGCCCTAAGGGTCTTGCCGTAGGCCTCATACTCAAAGTAGCCGTCTTCACCCTCGTCCCAACTAATGAGGGAAAACTTCTCCGAACGATTAACCAACGCAATCATGAACTGAGCCGACAACGCGGGGCGACCATGAATTACGTAGAGGTGGGGAAACAAACTTGTAGGCTTGAGTTTCAGCGACAACGCGAGGTCCAACGCGATAAGGCAATTTTCCGGCTTGTCCTTAAAGGACTCGGGAACGAATTGCGACCGCGCAAACATTTGTGCCATTTGATAGAATTGATCGAACGAAGTGTAACGTTCGAAGATACTGACGTAACTGTCGTTGCGTCCGGTAGAGAGTTCTGTGTTCATAGTTTGAAGAATGTTAGCCATATTCAAGCTCCTGTTTTGTTTAATCTCTTAACGTTAGTTAGCCCTAGCGTTGTAAATACTTCACATACAATATCATTCACTTCTTTCGGAGAGACGACGACGTTCTTGATCTGTGCCGTCCTATCTACCGTTTCCATTGCGGCAAGGTAGTTGGAGAGAATTTCTCCGCCGTCTAACTTCGCAAGAGTTAGCATGGCGGAGAATTTCAACATGGTCTTTTCTGAGCGGGTCATAAGTCCTTTAACTCGTTGTAGGTGTCAATTAACTGGATTGCGTCGTAACGGGATTCGTAGAAGTCAGTCTTCTCAGCGTTTACATAAGCTTCTAACCACATCCAGACAACGTTTCGTGCCTTTTCAATGACTTCAGAATTGATCTTGTAGACTGCGATTCTGTTGGGTTCATTACGTTCAAAAGCAACTATCCAACAGGGAACGTATGGAGCGCCTAAACAGTCGGTTAGAAGTCGGTGGTAGAAGCCTAATTGGACGAGATACTTGTAGTCGTAGATTGCGTATCTGAATCGGTCGCGTCCAGAGGGGTCGTCTAGACATGCGGTTGTTTTCACGTCGACGAGTCCCATGTCTGAGTAACAGTCAATCCTACCTTTGACTTCTATGTTCGAACCGCTGACTTCCCACACACCCTTGACGGCCATTTCTGTATGACGGAAGTCACGTTCGCCCAAAACTCGAGCGGCGGTAGGGTGGAAGAAGAACGCCTGCGCAAGCTTCTCGATTGTTTTAGAATCGTCTCGACTGATAATCGTCTTGCCGTCATTGTCTTTCAGAAAGTCGAGATAGGCTTCCTTGTACGTTTTGGTAGTCGCGCCGTAAGGCTCGCCCGTCTTGTCGTTTATCGGCGGTAAAAAGACTCCTACCTTGTCTTCGTAGACAGCTTCACCCTCAAGGATACGCGCGTGTAACGCGGTTCCGAACCGCATTGAATCCGTCTCTTCTTTGTTCTCGAAGAACCCGTCTTTCCATGCGCGAGGGTCACGGTGAAACTCAGCAAGAGTATGGAAGTTGAGAGCAGGATACGCGCGGTAGTCGGACTCGCTAACATTCCAGTCGCTTTTGACGTCAATCGGTTTCTGATAATCGCTAAAATCCATGATTAACTCCTGATAAATCGTTTAAGGGGTTCGTTTTCTATTGTTTGAGATTCTTAGTTTTTCCGTGGTCTTCGTAGATACTTGCGTTTTGGTGAGGTATGAGTTGGACGACGTTGTCTTTCTTCCGCTCAGGTTGAGGGACTGGAACTTTCTCTTCTGTATCAATCCCCAGCATGTGCAACGCTGTAATATCGTCTAGTTCTTCTGGCGTCTCTGGAACTGTTGGAGGGGGCTCGGGCAACGGCTCTTCTGAATCATAATCCTCTTCTTTCACTTTCTCTATTGAGTTAATTTCAATAACTCTGTTTTTAGGTTCGGTTCTCACGATAATCGTGGCGTTTGTGTACTTGCAGACTGTCGCGAAGAACGTTATTCCAAATCCGCAACCTAATGCGATTGAGCTAAAAAAGAGGATAAGAATTTCTAAAAAGTAACCCCCAATGCTGAGCCCTTGATATTCGATTCTGTCTTCATTCTCTTCCATGATCTTTCCTTTTAATCTTCAATTCCCCATGCGTGTCGTAGATCATCATCCTTAAAAACAGCGAACGGGATGGAGCCGTGAAATTTTTCTTTAAAATTGCGTATGCTCTTGTAACGCCTGTACATATCAGCTGGTAGAATGACTTCAGATATACCAGGATAATCTTCATTGTCGCGTTTAATCTGTTCTAGATTCTGTAGCTGTCCTTCTCTGAAGCTAATGTTGTCAGGGCTTAGCAAGTCCTCTAAAAAGCGCATTGAGTAAAAGTCTTCATCAACCGCCAAGCGTCTTAGTAGTATTACTATGTAGTATTGCTTCGCTGTATTCTTTGACAGACTTAGTCTTTTCGCGGCTTCCTTATTCGACAGTTCGCAACGAAACAAGAGGCGCTCGAATTCGTCAATCGTTGTTTGAACCTGGTCGAAGTCTTCGTTGTTGTCAGTTCGTGGCAAGAGTCCAGCGTGCTCAAGAGTCCAAATATCGCTAGTGACAATGTTTAAGTTCTGTTTCAACGCCTTGCTAATCTCTTCAACTTTCATATCTGGGTTCCTTTTAATGAATCTTGCCAAATATGATTGGCGTCTCATGACTTTAGCCTGCGCTAGATTCATGGTAGTTGTCTCTGAAAAGAAAGAAGAAGAGAAGGACGGGGCGGGCGAACCCGCCCCTCCAAGCGTGAAACGTGACGGGGTTATAGAGTCCCAAAGAACTCGCCTACTTGCGTAGGTTTATCGACCGACTACCCGACTTCGGTCGGGGGGCCTTGTATCGGATTTCAACCGCGTACCCCCTCATCAATCGCCCTCAAAACGAGGGACGAAGAAACTATCATTTAAAACGCATAGCGCACCACACACGTCCGTAAGAGTCACGAACGGTCGCAACTCCTGCAAAACGGTATGAAGGCGACAGCAAGAGACTTCTATGCGCCGGGCTGTTAAGCCACTGATTAAGCGCAAAGTTGAATCCGCTGTAGTTCTGCGCAAGAATTTCAGCCGCCCCGGAACCGTGAATCAGGCGTTGCGTTGACGCGCAGTAATTAGCCTGGTTGTAACTTCCTTGATCGAGAGAAGCGTCTGCTCTCAACGCCTGAAGACCGTATTGAGCTCTAATCGCGTTAGCCGCATTCAGGAAGTTGGAAACCGCCGTTGTCACGCGAGCCCGTAAAGGGCACGCGCCAGATTGACAAGAGTCTTTATCAGTTTGTTGTACGGGTTCGCAAGGAGAAGGGAATGAGGTACAAGTAGTTTCTTCCTCAATCTCTTGTTTTGTTTCAATCTGAACAGGCGAGCAAGGGTTGCAAGTCTGAGTCGGATAATATTCACCAGCTTCGCAATTCAATCCGCCGTCAATCTTCTCTTCTTGTCTTGTCAGTTGACCGCAAGGGGTAGGAAAAGAAGTTGTTTCCAAATATCCGTTGTTGCCGGTATACGCGGCGCGTGATCGAAGAGCGCAAGCCCCCCCCGAACATAACCCCCATGATCTAACGCGTGACGCGTTAATGGTTCTGTAGGGCTGATTGTAGCATTGTGACGAATATTGGACGCTTGCGCGGCGATTAAAGAGTCTGAAACCACAGCATTGTGCATAGGCCGGAGCAGAAGCGAGCGCGGCGGCAACAAGTGCAACGGCAAGAACTCGATTGAACTTTTTCATTGTTTTCACTTTCTGTTAGAGTTGATAAGGATTTGGTTTAGCCTTCGATAAGCTTGTGCTCTACGAATTCTCTTGCGCTTAGTTGGTTCAGGGAGAGGAACGAAATACGAGATAATCGCAAGCGCGTCCAAAATCCCGTCACGATAACCTTGTACTTGTCGCATATCTGTCGGAGACGGGTTGTCTATTTGTTCCGCAACGCGCTTCATAATCAATCTGACAACCGCAGTCGTATCTTCGTTATTCATTTTGAATCCCCACTTTCTTCGTTACTTACCTTGCGTGCCTTGCGAACCTTGCCACTCAAACCAGACTCGATACCAGCAACATAAACCGCAACTAATGCAAGGAATAACCCCCTCTGTTCTGCTGGAATACTCTTTACCCGTTCGAAAAACTCTTCATCGTTCATATAAACCCCCTTTTAGAATGAATACAAGCAAGCCGCTTCCGGGGCCACGATGCTTATTTTCTCTGCGGCGTCGCGGTGATTGCGCATCCACGCACGCAAGACCATTTGACGCTCGCTAAACGTTAAATCACCCTTGGGGAAATTTACCCCCTCAAGCATTTCTTGAAGGACAAATAACCCCCCAATACATTCTTCATATTTGGCTCTCATTGCAGGGTTCGTGTCCAAAATGCGCTGATACCACTCTGGTTTGAAGCCGTCGTAATCGCCGATCTTCACGCCGATAACCTTGCCGACGAACGTAGCGTTGCGTTCATAGAACTTTACCGCCAACTCCTTGCCGGATTCAATTAGCATCTGGATAGTGTAAGTAACGAAGTCCTTAACAGCTACGAACTTCCGGCTAACTTCGTTAGAATTGAAGCGTCCTTTAAGGACTGCTGAACGCGCGGAGACGATAACGTCGGGCTTGCTTTCAAGATATTCCTTGTTAGTCATTTTCATCCCTAAGATTTTGAGTTGCGTTTAGTTTTAAGCTAAACAACCTTGTTGTTAGTAGTTTAACAGATACTTTTTATCTGTCAACAAATTTCTGTTAAACTTTCTTCAGAAATTCCCGATTCAGTTACAATCACTCAGGAGTAAATAAAAGCCACTTTTATTTTCAGGATTAATACTCTATACTTTTATTGCGTGAATAAGGAGAGACCATGCAGGATAGATTACGGTTTGTACGTAAGGAATTGGGATTGACCCAAAAGGGGTTCGCTGAAAAGTTGGGCGTTACACAAGCGGCTCTCAACGAACTTGAACACGGACGGAGCGGCTTGACTAAGTCGCGAATTTCCCAGATTTGCCATATCTTTAATATCAATCGTGAGTGGCTCGAAGCGGGAAGGGGGCCGATTTTCCTTGAAGGGAAAACCCCCGACGAAGAGGACGCGGCGGTCTTTACGCGCGTCCTGAAACGGCTTGTCAAAGGTCTTTCCAAAGAAGACCAGCGCGTCGTTGTCGAAGCGGCGGAAAGCCTCTTGCGCGAAATTTCCCCCTCTTCTTTTTCTGCCCCAAAACAACCCCCCAAAACAACCCCCGCGGCAAAAAATCCCCCCAAAAATAACCCCCCATGTATGGAACTGAACGTAACTAACGTTCACGGGAACTTGCTGGGGGTCGCGTTCGATCACAGCGCGGGGGCCGGGCGGCACGTCACAATTTCGGACTCCTCGCACGGGAATGTTCTCGAAAAACTCCCCCCCGAAGAACTCCCCCCAAAAACAACCCCCCGACGGGGTCGCCCGCGAAAAAATCCCCCCCAGGATTAACCCCCCCCTGCGGGGGGCGCCGCGCCCCTCGTCCGCGCGGCGGCGGGTCGCTGGGGGCGGCGGGTCGCGGGGTGCCCTCCCCGGCGGGCCACCCCGTGATATTTGACGGGTCGCGCTGGGCGCGTGATCGCGTCGTGGTGATCGACGCGCGAGGAGTGGACGACGGCGGGGCGCGTCGTGGACGCGCTGGGCGGGAACTAAAAAGGCCCTCATTTGCGCCAGAATCAACGATTTTAAAAAAGTCGAAAGAATACACGCCGAAACAAAATCAACGATTCTAGAGCAAATGAGGGCCTTTTTTGACGATTCTAGACAAAAGAAGAGGAACGGGCGGGCCGTTCCTCTTCTCTCAGCGGTTAAGCTCTACCGGTATCAGCTCGGGCGGCCCGTAGAGATATACAAATTCGCTGTAGATGCTGTGCTCGAGTCCGATGAGATGATAAAAGGCTTGGGCGAAGCAGAGGCGCCCCCCGTATGCGTCTGTGGCCTTTAATATCTTTCTTAGAATCTCTAAATTTTTAGCTAGGTTTCCTTGATGATATCGCAATGCGTAAATAGCTTCAGGTAACACATTTTCGAAAAAACCGGAAAATATATCATTTTCACCTGGTTGATCGGCGAGAAACGCACGCGTTGGCGACTTCTTCGAAGTTCCAGCGAAGAGTACAAAAGCTTTCGCTAGCTTAATCTTTCGTTGACGCGCGTATGAAAAAACCGCGTCAAGAGCGATTGACCGATACCACGCCGTGGGGCGATTGTTAGCCATATTTGGGAAGTTGTAACGTACGATGTTTGTTAAGTTATAACTTACGATGCGCGGGTTCATCCATAAGAGTTCACGAAACAACGGCGATGTTTGCCTTTTGTCTTCATATTTGTCGTAACTCGTCAAGTTGCGAACAGATATAACGGATACGTCTAATTCTTGCGCCAGTTCCGGGAAGAGAAAAACGGGAAATTTTTCTTCAGAGCGGAACAGTCTATAGGTGGGGGTGGATTTACTAGGCATATAAGACTCCGTAAAGCATGAGTAGGGGGTGGAAGAGGGGGGGAAGAGCCGGGCCGGGCCCGGCTCTTCTCGAGGTCATAACAGGTAAGAAAGTTCTTCGAGGTCGTAAACGCTAACGTATCGCACGCCGTTGTAATGCAATTCGTACAGGAAATGCTTGCTAATCAGCGTAAAGGTTAGAGCATCGACTAAGGCTTCTTTACCTTCAAGGTTGATGAAAGTCCACCATTTTGCCGCGTCTGTAAAGTCGCCGCGGCTATTAGCTCTTAGTTCTGTTGCGTCGTCTATCGCGTCTGTTGCGCCTTCTAAGATCTTGAGAGCGAGGGCACGCGCGCTGTTCGCTCTAACGACAACGTCGCGGGATTCTGGGTCTAGTACGCGCTCAGCGTTGACGACTAGGGTATCGCTAGTCAGCGAGCCGAAATAGCTAGCCATATCTAACGACACGCCGACGGCCTCAACTGCTGTTAAATGGTTATATTTGTTATCGATGTTATCAATCAATTCTTTCAGGTGTTCAATCTGGAAATCTTCGAGATCGGCAAGGGCCTTCTTCTGGTCGTAGTTGCTAAGGATTAGACCGTCAAGGCTTAGACGTTCGATGTTTTTAGTAGCTTGTTCTTCCAGTGTCGTGTCTTTGAATATCGTGCTCATATTTAGCCTATAATTCGAGAGTAAGAGGAAAGAGAGGGAGAAACGGCCCGGCGGGCGGGCCGTTCAGCGTGTGCTAAAAGTTCAAGTCAAGCGGCATTGTACGGTATTTCCCGACAACCGCAGAAAAGAAGTGGTTACGGTCCGGGTAAGTATCGCATCTAGAAATCCATTGAAATTCGCGCGAAAATATCTTGGCGAAATCGCCGCGGCGTACATAAATTTCACTTTCCACAAGGGAAAAAAAACAGTGTGCAAGGCGGCTTTTATACGGCTCGTCTTCTTCGTCCACTGGGTTTTCTGACCAATAGCGAACTTCTTTTAAGAGCGTTTTGCAGAGCTCTTGAACGTCATCAACGCCAAACACGGCCCCCAAAACTGGTACTTTTCGCCCGCCGAATAGATCAAGCGCTTCTAATACTCTAATATTGTTTCTCTTTGCGTAGCGCATCACTACGTGAAGTGTTCTGTCTAAGTCCGCCGCGGAGAAGTGGTCACTAACATCTTCGACTTGTGGGAACTGCCAAGACGTCGCTTTAGCTAGCGATTCTTTAAGCACGTCTAAATCAGTATCGAAGATATCTTTAAGCACGACATCCGGCTCACCGTCAGGACGTGCAAAAGGCGTCCAAAAGTCCTTTGTACATGAGATCTCACGTTTTGCAAATTCGACGTCGTATCCGCTGTACTTTTCAAATAGAGTCATTATTACACCTCTTTTCATTACTATTCAGGGGAAAAGACGGCGGAGACGCGCCCGCCGTCTCGATCGCGTTCTACTCTTCGTCGGCCTTGTATATCGTGCCGTTTACGGTGACCACGTATAGCTCATTCTCGGCTATCGATTCTCCGTAGGCGTGAAAATCAAAGTGCTTGCGAATTTCTTCACCGAAATCGCCGACGCGTGCCGCGTCGCATTCGTCGAAAACATAACGGCCTAGCTCTTCAAAGTTGGTAACGTCGATTATCTGCCACGCACCGCTTGCTACCTTCTCAGCAACTTTGAATGCGTTCATGAGTTCCTTGTCGGCGACATCTGCAAAGAGCCAGAGCTCGTCTTGATACTCATTCATGAACGTACAGGCATCCTCAAGATCTGGGACGTCGCCCATTCTCTTTCGCTCTTCTTCGCTCTTGAGTTCCTTGTGGTAGCATTCGCGCAAACTCAAGAAGATTTCCCATGGCGCCGAGTGAAGAATTTCGAGAAATTCTTCGTCCTCACCATCCCAATAATACAAGTATTCGGTATCGTTCTTAACGGCCAACTCTTTAATGGCATCGGTCAATTCGTCGGCAAGGTCTTTCTGTTGTAAGTCAATAAAGCTTTTCATTCTTTACAATTCCTGTTCAAATAGGGGTTAAGGGGGGCCCGGCGCGATTACGCCGGGCGTGGGTAGTCGATATCACCAAAGAATGTGAATCTCAGGGGGCGGCGGGGACGTAGTCAAGAATTCGTTTCATGCTGTTGCCTTTAGTTTGAGATTTTGAAAAGTTTCTGTTAGCGGATTGCCAACAGGAAACAGTATACAACCGGCTTTAGAAATTCGCAATAGGTTTTTTGAGAAAAACTAAAAATAAATTTTTGAAAATCGTATTTCGACACGTAAAATCAAGTGTTAAACAATGAAAAAATTTCTTGAAATTTCTGTTTTTTAGTCGTTTCCCGTTGTTTTTTTGCGGTTTTTCGAAGATAATAAAGAGAAAGAAAAAGGAGAAAAGACAATGAAGACGACGACGGGCAAGAGAATCCAACACCTGCGCAAAATTTTAAACCTTACGCTTATTGAATTTGCCGAGAAAATAGAGGTTTCCTTCGGGACTGTTAGCGGGTGGGAAAGGACGGGGAAGGGCCCTAAAAAACCTACACTAAGAGCTATCGCGGGGGCCTTCAACGTCAATATTGAATGGCTAGAGACGGGAGAGGGGCCAGTCTTCAAGGACGGCGCCGCGCCCGTCTTATCGGCCCCCGAATCCTCAACAGGGGGCAACGACGCGCCCGCCGCTATTCGTCCACCCGACGACGGGGGGGAAGATCGGCGCGACGACGAGAGGCAAGAGCAGGACGACGACGGCGAAGCGGTTGACGCTATACAGCGCGTTTTCGACCTCTTAACCGTCGATCAACAGAACGCCGTCGTTAAGGCCATTACGATTTATCTTGAAAAAAAGGCCGATGAAGCGCGAAAGCGTCTTGAACGACTTGACGCGAAAACGAAGGAGGGCTAAGCTTGCTTAGCTGGTTTCTTCTTTGAGGCTCGCTAAGCAAGAACAGGATGGCGGGGCGATCGAGACGACGAGAAGAAGAGAGAGAAGAGGGGGGGTAGGTCTTCTTTCTTTTATTATTTTCTTTCTTGAGGTAAGGGGGGAGAAAAGAGAGAAGAAGCAATAAGAGCACGTCTAAGAATATTCAAACGACTATTGACGCGGGCGTTTGAACGTTCAATCACGCTCGGCGACGGGGTTAAAAGAAGGCTAAAAAGGAACACAGAAACGCGCTCAGATACTCATTTTCACCGACTGAAAGACGATTTTCTTAGTTCCAACAGATAATCACGGCTCAAAGGCCGATTTTCTCAAATTCTCACGCCGAAAGCCTATTTTTTCGGGGCGAAACGCGATTTTCTACGCGCGACCCCGTTTTTTCTCGAGAGGCCGGATTTTCTCGAGTGAAGGACGATTTTCTAAAATTCAACGCGCAACAATTCCGCCCATTTTTACGATTAACATTTTCAAAGGCTAGCCCGATTTGATGCGGGGCGCGTCGCTCTTTCGGGTCTGAAATAGACCCCCGCCGAATTCGCGACACAAAAACGGCGGCGCGGCTTAGAATCGCTGGAAATGGCCTCTATTTCGCGCATACGAGCCGGAAATCGGAAAAACGGCCAACTTACACTACCACGGGCGAAAGTCGCTAGAATCGCCGATTTTCGGCCTTTATCGCGTTGCGCGGGTTTTCGTTCATCCTTCCGCCGTTTCGCGTCGACGTGTTCAGAATCAATTCCGTTGCGCGTCGCTTGCCGCCGATCAGCGACGAGACAACCGACGCCGCGCGAATTCGGGCCCCGTGTTCATCGTTCGCTAAGGACGGGAAGGACGGGAAACGCACGGCCCGTCATATTTGACGGCGTGGAGGTTTCACGGCAAGAGGGGGAGACGACGGCGACGCGGCGGCGGCTCGTCTCGAAGGAAGCGGCAAGGGCGGCCCAGGGGGCAGGGGGGGCAAAATCATGAGGGGGGCGGGAGCGACCCACTAGCTTGCCCGGCTCAGATATTTTTATACCCTATTTCATCGATGTTAAGATAGGTAAGATATGGGCGTTAGATATGGTGAAAAAGACGCGAAGCCTGCGCCTAGAATTCGCAGAGCTAAGAAGCGTGAAGTTGAATTTATTAACGCAGGAAATGACGTAACCGTTGAGGAAGAAGAGATTAAATCTTCGAAAAACGGCAAAAGTCTAGGCCTACGTCATGTAGACAAGCTTTCCGATTTTCAAATCGACGCGGCTAGCGACCGTGTGATTATGGGGGAAAGTATCGCTAAAGTGGCGCAGGAACTGAGAGTTTCCGCTAATGCGCTTGCTAAGAAAATTAAGATTCGTTGCGGGATGCTTTATCAGCGCAAGTGGCAACAATCCGTCGCTTACGACTGTTTACGCGCTGAACTTCTCCTCAAAAAGGCGATGTACAACGAAGAAGACCCGCGTTGGGCTAAGATTGCGCTCGACGTTTTACGTTATCGCGCTGAAGTCCTTGGATTTGAGAAGGTTAATCCGAATTCTGAGACTGCCGTGCGTGTTGCTGGTCTCACTCAAACTCAGGTATTTGAAGCTATTGCAGAGCGTCTCTGATGGATATTTTTGGTCATATTTCCGATTGCTATGACACTCCGGCCCCAAAAGAAAACAGAAAAAGAGAAGAGTTTCTTGACTTAATTACGAAAATTGCAAAAGAGAAATATCCTGATGCAAAAATTCGTGAAAGACATCTAAAGAAATTCTTTAACAGGCCTGATATTGCTCAGTTCATGAGGGACGTTGAAAACGTTGCGTATTTGAACTTTGTACCGCGTCCGGACGACCCCGCGAACTTCGATCAACAGTCAAGCTTTTGCTTTAATCGCGACGCGGTATCCTTCCTTATCGGCGGAAACGCCGCTGGAACTACTGAGGCCGCCGCTTACAAAACGGCCCTGTATGTGCTTAATCAACAGGAACCGCCGCGTCCTGACACGCCTTTTTGGATTCTTTCCAATACGTATTCTCAGGTATGCGCTACTTGTTGGCAAGAAAAGCTACTAGGGCACGGTCATATACCAGAATCGGAAATAGACTTCAAACGTATCTCATGGATTTCAAGAGCGAAGGGATGGCCTGAAACAGTTCCTCTGAAACCTTGGAGGAAGGACAGCCCCAACAACTGGTGCTTAGAATTCAAATCCTACGGTCAAGGACGACAAGCATTACAGGCTCGTTCTATTGGCGGGTTCTGGTTTTCAGAACAGTTTCCAGCCGACGTGTTTCTTGAAGTTTTACGCGGTTGCCGTGAATACATGTTTCCAGGCGGTCAATTTTGCGAATTCACGCCGATTGACCCGGAACTCTGTATCTGGGTAGAACAATTGATGAATGAACCGCCAAAGGGATGGGCGTTTTACCGCGCCAATACTATGGCTAATAAGAAAAATCTTGCCGACGGGTGGTTCGATCAATTCTTTGCGTCAGTCTCCGATGAAATGATTCAAACGCGTATGACGGGCGCTTTGGCAACATTTGAAGGGGTTATTTATCCTAGTTTTTCGCAGTCTGTTCACGTGATAGATGACTTCGAGTTTCCTGAAACAGCGTTTCACTATCGCGCCGTTGACTGGGGCGCCAGCATCGAACATCCTTTTGTTTGTTTATGGGGATGCATAGACAACACCGGGACGTGGACGATCTATGACGAATATTGGAACGTTGACCAAAGTCGTTTGTTAGTCGACCACATTAATGAAATTCAAAGTCGTTCGCAGGAATGGGGGTATCCTGAAGACTGCTATCAATCGCCATTCTACGGCGCTCTTTTTGCCGACCCGTCGAGACCTGATAATATTGCGGCTTTCAATGAGGCTGGAATTTGGATTGAACCCGCTAACAACGACGTATTCAAAGGAATTGAAGCTGTACGTGTAGCGCTCAAGGTTCGGAAACCTGAAAATAGGCCTAAATTACAGATTCTCAGTTCCTGCAAGCATCTAATTGACGAAATGCGCAAGTATCGTTGGCGACGATCTCGAACAGGGTCGTCTAACGGCGCAATTTTAAATTCTACCGTCGCGGCTCCTGCTCCTCTCAAAAGAGACGATGATACCGTAGACGCGTTAAGATATATGATCTATTCGCAACAGTGCCGTCAAGGAATTGCGGAACCGTCTGAAGCTACTTATAAATCCAAAAGTCAATGGCGCGGGGCCGTTTGGGGGGATTCTTATGCTAGGATGGTCTAAACTTGTAGGGTGGTTTAAGAAGAAGTTTTGGGGTAAAGGCAAAACAAGCCAAAACGTCGAGTCTCAAAACGAAGACCCTTATTCGTCTATAGACTTTAATACCGCCGAACAAGAGGTAAAAAGGCTCCGCAATAAGGAACTTTCAAAAGAAGAGGCCGAAAGAGCGCTTGCAAATATAGAAGCTGTTTCTGAGTTCGAAAAGGCTTTAAAAGAACAGGAAAGAGCAAGAAGGGAAGCGCAAGCCGACGGAGTTGATGATAACAACCTCAATAACGGCTCTAATCAGCAATCCATCATAGAAACGCCAGCGAGTTTTATGCGAAAGCTTGCCGACGAATGGATTGCGTCTGGCTCATGGTTTCGAATTACTGCCTTTGTTACAGAAAACGTATATGCTATCAAATATGACGTGCAAAAAGCGTCGCTTTTCGTGCAATACAAGCATTGGGATCCTTCGATGCCAGTCTATATGGGTAGCAATGCTAGCCATGGCCCAGGCCCTATATACGAATATACAGACGTGTCTATAAAAGAAGCAAGAGACGCGTTTACTAGTCCAGATATAGGCATTTGGATTTGGGACAATATCCGCGTTAGAGGAACGTGGAGCGGTCATACGAAACCAATGCGTCTCGTCTCGATCTCACACGGTTATCTACCGCGTAAGGCTGTTATGAATTATCAAGGGCGAGAAGGGGAATGGTTTGTTCCTCGTACACGTTGGATTAAGAAGTCCAACACCAAGATCACAAGCCAATTGCCGCTTGCTCCAGCCTTTAGATTCATTGATTTACAAAGAATCCTGATGAGTAATAAGCCTGCCCGCGGGACTCCGTTTCGAGCTAAGCCTAATGACGGTCGTCCTTACAACGGTCGACCTTAATTATATTTTTAGACCTTTTTAAAAACAGGAAGCACAAAATGGAAAAGATTGAAATTAAAGGCTCTGCCGGCGACGAAGTCGCTCTCGTTTACAACGGGAAAATGCTTGCCGTAAAACTTACAGAAGAAAGAATTGTTCCTGACTTTGTCGACGCAGTCATCAAGGCGATGAATATGGACGCTGACGGGATTATTCATTCTGCGATGAGAATCTATCACAAGTATCCGAACGCTGAGATTATCGCGCGTGAAAAGTTAGGCGCTATTCGAGACGCCCTCTTTGCAAGTATCGTCGCTACGCCAACAGAAAATCAAGAGGTGGAACAAGAAACTAAGGCGAAGCGTTCTACGCGCAAGGCTAAAGCTGAACAACAGGAGCAAGCTAACGAATGAAAACGGAAGAGAAAGTCGCGCAAGAGTGCGAGCGGCTTGCGCGACTTCTCTGCGCAAAAAACGCCGCTTACGGCAATTCTGTCGGGAATAGCCCGATACTACTGCCTGATATGGATAAAAATTCGGCTCTTTTCGTGCGGATGAGCGACAAGATCGCGCGTCTGCAAAGCCTCATTGGCGGGGCTCAAGACAACGGAGAATCGTTAGCTGATACCGTCAGAGATTTAGCCGGATATTGCGTTATGTATCTCATACTTAACCAAACAGGAGAGGAGTCATGAAAAGGCTACTACTAATCGCTTTTATCATTGCCATGATTCTCTTTGCGTCAAAAGTCTTTGGCGCAGAATTCAGGAGAGCGACAACATTCGAAGACGCTTTTGACGCTTCCTGTCGCGTTTCCGTATCAGGAGCTAGAGGTTCAGGCACCTTTATTGGCGTAAGCGGCTCTAAAGCATACATTCTTACGAACTATCACGTCGTAACTTCGGCTAAAAGCGCAACGCTTGACTTTTGGACGAACGGCAAGAAAGAATCTATTCACGGCGTTGTCGATTGGCGTTATTACGACGCAAACATTCCTTGCGATTTTGCCCGCGTCGCGGTCGACGCAGAGGAACTCAAAAAGATCGACCCGCCTTACGTCGCCTTAGGCGGCGCCGACGCAAGACCTGGAGTCAACTCGTTTATCATTAGTTCAGGGGCCCCAGACGGTCGTTTTACTCAGTCCTGGAAAGGACACGTCCTTGAATACTACAACGACAAAACCGCCGTTTTCACTCCTCCGCCAGTTCCTGGACAGTCAGGCTCTGGTATCTGCGAGTTTGTAGACGGGGAGTTATTCGTTACAGGCGTTCTTACATGGCTCCTCGGAGAAAAGGGTAGAGACGATAGCAAAGGCGGGGCTATTCCTATTGCGAATCTCTTTGTCGCGTTGAATAGACGACATGCCCCTGCATCCTACGACAATGAATCGCCAATACCTCCAAACGCTTCTGAATGCGCCGTTGAAAACGCGCACGCGATTGAGTTTTATAGCAATGACTGTCCCGCGTGCAGTCGCGTCGAACCTATGATTAGAAAACTCGTCGACGAAGGCGTTTTGACTAGAATCAATACGGATAAAGACGATGGATTTGCTTTAGCTCAAAAGTATGGAGTTAAAGAACTGCCGACGATCGTCGTTCTTTTGAATGATACGAAGGTAAGAATCATTACATACAAGGACATGATTGAACACGGCGCATCCCGCCTTGTCATGAACGAAATAGACGCGATTAATGAAAGAATCTCTAATCAGAATTCTACAGAGACGGAAACTAAACCGCAAATTCCTCCCGAAAGCGTTCCTCCTCCCGTTCAAAAATTAGAACCTTACGGCGTTGACGACCCTAACGCGCTATTGTTGCCGTCAACTCTTGAAAACTCTCCAAATTTCAGATCGCGAGAGCCAGTTCATGAGGAACCTATTGACTCAGGATTCTTCGATGATAGCGATCGAATATGGAAGTCTCGAGGCAAGAATAAAGACGAAGAAAAGAACAATGAATTAGATCAAAAGAAAGAAGAAAAAACGCCTGAAATCGGCAAACTACTTCAGAATGACTTAAATAAAGGCGTTAGAAACACTCTTGAAGGCCTTCTTGCCGACTTCTCTACGATGATTCAAAATGAAATTGGCAACATCTATAACTCTTTAGCTAGGAATCTAGACGTTAAAATAAAAGAGCTTGCTGGTCGCTTAGTTTGGTATATTTTCTTACTCATGATTCTTGCGTCTTTGGTTGCCGACGGCTTAAAGGAGATTCTCAAGTTAATAGTCAAGAAAGCTAAGGCTAAATGGGAAGAAACAGTAGAAACATATGTCTCTCAGATGAATAAAGGCTCCACAACAGAAACAACAAGTGAAAAGAGGAAAGCTAGACAAAGCAAATAATTATTAGCATTTTCTTTTTAAAATTAAAAAGCAGCTTTTTAAAAAACCTACTGTTGTTTTATCAAAAAGTTGCTTTATTATTTATCCATAGGACGTATTGATTCTATCGTTTATATCGGGCAAAGGACTCCTATGCGATGAGTAGAAACAAGTTTAACACGGACTTTGATTACGCGAACTACAACGGCCCGACTTATGAATGGCCCGAACCGACCTTAGAATTGGCACGTAGAGTCTTGAAAAGATGTTCATATAAAAACGTGGCCTTTTTTAAAGATCTATACCACTACGACTATGACGACGTTGTTTCATGGGTTTCATTGTGGCTTGTCAAACTTATAAACAAGTATAAAAAGACGGAATTTAAATTAGTCTCCCCGACTCACGCAATATGCTTTTTAACAAAAAAAATAAGGTTGTGTATTCTCTCATACATACGCATTGGAATTAATAGGAGAGGCCTTGCGAACATGAAATCCGTCGATTCGGACTTTTACAAAGTGGTTCGCAAAAACGACGACGCTTTTAAAAGGGTAGAATCTCAAGACTTCGTAAAACAAACGCTCAATGAAATCAAGCGTGTAGCAAAATACGATTCACATTACAGAATGTGGTACGACGTCAAAATAGGGGGGGGGACTTCTTATGAGATCGCAAAAAAAGAAGGCTATTCGCCAGAATACATAAATACAGCCGTCTACAGATTAAACAAGAAGCTACGTCAGAATCCTAGAATATTAAAACATGCGGAGCTTCTTTTAGGAAAGTAAGTTCGAAAGCGTCCGCCTTTTTAAGAGATATAAAGACGACCTTTGTTGGCTTTATACTCATTTTATACTCATTTACAGAATAGAGGATTAAGTGATTTATTCTGCGAAACTGCTCTGCGCCCTTGTCCCTGAATACACATTAGGAGCTATTGCGCGTTTTACTCATGGCGTCGATTTTGAAGAGTCTAATAAAATGGACGCAAAGAACTATAATGTCGCTAAAACTTGTTTTAAATTACATCATGACAGCGTCTTTGAATTCGCCACACTTTTATATAAGATAGAGTGCCCTATAGCGATTGCACGCCAATTAATGCGACATAGAAACGGCGTTTTCATGGAGCGCTCTTTGCGAGTTCTAAAACCGTCGATTATTGACAACTACGACGATCAAGACCCAGACAGAATCTATGAAGACGCATATAACAGGAGCGTAGACCTCTACAATTCGTTCGTAAAGATAGGCGAGAAGAAAGAACGCGCAAGGTTTGCTCTTACCCTTGCAACTCCAACTCAATTTTTATGGCAGTTGGAGTTGCGTTCCTTGATTAACGTTTTTGACCAGCGCTTAAAGAAAGACGCTCAAAGTGAAACAAGACGTGTAGTTAAAGACATGTTTTCAAGCGCGAGATGTATTTATCCGCACATCCTTGGCGAATGGCTCAAAAACAATCCTGACGCGGATGTAGATGAATAAGATCGACTGGTTACGGTCATGACTGTTTACGACTATTATTCAATTGTATTTCTTGCGACCCTCTTCATGGCTCTCGGGTTGTATTGCTGGATGGTGAAAGATTTAACGGGGGATGGCTTTCCATATTCTGACAATACAAAAAAACGTCATGAAGAGGGTCGCTCTTCTATGCGCGATACGGAAGAAGAAACAAAAGAGCGATGAGAGAGTACATTAAAACGAAGGGAATAATTCTTTTAAGAGGCAAAGGGTATTCTGCTTATAAAAGAGCAATACTTGACGCTAAAGCGATTAACGCAATAAGAGAGATTTGTATTGAAGGCAAATACGTAACATACCTAGAAATGCAAAAAAGACTAGGCGTTAGTCAGTCTGTATGCGCTCGATTAAAAAGACTATATGAGGAAAAGTATGGCGATCTTCCTACGAAACCTCAAATTACAGAAGGGATGAGGCCAGCTCCTCAACATCTACAACTTGTCGATGAAGAAGACGTTTCTCCGGAAAGTCTTCTAAAGAAGATCAAAGAAGGCGTTGAAAACGTTTCTTTTGATTATGAGTTATTGTTTCAACTTAGCGCTCGTTATTTAAAAGCTAAGAAGGAACAAAAAGAAAGGATGCTGACGCTTAAATGACAGATAACGAACTATCAAAAGAAAACGAAGAAGTCGGCGATCTTCCTCTCATCTCTTCATTCACTCGAGTTCAACTGAAAGTAGCATACCGAATCGCCTGGGAAACTTTCGCAATGACAGGAGGGAACCATTACCTTGTATGCGAAGCCGTTAAAAAGGCTTTTCCAGGGTATCGTATCCATTCGTCTCTTATTGATCGAATCTATATAGACGTACAGGCGGATATTGTAAAAGAACGCACAAAACTAAGAAAAATGTTAGCGAATCTAGGAGACGGCTTTGCAAAACTATATGCAAGTCGCTTTTGGTCTTAGAAATGGAATCTCATGGCGATAACAGAGACAATCTGATTCAAATGGCTTTGGACGTTGCGGCTGTTTTTGTCTCTAAATACGGAGCTGGCGCTCTTGGAGACATAGACGACGTAACACAGACAGCCATCCTTATCGCCCTAAAACGATTGCAAAATGGAACAAATGAAAAGAACCTACGCCCGTCTATATTCTTTGGGCTAATAGACGAAGCGAGGAGACTATGTCACTTTCGCACAAAAGTAAGAACGTGTCTTTTCGACGCGTCGGATTCAATTCTTGAATCACCCGACGATTTTCAGACAAAGATAGATTCTCGAGATCATGTTTCTACCATCGAAAAAACTCTAACACCCAAAGAACTAGAGATAACAAGGCTTATTCAATATGGATACAAACAAACAGAAATAGCCAAACTTCTAAATGTTAATCGTTCGACAATAACTCGAAGAATACAGAGAATCAGAAAAAAAATTCTCGTCGATAAAAAAGATGCTTGTTGCAACAAAAAAAGTAGCTAATCCGTCTTTCTGTTAAGGAATCAATTAAATGCAGTATGATCGACTATCGCCGCTTTGTTTGCGCGACATACGTTTTCGCAATATAGGAAGCGGAGCCAATACAAAACCGCGTGTTGAAGAAAGGATAATCAATCGTATTAAACCCGACTGCTACATCGAACCATTTGGATGGACAGGAGAGCTCTTCTTCAATAAAGAACCTTCTAATGTTGAGGTCTATAACGACTATGGGATGCTTTATGCAATACTATTCGATCTGCTAAAAGATGCGAAAAACGCTAAGTTGATTGCATCTTTATTCGAGTCGTTATACGACGGATATGAACCTTCAGAATACCTATACCGTTTTTGTGCGGACGTATGCAAAATATACCTGCGTAATCGGTCAATCAACGTTATTGAAAGATATCTAAAGGGTTCGCGGGCCGAAAACTACAAATTGTTTCATGCTGAACCTGTTAGCGCGTTAGGATTTGCTACGGTCTATGGATTTTATGGGTCAAGAAACATAATGACTCCGTTTGAAGACTTCTGCGATCTCAGAAAGCTTATCCCTACATGGTCTTCACGCGAACGCATGAAAGAAAGAGTTGCTCAGGCCACAGAAATTCAACGCTTCAACGAACGCTTTAAAGACGTGCAGATTGAAACAATCGACCCTGTTGAATGCATTCAGAAATACGACAAAAAGGACGCGCTCTTTTTTATCTATCCGCCACAGCGGACTCCGCAAGATAAACGCTACTTCAGGCGATGGGACGACAACGACGATAAACGTTTACTTGAAACGCTTAAGACGCTCAAAGGACGTGCGATTCTTTCGC
>CAVGEG010000041.1:0-479 GCA_963628165.1 Paratractidigestivibacter sp. | reverse complement strand
TTAAAAGTTACGATTCGTTATTCGATTTCGGATGGCGCATGATCGAAACTGATTTAGTGGAAAACATACCTCTTCATAATTCCTTTTACGTTTTTGTAAAAGTCTGAAAGGAGTAAAGATGTCTGAAGAAACTCAAAAGCGGTTTATCTCTGTTGTTCGACCCGGAGACCAGGCTATTGTTCTGACTCTGCTAGCCCAGAATGAGAACGGAGTCGAGTTGCTCGATTCTCAATTAGAGCTCGCTCTCAATATGGCGAAAAACGTCATTCAAATGACAGGCGCGAGCGTCAACGCCGCTGGCTCTATTGTAACGTTTCCAACGTGGCCTGACAATGAATCCGCCCGTCTTGAAATTGTAACGACTCTTAAAACAACTGTCGATAGCGAAGCTATTAGCGACGATACCGCAAGCACGGAGGTCTAAATGGCGACGTTATACATCACTAGCACAAACGCGACCGGCGACGGAACGCTCTATA
>CAVGEG010000040.1:15074-26239 GCA_963628165.1 Paratractidigestivibacter sp. | reverse complement strand
TCCCTTTTCCGTCGAAGAGGAGCGCGTCACGCGCGATTTCTGCGAAAACCAGACCGAGATCAACACCCTCGCGTACCCGACCGCGCGCGAGACCGTCGCCGCCCTCGACGAACTCAACCGACGCGTTCAGCGTGCCCTCGCCGCGCGAACCGAAAGAGAGTATCTCTGGCCGTTCTCGAACCCCCCGTACATCCGCGACGAAGAGGATATTCCCGTCGCGCGTTTCGACGGCCTTCGTTCCAACAAGACGGAATATCGACGCTACCTCGAGGAGCGCTACGGAAAGTACAAGATGGCGTACTGCGGGATCCACTTTAATTTTTCCTTCGGCGAAGAGCTCTTGGAGAAGGACTTCCGCGTCGGCGGCGGATGGGATTTCCCCGACTATAAAAATCGGCTCTATCTCGATCTCGCGCAGAAGGCGACCGCCTACGGGTGGCTCCTTACCGCGCTGACCGCCGCGAGTCCCGTTCTCGACGGCTCCTTCTTGACGAAAGGGCTTAAAGGCGAAGACGCGTTCCTGGGTCTCGGATCGCCGCGCTGCTCCGAGATCGGGTACTGGAACCACTTCACGCCGATCCTCGATTATTCGAGCGTGGACGCGTACGCGACGAGTATCGCGAAGTACGTTCACGACGGTTTCCTCCGGGCGCCGACGGAGCTCTATTATCCGATCCGCCTCAAGCCGCGCGGGCAGAACAATCTCGACGCGCTACGCGAGAAGGGCGTCGATCATATCGAACTGCGGATGTTCGACCTCAACCCCCTTTGCCGCGAAGGGATCGACGTTCGCGACGTTCTTTTCACCCACCTCTTTTTGGCGTTCCTCGCTGCGACGCCGAGAATCTCCCTCAATTCGCTGGCGCAAGTCCGCGCGGTTCAGAACTTTAAAAACGCGGCGAAATTCGATTTAAACCTCGTCAAAATTCTTCTACCGAACGACAGCCCGTATTCCCTTCTCGACGCGGGACGAACGATCATCCAGCGGATGAGATCCTTCTTCAAGGACGCGGGAAAAGAGATTCAAGACGTTTTGGAGTTCGAAGAAGAAAAGATTGCGAATCCTCAGAAGAGATACGCCTATGAAGTTCGGCGTCTTTATTCGGGAACCTTCCTTCAGAAAGGCTTGACATTAGCGAAGCGACGACAAGAGGAGTACTTATAAGATGTGCGAACTATTTGCTTTAACGACGAACAAGGAGACGCGCGCGAACGAGGCGCTCAAATCGTTCTTTGCGCGCGCGGAGAACGCTCCCAACGGCTGGGGGCTCGCGACGATTGGCGACGACGGACTCCCCGTGATCGAGAAGGAGCCCGAGAGCGCGTTGACGAGCCTTTACCTAAAGAATCGTCTTCGTGCGTCGATCGTCTCGAAGACGGTCTTAGCGCATATCCGCCGCGCGACGGTCGGGACGATCGCGTACGAGAACTGCCACCCCTTCACACTCCAAGACGCGACGGGTCGCGCGTGGACGCTGATTCACAACGGAACCCTCTTTCACGCGCCGCAACTCAACTCGTATACGGCGCGACAGCGCGGCGAGACGGACAGCGAACGCGCGTTGATTCGCCTGGTCGTGAAGATTAACGAGGCGACGCAGGCGCGCGGGGACGCTTTGACGCCCGACGAGCGCTTTCAGGTCGTCGAAACGTACGTCGCGGCGCTCTCGCAGGGGAATAAGCTCAACCTTTTGATCTACGACGGGGAATTCCTCTACGCGCATATGAATTACGCGGATTCGCTCCATTGCAAGGAGATTGACGGGGGATTGATTTTCGCGACGCAACCCCTTGATAACGGGGCGTGGAAGCGCATGCCTTTGACGACGTTGCGCGTCTATCGAGAGGGGACGCTTGTGCACGAAGGGAAGAAGCATGGGAATATCTTCGTCGACAACGCCGACGACATGAGGTATCTCTTCCTTGATTTCGCGGTTCTGTGACGCGACGAAAAAAGCCGCTTGGGCGAGGAGCTCGAGCGGCTTTTCTTTTCGAATCGCGTTTAGCGTCGCGACGAATTACTCAAAATCAATTTTGAAGTTCTTGTCCTTCTTTGTGATTTCGACTTCAGGCGCGTCTTCTCCCTCCATCCCGTATTTGGAGAGCATCTCCTGATACTCTTCCGGCGCGGGGTTTGTCTGGGGGTTGTCGTTCCAGTAGACGCGAACTTTGCTCGTCCCGGTCTTGACGCCCTTTTGAGAGGCGGTGTGGATGAGATCAAACTTCCCTCCGGGCTGTATGACGCCGAAGCTCGGACGACTTCCGTCGGTCGGTTCAAATTCGACGCGGAACCCTTCGGGTATTGGAGCGCCTTGGTAGGTCGCGACTCCGGAGATTTCGACGAGTTTGTACGGCGCCTTCGGAGCGCATCCGACCGTCGCGAAGAGACACGCGCAGAGGAGCGCTAAAAACGCAAATGAGAATTTGTTCATAACTTGAAGCTTTCCTTGGTTTAAATCGTTGCGAAAAGGATCAGAAGAGCGCGGGACCGCCGCCGGTCTGGAGTTCGCCCTTGCCCGCGGGCATGGAGGCGCTTTCGCGGGTAAAGGTCGCTTTGTAAAGGTCGAAGTTGCACGTTTCGGGGACGAAATGGACGGAGCCGTCCGCCATCGCCGCGTTCATGCCGCCGGCGTGGAAGCTACGCGGAGTGCGCGAATCTTCATGATACGTCATGCAGTTGACGGGAATGTCCATGACGCCGTAGTGGGTGTGGATCGCGTAACCGTCGGACCAGTGTCCAACGCAGATGAAGGGGTTGGAAGAATCGCCCGTCTTGAGGGCGCCCGGAAGAGTCTTGCTCGAGAGTTCCATGACCATGAAGGTATGCGAGGTGCCGTCGGTGATCGACGCCATATTCAATCCGCTATTGCACCAGAAGAGGCCGGTGAGAGGGCCGCGCGCGCTCTTACTAGCCGTGGAGAGTCCGGAGATCGAAGAGGTGACGGTGCGTTCAGGAAGTTCCGCGCCGCCGTTAACGGCGTAGTCTTTCTGAGAACCGAGGGGCGCGTTCGAGGAGCAGGAGGGGCAACGGAAGATCGCGGGCGCGTTCGAACCGGCTTCTTTGTTCGCTTCGTCGCCGCACGTCGTGTCGCTACCATGACCGTACGCGTTCGCGTGCTTGCAGTAGTTCGTGTAGGCGTGTTTCGTGAAGTCGATTGATTCGTAAAGAGCGCCTCCTTCGATGAAAGGAAGGATGAACGCTGGCCAACCCATCATCCCATGATAGACGCCTCCCGCCTCGCAACCTTTGCCCGTCCCTTTGAGATTTTCGAAGAAGGTGTTCCCCGGAGGGAAGCAGTTGTGAACGTCGTGATAGTTGTGCATCGCCAACCCGATATTTTTGAGATTGTTCGTGCACTGCATACGTCGGGCCGCCTCGCGCGCCGCCTGAACCGCGGGAAGGAGAAGACCGATCAAGATACCGATAATGGCGATAACGACAAGAAGTTCGACAAGAGTGAACCCTGAACGATTAGACGTCGAGTGATAACGAATCGTTTTCATAATTTTCTCCCAGTTGTATATAATACAAATTACTATAAACAGCGTGTGATGTAAAAAAGCATCGACTTTTATATTAAAAGTTTCACAGCTAGAAATTTCAAGAGCTGTTGTGAAATAACGTGAGATTTATTTATTTATTGACGTTAATATATGGATATTTTTTGAAGGACGTTGAAAAACAATGTTTAGAAAGCTGAGTTAAAGACATTGAAAGTATGAAGACTGGAAGCGCTAGAACGCAGGAAGGAAAGAAAAAAAGCAACGCGCGAAGACGCGGTCGATAAAAAAGGGCGCGACGGTACGCCGCGCACCCTGTATAAACTTTCAACTCCCATAACGGAAGTCTGCGCGTCTTTTCAATAGAAGTTCCTTACTATCTCAAGCAGTAGAATCGCCGATTGAGAAAAGAGGCCAGAATTCTCGGCGTCGACAGTTCTGAATTGCGGAAGAAGTCGCGCCGATCAGTCTTGAGGAGGATCGATTCCGAAGTCTTTGATCGTGAGGAGGGAGCGGAGGGAGTATCCGCGCGAGGTGAACGCTTCGCGGCCCCCTTCCATACGGTCGACGATCGCGATGACGCCTTCCACGACGATTCCCGCTTCTTCCAAGCGTTCGATCGCCTTCAGAGAGCTACCGCCCGTGGTGACGACGTCTTCGACGACGACGACTTTATCGCCAGCCTTGACCGGGCCTTCGATGAACTTGTTCGTTCCGTGCCCCTTGCTCTCTTTACGAACGAGGAACCCTTTGAGATCGATTCCGCGCGTTCCGGCGACGGTCAAGACCGCCGCGGTGATCGGATCCGCGCCGATCGACATGCCGCCGACGGCGTTCGGGAGTTTGCCGTCCGCTTCGAGAAGTTCCAAAATCCCTTCGCCGACGAGAGTGAGACCGCGCGCGTCGAGCGTCGTCTGCTTGCCGTCGAGATAGTACTTCGCTTTTTTGCCAGACGCGAGAATGAAGTCGCCGAATTTTAACGAGCGTTCGAGAATGATCTGCTTGAGCTCTTCTTTGTTGTACATTATGCGTTCCTTATCTTGAGAATCAACATTGTGCGTCGGCGAATCATGCCGAACGTTTTCATTATAGTTCCGTCCCGATAATTGACAACGACGCCAAGCTCGGAGAAGGTCGCGACAAGGAGCGCAAACCACGCAAGCGCGGCGCCCCCTTCCCGCGAAGCGGTCTGCGCCGTCGGCTCAAATTCCGCGATCTTAAGCGCCTCTTCCAGATACGCCGGGAAGATTTCGAGACCCGGAAGCGTCCCGAAGGACGCGTCGAGACCGACGGAAGACCAGAGAATCCCCGATTTCAACCGCGAAAGCAACGGCGCCCCCGACGCTTTATCGCGTAGCGCGACCGTCGCGTCTTCTCCGTAACACGCGACGACGCGGCGTATTGGCAACGCGTCGATACCCGAGTTTTCACGCGCCGGGAATTCGTCGAGGAATCGCTTTTCGAGGGGCGTGGATGCGACGCGCGGCGCCTTGTCGAGCGCGCCGTCGTAGATCGCGACGTCGAGTCCCCACTGTGCGAAAATCGCGGCGCAAGCCGTTTCGGCGATCTCCGGACTTGGGAAGACGAGAGCCTTTCCCCCTTGGGAGACGAAGCGTTCTACCGCGTCCGCCTCCGTCGTCGAGAGGGACGAGAAATCGGCGAAGAAGACGACGTCGCCGTCCTCGAGGAGTTCGTTGCAGCGCGTCGCGAAGTCGAGGGGCGCGACGCGACGGATCGACGCGACGTCCCCCAACTGCGCTTCCAACGCGAGTTCCAGATAATCCGCCCCCGTCGGATCGCGCCGCTCCTTCGCTGTGTCGAGCCCTTCAACGACGAGGATCGAGGTTGCGTTTTTCGTCGCGGCGCTTTCCGTAGACGCGGCTCTTTCGACGGACGTGGAGTCGAGTCGAGGGCGCGGGGCGCGGTTGGCGTGATTCCAGAGGAACGCGAGGGCGAGGAGCGCGACGCTGCGTAGTGCGGCGCGAAGTATCGTCCGCCAGGCGCGGCGACGCCTACTTTGGCGCGTCGTCGTACGTAGAAACCCGAGCGCGGGGAAGGGAACGCGCGACGCAGGGGCGCTCTTTCGGACGCGCAAGAGGAGGATCAGCCACGGGACGGCGGCGAGGAAATAGGGCCAAAGGCGGGAGGTCATCGGCGGTATGCGAAGATCGACGTCGAGTCGAAGGGAGGTAGGAAAAAGGAAAACGCCCCGGCGGACGCGCAGGTCGCCGAGGCGTGAGATTTCTATTGTGCCAACGCGCGAAAATGCGGTCGATCAAGCGAAATCATTTGATTCCGCTCGCGGCGGACATGATATTGTACACGTCGCTGTTGAAGATGTATTCGCCGCCGAAATTCCAGAATTTCGCGGCCTTCTTATCCTTGCCGCGGATGAATTCTTTATAGCAGTCAGCGCCAGCGCCCTTCGCCCAGAAGGGAACGAGGGAGTTCGTGTGACCGGTCGTCAGATACTGAACGGCGGGAACTTTACCCTTCTTGCACTTCTCGACCTTTTCGAATCCTAAGAAGGTATCCTTCTTGGAGCTGAAGCGACCGTTGTTGTCTTCGTCGATATAGGTTCCGTCGCCCCAAATCTGGCCCGTTTCATGATCCGAGGTGACGATAAGGAGGGTTTCGTCCCAGGAGGAGTTCTTCTCAACCCAATCGATCGCCGCTTCGACCGCTTTGGCGAAGCTGGTGTGTTCGATGCAAGACTGCTCGGCGTTGTTGCCGTGGTTCGCGTGGTCGATGTTTCCCCCTTCGACTAGGACGTAGAAACCGTTTTCATTCTGAGAGAGGACGTTCAGGGCCGCGAGGGTCATTTCGGTGAGACTTGGCGTCTCTTCGACAGTCGTCTTGGAGAAGCGCTTGATCATCGCCTCGGGATCGTCGACGTCGCCGTCGATGGGCATGACGTCGCCGGTCGTGCGGACGATACCAAGGAGACGGTTCGGAAGCTCTTTTCCGCTACCGGGAGTTGCGACGGCGAGGGATGCGAAGTCGCTACGCGCGTCGACGAAAGTCCAGCCTTTGTAGCCGTCGTTCTTCTTAACGTTTTCCCAAGTCTCGCGACCGCCGACGAAGTTGTAGTTCAGATCGTCCGCGGACTTCTTGATCTTCTCGCCGTTGTTGTATTCCGGATGTCCGGAGCCGATGAGAACCGTCAACTGGGATTCTTCGATTTGCTCTTTGCCGATTTCCGCGTAGTTGTTGCGGTTGGTGTTGTGCGCGGAACCTCCCGCGGGGGTGGCGTGAGAGATCTGGTTCGTGGTGACCATACCGGCGGAACGACCCGCTTTGAGGTTCTTTTCGGCGAAGTTTTCGACGTTGTTTCCGTTCATATCTTTTCCGATATACCCGCCGACGGTCTTATTTCCGGTGTTGAGCGCGGTAGAAGAAGCGGCGGAGTCCGTCGTTTCCGTATTCGTGACGCGCCAGTGAGCCCCGTCGGGCCCCTTCCAGAATTCTTCGGGAGAATAACCGAAGTTCTTGTCGGGATCGGCGACCAGATCCCACGCGACGCTACCGTCGGAATGCTTATGGACGGAGAAGGTCGACGAACCGATGAAGACGGGGAAGGACTGATAGGCTTCGCCCCATTCTTTTCCGGTGTGATAGTAGGTTCCGAGAAGTTCGGAGTTGAAACCGTCGCCGTCGCCGATGAAGAGAATGACGTTTTTGGCGGTTCCTTTGCCGTTTTCCTGAGCGTACGAAACGGTTGCGAGAGAAAGACAAGCGCCGACCGCTAACATCACGGCGAAGAAACGGCGCAAGGCGATAAATGAAGGCATTTCTATGCTTACTCCTTGTTTTGGACGTTCGTTTTCCTCACGGACGTCGTGGGGGCTTGTCGCCCATTCATATGCCAAGTTTCCTGTATTGTCAGAGCATATTGAGAAAACTCAAGGCGTGTCTTTTCGCGCAAAGATGAAAAGTCTTTGAGTTTTACACAGATTTTACAATAATCTACAATTTATAAAAGAGACCTTCATATATAAAAATTAGGAATTTCAAACTCTTGACAAATCCTTAACGCCATTTTGACTTTCATTCGATAAAAAAAAGAGATCCTCGACGTTCAAGGAGCTCTTTTTCATTGACTAACGCGTCAAAGCGCACTATTAGAGTTCGTCGTTATTGTTCTGACGACGACGTGGACGACGTTCTCCGCGTTCGCCGCGGAAACCGCGACTACGACGTTCTCCGCGCTCTTCGCGTTCGCGCTTTTCAGGACGTTCCGCGCGCTCTTCGCGACGCGATTCCTGAGCGTCTTCGCCGTCCTCTTCCGCGCCGTTGCCGACGCAGTCGGTTTCGCCGCGTTCTTCAAGAACCGCGCGGCGGCTGAGCTTCACGCGATTCTGATCGTCGATCGCGATGACTTTCACGTCGAACTTATCGCCGACCCTGCAGAAGTTCTGGATGTTGCTGACGTATTCGTCGGAGAGTTCGCTGATGTGGCAGAGCCCGTCGCGACCAGGGAGGATCTCGATGAACGCGCCGAAGTTCTGGATGCTGGTGACGACGCCTTCGTAAATCTTTCCGATTTCGACGGAAGCGGTGAGCTTGGCGACTTCGTCCATCGCGGCCTGGGCGCTGGCGAGATCGTTCGCGGCGACGACGACGGAACCGTCGTCTTCAACGATGACGCTCGCGCCGGTCGTTTCTTGGACGCCGCGGATTGTCTTGCCGCCGGGGCCGATGAGGACGCCGATCTTTTCGGGATCGATCTTCGTGCGAAGGAGACGCGGCGCGTATTCCGAGATTTCCTCGGCGGGACGCGGCGCCGCGGTCAGCATCTTGCGAAGGATGCCGATACGCGCTTCGCGCGCTTGCTTGAGCGTCTGCGCAATGATCTCTTTCGAAATGCCGTTCGTCTTCAGGTCGAGCTGAATACCGGTGACGCCGTTCTGGGTACCCGCGACCTTGAAGTCCATATCGCCGTAGTGATCTTCGTCGCCCATGATGTCGGTGATCGTGATCCAGCGTCCGTCTTCCTCTTTCACGAGGCCGATCGAGATACCCGCGACGGGGTTGACGATCGGAACGCCCGCGGACATGAGGCCGAGGGTGGCGCCGCAGACGGTCGCCATGGAACTCGAACCGTTCGATTCGAGAATATCGGAGATGACGCGGACGGTGTACGGGAAGGTTTCCTCATCGGGAATGACCGACTTGATGCTACGTTCCGCCAAAGCGCCATGCCCATATTCGCGACGACCGACTCCGCGGTACGGCTTGCATTCGCCGACGGAGTAGGGGGGGAAGTTGTAGTCGAGCATGAAGCGCTTGGAATATTCGTCGAAGAGACCTTCAACGCGCTGTTCGTCCTTGGATGTTCCAAGGGTGACGGTTATGAGGGCCTGAGTTTCCCCGCGCTGGAAGAGGGCGGAGCCGTGGACGCGGGGCAGGACGTTGACGCGGCATTCGATCGGACGAACTTCCTTGACGCCACGACCGTCGAGTCGTTCTTTCGAGAGGATGATATCGCGAACGACGCGGCTCGCGAAGGCGTCAAACGCGACTTCGAAGTACTCGTGGGCGAAGAGATTCGGCTCTTCGGAACCTTCGACGGTTTCGACGACGAGCTCTTCGCGCGCCTTCTCTTTGATCGCGTCGCACGCGGCGGCGCGCGCAAGCTTGCCGACCGTCTTCTTCGCCGCGCGGAATTCGTCGTAATATTTCTCGACGAGCGCGTTGAGGAGCGGCTTGATATTGATCGGTTCGAACTCCATCTTTTCGGGAGCGACCTTTTCGACGAGTTCGAGCTGGAGCGCGCAGATTTCCTGGATGTACTTGTGCGCGGTCATGATCGCTTCGAACATCTTCGGTTCGGGAAGTTCGCGCGCGAAGCCTTCGATCATGAGGACGGAGTCCATGTTTCCGGAGACGATGAGATCGAGTTCGCTATTTTCGAGTTGATCGACCGTCGGGAAGGGGATGAATTCGCCGTCGACGTACCCGAGACGAACGGAGCCGAGGGGGCCTTCGAAGGGCAACGGACTTAGTTGAAGACAGGTGGCGCATCCGTTCATGGCGACGACGTCGGGATCAACCTTCTGGTCGCAAGCGAGGACGTTCGCGAAGACCTGAACGTCGTTGTAGAAGCCGTCGGGAAAGAGAGGACGGATAGGACGGTCGATTAAGCGCGAGGTGAGAATTTCCTTAAGGCCGGGTCGTCCTTCGCGTTTGAGAAAACCGCCGGGGAACTTGCCGCTCGCGGCGACGCGTTCGCGATAATCGCAAGTGAGGGGGAAGAAGTCCGCGCCGGGCTTGCTAGGCGCGGTGGTCGTCGCGCAGAGCACGACGTTGTCGTTATAGCCAATGAGGCAACTACCGTGAGCCTGCTTCGCCAGCTCGCCAGTTTCGATCCAGAAGAGACCGTCGCCGATCTTTTTTTCAACTCGAATTTTCAAAACATTTACCTTTCTGCATACCAACGCCAAATCGGAACCTACTTCGTCCGACCGACGGCGGCGAAAACGCCGCTACATATAACCACGAGTTCACGAGTTCGAGAGAAACGCGCGAGGAGGATCGTCACATAAAGAACAATTCGCTCACTTTCTCGGCAAGAACAAAAACGACTAGAAGTAAAGAACCTGCCGCGGAGACGTCGCGCTTTGCGTATCTATCTACTTACTTTGAGGATGAAGAAGCCTTAACGACACTTCAATTGGCGTGGTCTTGATCTCCGCCGCTTTATGCGACGGATGACGAAAAAGCCCTTGCTCGACACTCTCTCAATCAAGGGCTTCTGTTTATCGGCTACTATCAGCGTTGCTGAGCGCGATCCTGGCTCAACGCGCGGAGGCCAAGACGCTTGACGATATCAGCGTAACGGCTCTTGTCCGTCTTGTAGAGATAAAGAAGGTGACGACGACGGCGTTCAACCATCTGGATAAGGCCGCGACGAGTCGAGAAGTCCTTCTTGTTGTTCTTCATGTGTTGCGTCAAAACGTTGATGCGCTTCGTCAAAAGAGCGATCTGAACTTCAGGAGACCCAACGTCGGAGTCGCTACGACGATATTCCGCGATGATGGCCTGCTTTTCCTCTTTGTTCATTACTGTCATTATAATTCGCCTTTACAGGTGATGGGACGTCGACTAGCAACGCGACCGCGCGAAACCGATCGACTCCCCGGTGAAAAAGTTTTCTTCGTAGCGACACTAAGCGCCGCCATAATACTAACAAAAATTTTTTTAAGTATACGCGCCCTTTTCTTACGTGCAAGTCCTCTAATAGAACATTTTCGGTAAAATCCCCCTTTTCTCATCTTTTCCTCTCCTTTCTCCTTCCCTCCGATTCGCGTTCCTTGCGACCCGATACCCTCGACTATATAATGAAACTCATCGTTAAAATATTGACTTTAAATTTTCACCTTTTCCACTCTTGGAACGACTTAGATGAGACGCTTTTCTCTCAATATGATCCTTACGGCGCTTCTCTGCCTCCCCTCGCTCTTCTTCTACCGAGGAGAAGCTCTGCGCGCTCAAGATAACGCACCCCTTAAAGTTTTATCCGTCAATCGTCAACTCGTCGACGATTCCGTGAAGGACGCCGAGCCTTTTCCCGCGCAGGCGTCCTTTACGATTCTTATGGACGCTAAAATTATTGAGCCGGGATCCCAAAAGGGGAACGACGGCTCCAACGGCATGCTCTGGAA
>CAVGEG010000040.1:9154-15064 GCA_963628165.1 Paratractidigestivibacter sp. | reverse complement strand
GCTCTGGAACGTCGGCAACGGCTGGGACGAAGGCGCGCGATTGATCTACTCCTGGAACGACGGGCGCTACTTCCTGCAATTCGGTTCTCAAGACGTCAAAATTTCGATTCCTTCTCAAAAGTCATATTTGCGCAATATTAAGCGCACTCTCGCTTCGACGTACGACGCGACGACCGGCGACTTCGCACTTTACGTCGACGGCGTCCTCGCCGCCAAGGGCGTCTATAAGGGCGTCTTCGACTCGAAGAACCATCGCCTCAACGTCGGATTCGGCGGCTCCGGAGTCGGTTCGATTCGACTCGACGTCGGCGACGTTCGCGTCTGGAATCGACCCCTGAACGCCGCCGAAATCTTCGCTTTAGAGGCCGCGCGACCTAAACAAGAGCGCGACCTACTCCAGGTCGAACAGCTCCTCGCGGGGTTCTCCAACGCCGCCGCGGTCGTCGTCGATCCCGAGAAACTCGCCGCGATCGAACCGACGACTCTTCCCGTCGAGCTTGCCGATTCCCTCAAACGCGCTCTCGTCGCCTCCCTGATCGACCGCGGATTCACCGTCGATCGATCCCTCAAAATCGATCCCTATACGCGCCTAACTACCCTCGTCTTCGACGCCGCGCAGGAGTATCTCGACTCCCCCGCGTCGCAGGATGACGCGACCGTCGCGTCCCTCTCCCGCTACGGCGAGATTGTCGACTGGCTCGAACGCGTGAAGGGAATCGCCGACGTCAACGCGATCGAAACGCGCAAGCTCCTCTCCTCCACGAGTTTTAACGTCGTCCAGAAGCGGCGCTTCCGCGCCGACGGCGAGAAAGTCCGCGCTCTCTTCCTCGAAGACTCTGCGCGCGCTACTCTTCTCATGAACAAGTTGGCGCAACATTCTTCCAAGGAGTACGACGTCTTCCGCAAAATCATGAAACTGGAAGCGAGCGCCGAACGCGTCAAGCTCGTCGAACGCGACTCCCTCGGCATGTACTACTCCCTCCAGACCGCCCCGCGCTCCGACAAATATGATCGCGTCGTCTACGTCGCCCCCGACGGAAACGACGAAACCGGCGACGGTTCCTCCGATGCCCCGTACGCGACCCTCGCGCGCGCCTTCAAAAACGTCGAAGATTTCGTCGCCTTCCAAGAGCCGACGACGCGTCCTCTGCGCTCCGTCGTCCGACTCGCCCAAGGCGAATATTACATGACCGCCCCCGCGACCCTCAAAGGCGCGTCGAACGTCCTCGTCCAAGGCTCGAAAGAAGGAAAGACGATCCTCACCGGCGCGGTGAAAGTCGCCAATTTCACGTCCCTGGCCGACGCCGCGGCGAATCGCCCTGACGTCGCCGACGCGATGAGCCGCGTTCCCGAAAGCGCCCGCCCGCGCGTTGTCGCCGCAGACCTCAAAGCCGCGGGCGTCGACGATCTCGGGGCGCTCGCTCCACGCGGATACCATCCCGACGTCCGCCTCAACCCGATCCCGACTTTCACAGTCGGAGGAAAAGCGCAAACCTTGGCGCGTTGGCCCAACGAAGGCGAGAAGGGGATCCCCTTTGGCGCAAAGATCGACGACCCCGCGTCCGCGTCCGAAAAAACCTCGACCTTCCACTTTGACGGGGATCGCCTCGACGGTTGGCGCCTCGACGGCAAGAACGACGATATCTGGGCGTTCGGCCTTTACGAATGGGAATGGGCCGCGAATCTCAGGCGCGTCGTCGCGATCGATCGCGAAAAGAAGACCGTGACCTTCGACTATGAAAACGGTTCCGGACGATTCGACTACTACTTTGTCAACGTCCTCGAGGAATTGGACGCCCCCGGCGAATACTACGTCGATCGCGCGACCGGATTCCTTTATTATTACCTCCCCGAGACCTTCGCAAACGCGGCGGCTCTCAACGCGAAGTCTCCTCAATACGACGTCTTCGAAGGTCGTTTTATCGAGCTCGAAAACGTCTCCAACGCGCTCTTGACGAACCTGACCTTCAAGGGGGGCCGTGAAACCGCGCTCATGATGAAGGATTGCGAATGCTGCTACCTCTCCGACTCGACGATCGAAGAGATGGGAGGAAACGGCGTCGTGATCCTTGACGGCAAGTACTGCGGCGTCGTGAAGTCGCGCTTGCGATCCCTCGGCGCGTGCGGCGTGCGCATCACCGGCGGAGATTGCGATACCTTGACGCAGTGTCGCCACCTTGTTCACAACTGTTACGTCAGCGACTTCGGACGTATCGATCGCGTCTACGCCCCTGCCGTCCTCTTTAGAGGGTGCGGCTGCGCGATTACTCAAAACCTTTTCTGCGATTCCCCTCACCACGGCATGCGCACCGACGGAAACGATATCTACATCGCGCGCAACGAAGTTCATTCCGTCGTCTACGAGTACAGCGACCAGTCGGGCGTCGATATCTACTGCGATCCGTCCTTCCGCGGAATCGTCATTGAGAAGAACTTGTGGCGTCATATCGGATCCGCGTTCGCCCTCTGTGGACAGGCGGGGATTCGCCTCGACGACACGATCTCGGGCGTCGTCATGAGGGAGAACGTCTTCTATCGCTCCGCGGGGGGGATCTTTGGCGGGATCCAAATCCACGGGGGGAAAGACAATTTGGTGAAGAACAACGCGTTCGTCGATTGCGTTCAGGGACTGAGCTTCTCGCCATGGGGCGCGGGGCGTTATACGGAGTTTGTGAAGACGCGCTTCCCGAAACATATTGGCAACGCGCAGTTTGAAGAGCTGTACCCCTTCTTCGACGAGCTCTTCGAGCATGAGAATCGCAACTACGTGATCGACAATAAAGCGATCAACTGCCCGCGCTTCAACAACAAGGGGAGCGACTTGAACGTCTTTGTCGGCAACACGACGACGCAAGCGACGCCGGATCTTGCGAAGCTTGGCGTGAAGACGAACGAAGCGTACGGGGACGTCTTCATGACGAACTCGACGGCGCTACGCGCTTGGTTGTCGAGCGCGACGGGTATCTCCCTGAAGGGGGTCGGGCTCCTCGACGACTGGAACGGAGCAGGGGAGAACGTATCGCCGCACTTTAGCGAAGCGCAGGAATGAGCGACGCGTTGACCAATTGAAATGAAAGCGCCCCGGCGGAAGAGATTTTCCGTCGGGTTTTTTTATGCGCGCCTGAGGATCGATCATGCGAAGATCGTCGGGAGTAGGAGAGCGCGAAAAAGGAAAAACGATCAAGGATTCCGCGAGGAACGGGGCTGTTGCAACTCTCGAGGAATCGAGCCTTGAGCGCGTTCGCGAAGATCCGCGGATGAAGGAAGCCTGACGGTGTTTTCCGCGTCGCCTGGGGGCAGAGGTCGCGCAGAATTCGGAGACTCCGGTTGTTGTGGTTGGCGCGGCGGCGCATATTCCGACGGCTGAGCGGGTTGATTCGGCTCCGCGGCGAGGGGCTCTTGCGCGGGGTTCGTGTTTTTAGGCGCGGGGTTAGATTTCTTAGGGGTCGAGGCGGCGGACGTTTTGGACGACGCTGAGGACGGGAGGGTCGGAATGGCGGCGAGACGATTGCGCGCGCGCGAATACCAGACGCTGGAGGGGTATTGGTCGACGAGCATATCGAACGCGATCTCCGCCTTTTCGTAGTCGGTGGCGCGTAGGGCGATCTCCCCCTTGAGGAAGAGGAGATAGTCGACGATCGAGGAATCGGCGCCGCGCAGGAGCGCCTCGTTCACGAGCTTTTCCGCGGCGACGTCGTTTCGGCGATCCGCCTGAATCTTCGCAAGGCGCCAGACGCAGTGGCTCCAATACGGGCTCTGCGGATAGTCGCGATAGACGCGCGTGAAATCTTGCGCCGCGACGTCGATATTTCCGCGTTCGTATTCGTTCGTGCCCAGGCAGTAGAGGGCGACGTCGGCGTAGGGAAAGTCGTTGCGTCCGCGCGTGGCGAGACTCAGATACTTCACCGCGTCGTCGCGTCGACCGATTGAGTCGGCCATCATTCCGAGGTAATACGCCGCGACCGCCGCCTCTTGCGTCGTGGGCGCGTACGAAAGAATATCTTCGCACGTCATTTGCGCTTCGGAACGCTTGCCAAGCTCGAGGAGCGTGATGGCGCGGAGAAGCGCGATGCGCGTCGCTTCCGCGGGACGATCCCAGAAGGTTTCCGACTTTGTCATCGCTTCGAGGAGGAGCTCGTTGGCGCGTTCGAAATCAAGGTTTGTATAGTAGTCGGTCGCGCGTTGGAGATAATCGCGCGCTTCGGCCGCCGTGAGGGGCGTTGATTCGGGCGACTCAGTCGACCCTCCCGCCGCGCTTGGGATCGTCTGGTTCTGCGTTCCCTGATTCGTTTGGTTTTGGTTCTGCGTTCCTTGATTCGCCTGATTCTGATTCTGCTGTCCCTGGTTCGGCTGATTCGGCGGTTGGGGCTGGACTTGCCCTGGCTGAGCTTGACCGGGTTGGCTGGGATTCGCCGAGCCCTGCGAATTGGTCGGTGAGTAGGAGACGAAGTTGGAGCCGGAGGAGCCGGCCGAGGGAACGATCCCGTCGCCGCCGACAGGTCGCGTGTCGACGAAGCCGTTGGGGGTGAAGACGGTAAGGGGCGCGTCTTGCGAGACGTTGGGGTTCGCCGCGACTTTCCGGCGCGCGCCGTCGATACCCTTGAGCGCCATCGAGATCGCGGGGTCGTTCAGATTCTGCGTGTATTTGACGAGCGCCTGATAGATAGCCTCTTGCGCGACGTTGTCCGCCTCGACCCTATTCGCGCCGTATCGCGCGGCGTACGCAATCGCGAGCAACCCCGCGGACTCGACAAACTCAAGCGCGCTGAGAGGATTCGTTCGGTTCTGATCATAATAGCGGAACTCGAGCTCCGTCGACGACGCGCTCACCGCCACAGGTTGCAACATCTGGAAGAGGGATTGAATCGCGGAGGCGTAGTCCTTCTTGGCGACGTTCACCATCGCGCGATAGGACGTTACCACGTCGACGTATTCTTGTCCGTACTGGGACGACGCGAGATTAGCGAGGAGGGACTCCGCGGCGTCGATATTCTTCATGCAGAGGTAGAGTTTGAGCTTGAGGGTCGCGGACTCGGGGGGTAGGGTAGAGTCGAGACGCTCGATTTCGTCGACAATATTGAGGGCGCGCTGGAAATCGCGTTGCGCGAAGTAGGCGTACGCTTCGTACAGGAGCGCGTCTTGCAGGGTGACGACGAGAGACGCGTCGTTGCGATACTTCTGGACGTACGCGTCCAGGAGGGAGATCGCGTCTTGCGGACGGCTTTGCAGCATGAGGAAGAGGGCGCGTTGAATCGTCGCTTGGCCGACGAGCTCGGGCGTCGAGTTCGAGTCGTTGACGATCTGCAAAAACGCTTGATCCGCGGCTTGATAATTTCCTTTGCGCCCCTGGATAATCGCCGATTCAAGGCGACAATACCCGACGAGAGGCGAGTTCGGATACTCTTTTTCGCAACGCGCGTAGTACGCGAGCGCTTGATCGAGGGATCCTACCTTCGCTTCGCAAACGCCCAAATAGTTGTAAACGTACTGATTGAAATTGTCCGTCGGATATTGGGTGAGGAATTGTATGAGCTGAGTTCGCGCCGTCGCGTAGTCCTCTTCGTTGAAGTAAGACCGGGCGTTGTGGAAGAACGCGTCGCGATATTCTTTGACCTTGGAGCCCTGGGCGAGGATGTGGTTGAAGTGGGTTCGCGCCGTCGGAATGTCGCTCGTTTGCTCATTTCGCTCCAGGTACGCGCATCCGAGATAAAGCTCCCCTTTGTTGCGGTCGCTCGACGACGGGTACTGCTGGACGAAGCTTTCGAGTTTCGTGACGGCGAGGTCGTAATTTCCGGCGGAATACGCGTTTTGCCCATCCGCGAGGAGCTCGTCTCCCGGCGCCGCCGCCAGCGGCGCGCAGATCATAAGAAGGAATGTCGCAAGAAGAATACGCGACAGCTTGTGTTCTCT
>CAVGEG010000040.1:8552-9144 GCA_963628165.1 Paratractidigestivibacter sp. | reverse complement strand
ACGCCTCGTTGATGATTGTCGGATGGAATATAACGAATCGCTAATAATCGGTCGGGAGCGGCGTTGCGCGAACTCCGGGTATAATATTGGCAAGTATAAACCAGGATGACCCAAGAAACAACGGGGATATACGGCGTCTGCAAGGAAAAAAAGCGTTTTAACGACGCGCGCGTTCCGACGTTGACGACGCCGCGAAATTCGGCGCGCCTTCTCGCGCGAATTTTATGGAAATACGCGCGTATCTTTAAGTGTTGTATTTTATCGTTGCATGCTATATAATATCAGACGCGAAGATCGCGTGGGAATTGTCGCGATTTTCTCCGGAGCTTAAAAGGAGTGTCTCATGACTACTAATCAGAATAATGCGGCGTTGACTGACGAATGGCGTCAAGGAAGGCCGTCTTTCAAAGCGTTCTATCCCGAGTATTTCCTTCTCGCTCTCATTACGATCGCCTTCATGGCGCTTGCGATGAAGTTGAGTTGTAACGAATTGAAAAAAGCGAAGCCTGCGGAGAGCTCCGAGGCGACGTCCGTCGAAACGACGTTTCTGCCGTGGAGTTTTGAGACGCAACGCGCCTTCGCACAAGACGCT
>CAVGEG010000040.1:1236-8542 GCA_963628165.1 Paratractidigestivibacter sp. | reverse complement strand
GGCCGCCGAAGACGCTTCCGAAGAGGTCGTCCCGACGTCTGACGCCGTCGCCGACGTTGTGGTAGAGGAGGCCGCGCAGGAAAACGCCGAGGTAGGAGGAGGTTTATCCGAGCTTGTCGAGACCGCTTTGGATCCCGTCGACCCTGATACGGTTCCCGCCGAGATCGCTTCCGGATCCGTCGCTAAAACGTGGTCTAAAATCCTCTGGATTTGGATTATCTGCATGATTATTCCTTTCGCGCTCTGGATTTGGCGCGGGTGGGCTTGGATCTGCGCCGTTTATGGCGTTTATTACGAGCTAAAAGTCGATCCTGATAATATTCGCGCCTCGACATTATTGAAGACGCGCGGCGTCTTCAATAAGAAGATCGACTCGTTGCATATTAGCGAGATCAAGGATATTCGGAGCGAACAGACCTTATTCCAGAAATACTTCAGAGGAGGAGTCGGAACGATCACTCTCTTCACCAAAGACTTGACCGACGGCAAGCTCGTGATGGAGAATATGCCCGAGCCGAATCGCGTTTTTGGCGCGTTCGACACGCTACGTCGTCACTTCTGGAGCCGCGGTGGCTTTGTGACAACCGGCGGCGATTTTCCCGACGTCGACGGCGGCATGGAAGATAGCGCTCAATAAACAAAACGTTTCTACGTGGGATCGACGCGACGCCGCGTCCGATCCCTTTTTGATTTCATATTGAGAGATTCAAGGAGAAGCTTCATGACACATTTCTTCCGATATGCGACGACGGCGTTCGCGGCTCTTCTCGCGACCGCTTCCGCCTGCGTTTTCGCCGCCGATGGGGACGCGCAGTGGACGATTCGAAGCAAACCGCGCGACACGATCACCGTCGTTGCACACCGCGGCGCGGGGGACCTTGCCCCGGAAAACTGTTTGTCTTCGTTGGAACTGACGTGGAAGATGGGGGGCGTTCCCGAGGTCGACGTTCGCACGACGAAGGACGGGCGGATCATGATGTTCCACGACGGTAACTTCCAGCGGGTTTGTCCGAACGAATCGGAAGAGATTCGCAAGTCGAGCGTCGAGAAGATGACGTACGACGAGGTGCGGAAGCTCGATATCGGCGTCTTCCGCGGGGAAGAACACCGCGGCGAACGCGTCCTCTCGATCGAAGAAATCGTCGAAGCCCTCAAGGCGGACGCTAAACGCAAAGTTGTGATCGACGTGAAGAACGTCGATTTCCAGAAGCTTTCTGACGCGGTCGTCGACGTGTGCGAACAGGTGATCCTCACGTCCGGCTCCGAAGCGGATCTCCAGCGCTGGGTGAAGATCAACGCCGAATGTTACGACACGGCGCTTTGGATGGGGCTCGGCTCCTATACGGACACGGACGTCGAAAAGCGCTTTGAATTGCTACGCAAGAACGACTTCGCCGGAATCAAGCGTCTGCAGATTCATGTGACGAAGGACGCCGACGGCGCGCTCAAGCCGAGCGCTTCTTGCATTCGCGCCTGCGCCGACGAATGTCGCGAACGCGGGATCGAGTTCCAAACGATGCCGTGGCGCACTAAGACGTGCCCCGAACTCGCGACCGACGTCGCGTTCCACAAGGAACTCCTCAACCTCGGAACGATGGGGTTCGGTTCCGACCGTCCCGACTGCGCGTTCCAAGCGATCGACGAATTCTACGCCGAGGCGCCTGGAAAATGACCCCTTTGCGCCGCGTTTTCTCGCGACGCCTTTCAACTTGCCCTTACCTTTACCCTACGACGGGCGGAGCGATTTTCTCCGCCCGTTTTTTCGCTTGTTTTTCTCACGCTTTTTTCTTAAAGTAACGACGGCGCCTAAGGAATAGGCGCGATTCATTTACCGGAAGAAAGGGAGAGGTATGTCGTTTCTACCATCGTTGATCCGACGCGGCGTCATTCTCGTCGCTACGCTTTGCGCGACGACCGTCGGCGCTATTGACTTCAGCATTCCGCTTCCGAAGCCCTCCTTACCCGCAATTCCGACCCCCGCGTTTCTGAGCAAACCGGGCAAGAAGATCTCCGAAGAAGAGCTACAAGAGATCGAAAAGGCGCATGAAACGCGCGATGAAACCCGACCGATCGCCTACGAAAAGAGACCCTCCCGAGCCGCCGACGCTCGTTCTGCCTCCGCCCCCCCGCGCGCGGGATCCGCCTATAACCCCACGACGGCGACGCAGGTTCCCGCGACGGACGAAATCGATCTCTCGCCGACCTTCTCCTCCCTCCTGCCCTACAGCATGGCGCTGGGACATGTCGTCTGCGAATCAAACTTCCCCTTTGATTCCGTCCAAGGCCTTCAGGCGGAGATCGTTCAGCTACAAATCGATTTGGTCAACTACCTCGGGATCCCCGAGACGCGCGAAAAGATCGTCCTGTGCCTCTTCAAAGACGGAACCTCCTACCGCGCCTTCGTCAAAACCGTCTTTCCCGGCGCCCCGCAAGATCGCCCCGCGCTCTATGTTCGCCAAGGGGAGAATCCCGGCGTCCTCATGGTGCAGAAGGACGAGAAGATGATCGTCAACATTCGCCACGAGATGACGCACGCGTACCTGAATTCGACCCTGCGTCACGTGCCGATCTGGCTCGACGAAGGGCTCGCGAAATATTTTGAGACGCCCCCTGGGGAACGCGGGTTTCGCAATCCGTATCTGAAAGTCGCCGAAGAAAATATCTCCGGATTCTTCAGTTCGCCCCCTTCGCTAGCGCGTCTTGAGAAGCTCACGCGCGTTGACGAAATGCACGCGCGCGAGTATCGCGAATCCTGGTCATGGGTGCATTTTTTGATCCACTATTCGCGCGACACGCATTATCTCCTCGTGCGGTATTTGGCGACCTTGCGCAAAGAGCGTCAGGCGGGAATATCGACTGAAGAGGCGTACAAGGCGCAGAAAAAAACGCCGATGAAGAGGCTCCTCGACGAGAACCTCGAGGGGTATAACAAGAAATACGTCGAACACTTTAAAAACTGGGATAAACGTCGAGATTCGTACGAAAACGCCCGAATCGAAAGGGGAACGAGATGAGCCAAAGTCTTAAGGAAGAGTCGACCTCTCGTCAGAGGGACCCTTTTGCGCCCAAACCGAAGACGCCGCCGATTCTATCTCGTCCGTCGAACGCGCTCGCTCGCGTCGTCGTGAGAGCGCCCGCGACGACCCTCGCCGTTGTCGCTTTCTTAGCCGTCGTCGCGCTCTTCTTCTCCTTCTGCTATCTGGAGAACGCGCCGACCGCGTTGCGCTATTCCGCGAGGGAAGGAACGCCTCTCTTCGCTCTTGACGATCTCTTCCGTCGCGAAGTCGCCGACCGCGCCGAATGCCAGCTCATCGTCGAAGGGAACGCCAAGAACGTCTCCCCGAAACAGATACAAAACGCGCTCGACTTTGTCTGGAATGAACTCAACGCGCGCCCCGAACTCTTCGAAATCGTCTATCGTTCCCTCGATTCCGAATCCTTCAAGGAGAATCGCGCTTTCTTCTACGACGCGCAGGAGATGAAAAAGGCGGAAGAATTGGCCGCGACCGCGCTCCGCATCCAGAAAGGCGAGTGGGACGAATTCGCCCCCGACGCGTACGCGCTCCAACTTGCTCGGCAGACCGAATCCCCCGCTCCCCTCGGCGTTCTCGACTCCCTCAATTCTCCCGCCGTCTCCGCCGCTCTCGCCGACGCCGCGCCAGAGAATTTCGACGCGATCCTAACCTTCGCGCGCGCGGTCGTCGACGCGACGTCTCTCGAGACGCGCTCCCCCGCGCAGATGCGCTCTCCCGTCGCGTCCGGCGTCGAGGCGACCGCTCCGAAAGCTCTGCAAGAGGAGCGTTACGCGACCTATGCGCGCGACGGCGCCCAAGGGGGATTCGTGACCTTCGCGATGAAGCAAGGGCTTTCGTCGCGCGATCGACGCTACGCGTTTGACGAAGTCGCGCGAATCGCCGAGAGCCTGGAAGAGAATAATCCGGGAATCGACGTCGAAGCGACGGGGCTCCCCTTCTTTGCGGCGCGAGAGCGCGACGCGTTCCTCCGCGCGGGGAAGACGGCGCTTCCGTTGGCTCTTGTCGGCGTTTTCGTCTTCTTTTGGGCGTTCTTTGGTCGCGCGGTCTACGCGTTCCTCGCCGTGGGGACGCTCTTGCTCTGCGCCGCGCTGACCCTCGGTCTGCAGACTTTCGCCGTCGGCTCCTTCTCCCTGGACGACGCGCCGCAATCGGCGCTGCTGATCTGCGCGGCGATCCTCTTTGTCGCGAGTTATCTGGGGAAATACACGGCGACGCGTCGCGAGATTCGGTCGGCGAGCGAAGCGCTTGTCCTCACGGGGTCAAACGTCGGGGTCGGGATTTTGTCGTTGGGAACGTCGGTTTTGGTTTTGTGCGTTCCGGCGGCGTTGATCGAGCCTTCGAAGCGCGCGTTTTTCGTCGTGTTGGGGGGCGGCGCGTTCTTGTCGGCGCTGGTTGTCGCGACGGCGCTTCCCGCCGCGCTGAGATTGATCGACGGCGCGAATCCCTTCAAATCGACGCCGGGCGTCAAACGCGCGTCGATAACCTTGGAGTCCGCGGGGAGTTTCTTGCGCGTTTGCAGCGTTGCGGCGACGATCGGCGCGATCGGTTTGGCGTACGGCGTCTCGAAGGTCGAGACGGATCCGACGCATTACGCGTTTTACGCGCCGACGTCGAAGGTCTTTCAGGGGGACGACGCATCGGCGCAGTACCTTGAAAGCGCGGCGTTGAACGCGTGCGTCTTTGCGCGCGACGCGCAGGAAGCGCGAACGCTTCGAGACAAGTTTGCGGAAGTGGAGACGCTCGTGATCGACGACGTCACGTCGCGCATTCCGGAGGTCGGCCCCGACGAGATTATCGCGGTAGAGCGCCTTTCCGACGCGCTCGCGGGGCTTGAACCCGAGATCGGCGCGATTCCGCTCCCCGAGAGAAAGGCGTTTCTTGCGTCTTTGGACGCGATTTCGGAGAGAGTGAAAGAGACGTCGGCGTCGTCGAAAGAAGGGAAGGGCGCGCTCGATATTCTCGACGTGGCGCGCAAGCAGATCGACGCGCTCTCCGACGAAGAGCTCGCGACGCGCCTCGACGCCTTCGCGCGGTTGATCGCTGTGGGAACGCTCGAGCGCCTCTATCTTCTCAAAGAACAGACGACGCCGCGAGCGCCGACGATCGACGACCTTTCGCCGACGCTCAAACGACGTTATATCGCGGAAGACTCGGGACGCGTGATCGTGTGGGTTTACTCCCTTGCGCGACTTTCGACGCCGGGTGCGTTAAGAGCGTTCGATTCCAATATTCGCGCGGTCGATTCGGAGGCGACGGGCCCCGCGGTTCTTGCGGTGGAGTCGTGGTCGGAGTCGTCGAAAATGGGGAACGTCTGCATTGGGGCTCTCTTCGCGATCTTTGGCGTTTGGGGCTGGGCGCGTTACCGGAACGCGAAGCAGACGTTGGCGGCGCTTTTGTCCCCGGCGCTCATGCTTGTTGCGACCGCGGGCGTCGCGGGGCTCTTCCATATGGGGGTGAACCCGGTGAACTGGCTGATCTTCCCGACGTCGCTCGCGCTGGGTTTTGTCTCGGGAGAGGGGCTCGCGCGCGAACTGGAACGCGATCCGAAGGCGCGTCTCTTTTCGAGGGAATACGTCTTGGGGACGGGATGCGCGGGACTTTCGATTTCGTGCGTCTTTTTGTGCTGGCTTGTCGCGCCGGAGCAGGGATGGCAAGCGTTGGCGCGCGCGGGGGTGATGATCGGATTTCTTCATATAGTCGTCGCGCTTATTCTGACGCCGGCGTTTCTTAACTGGAACGGGACGCGGAGCGACGAACGCGACTCCATGACGACTGAGGATGGAAAGAAGGACGCGCGAGCGTTCAAGGACTGAAAGCGAAAGGAGACACGACGATGAGAAACATAATCTGCATGAAATGGGGAACGAAGTTTTCGGCGCGATACGTCAACATATTGGCGGCGAGCGTGAAGAGGAATATGTCGGGGTACTATCGTTTTGTCTGTTTTACGGAGGATACGACGGGTCTGAACGAGGGGATTGAGACGCGTCCTCTTCCGGAGATGACGGGGCTCGACGGTCGACCGGAGCGCGGATGGCGAAAGTTGACGCTTTTCCAGGAGCGGTTGGAGGATCTTGAAGGGACGGCGCTTTTCTTGGATTTGGACGTGGTGATCGCGGACAAGCTCGATCCGTTTTTTGAGGACGATCCGGGCGGGTTTCGGATTATTGAAGACTGGAACTTGAAGGGTACGGGGATCGGTAATTCGTCGGTCTTTCGTTTTGAGATCGGTTCACGTCCAGACGTGTTGGAGTATTTTCTGAAGAATCGCGAGTCGGTGTATGCGGCGCATCGGAACGAGCAGGCGTATTTGAGTTGGGCGATCCGTAGGGACGAGCCGCTGAAATACTGGGCTCCGGACTGGTGCTTGAGCTTTAAAAGGAGCTTCATGCGTCCGTTCCCGCTTGGTTATTTCCAAGAGCCGCGTCGCCGCGAGGGGGTCAAGGTGATCGTCTTCCACGGGAACCCGAATCCGGACTGCGTGCTGGAGGGTTGGCGTAACAAGGCAGGTCTTCGAGCGGTGAAGAAGACGCCGTGGATAGCGGAGTTATGGCGCGAATAAGCAAAAAATAGAAAAAAGACGCAGGATATTGAAAAAATATAAGACGCGGTTTCGAGAGAATCCGCGTTTTTTATTTTACAGATAAGGGTTTCCTAAGTCCAGAAATAGAGGGAGGCTGATTATTTTATAGAAAGGACAACGCGCGTCCTTTTGAGGGATTGTTTTTGACGAAGTTTTAAGATAGCTACATACGGTAACGCTTGGAAGGTATTGGCTTTTTAGTTATTTTCGGTATAATGGAGGGCAATTTATAAAAGCTCACTAATTTCGATGAAGGAGTCTTTGGAATGGCGATTAAAAACAAAGCGACGCGATCCGAAAGGAATGAACGCGAAATAGAAACCGAGGCGTCGAAGAAGTTGCGGTCGACCAACGGGGAGGGCGCGAATTCAGCGATGAAATCGGAAGAAAGCAGGTCGAAGGACTCCAGCTCCGATAACGAGAGCGACGATGATCGTCAACTCAAGTTCGTCTTGAAGCGTCAATGGGATATGATCCGCGCTTTGGCGAAGGCTGGGGAAGAACGTAAAGACCGCGCTTTCAGGGAAGAGAAGCTCCGATCCTACGGCTGGACGCTGGAGGAGTTGGCGGAAAATTTCAACGTGAGCACGAAGACGATTAAGCGTGATTTGAAGTCGATATCGTACGTCTTCGGCAATTCCGCGATTAAGACGAGGAACGAGGCGCACGGTCGCAAACGATATTATAT
>CAVGEG010000040.1:0-1226 GCA_963628165.1 Paratractidigestivibacter sp. | reverse complement strand
ATATTATATTGAGGCGTCGAACATCACGTTTGGCTTGAGTCTGAACCGCGACGAGTTGTTGGCGATATACGTTGCGCAGACGCTTACGTCGCCTCTTCGCGGGACGAAGATCTGGGAAGATTTGCAGAAGAGTCGCGAGAAGATCAAGGACGTTTTGACTGACGAGACGGTCAAGTACGCGGAGCGCGTGGCGCCCTTCTTCTATCGTTTTGACCCGACGGAGCTACATTATTCAAAGGAGATGCGCACGCTCATCGACAAGACGTTGGAAGCGATGATTAAGGGTCGTGCGTTGCAGATCAAGTATCGTTCGTTGAAGTCGTTGCGTTCGAAGACGTACGAGATTGATCCGTACAACTTCATCTACTGGGGGAACGCGATCTACCTGATCGGTTTCTGCCGTCGCGACAAGAAGGTGAAGGTCTGGAAGGTGGATCGTCTTTCGGGCGCGGAGCTTTTGGAGGCGCGCAAGTCGAAGCGTTCGGCGTTCGACGTCGAGAAGTATCTCTCGAATTCGGTGATGCCGTTCGTGACGGGCGAAGGCGTTTGCGAGGTGACGATTCGCTTCACGGGCTACGCGGCGCGCATAGTGGAAGAAGAGCGTCTCAGGTCGATTCAGTCGGTGACGACGTGCAAGAGCGGTGCGAAGATCGTGGTATTGAAGACGGAGACGGGGAAGATGTTCTTCCGCTGGTTGCTCGGATTTGGCGCGCACGCGGAGATTTTGAGTCCTCTCAGTCTTCGTCGCAACTATCTTTCGGAGCTTCAGAGCATCCAGACGCGCTACGAAGACAGCGGGGACGAGCCAGTGCGCTATTACGAGGAGTTCGAGCGCGATCTTGAGAAGCGCCTTGAAGAAGAAAAAGCGCAGCGTCGAGAAGCGGACTTGACTTCGAATTTTTAACGGCGGTGGGATTGCGCCCCTTGAAGCGTCGCGTTCCCATACTACAATAGTTTCGTCGTGCGTCGGAGACGTCGCGCGGCGAATCGCAGGGGCTGTAGCTCAACTGGGAGAGCGTCGGCTTTGCAAGCCGAAGGTCGCCGGTTCGATCCCGGTCAGCTCCACTAAACGCAAAGTAAATAAATACAATGATTTACAACGCGTATCCGCTTGCTCTTATTCTTTCTCCTGCCTGTCTGTTTCTACAACGTGTTGTTTCAATAAACAACGAAAAAGACAACTAGACGAAAAGGAGAAAGACTTGAAAATCCCTATACTGCAACAT
>CAVGEG010000039.1:2401-26682 GCA_963628165.1 Paratractidigestivibacter sp. | reverse complement strand
CTCGGGCATCGATTCGCGCACGACCGTTTCTTGTTTATTCACGTCGACGAGGCGAACAAGAACCTTGGACGAGCCTTGGTAGAATTGCGTCGAGTGGTGCGTCTCGAAGGAGTCGATCTCGACGCCGATCACATAATCCGCGCCGAGCTTCGCGCCCATTTTTTCGAAGCTCATCGTGTTAAACTCTTCCTCTTCAAAGAGCTCTTCGACTTTCGAAAAAGGAATCCATTCAAGCTTCTTTTTTTTCTTGCCCTTAATGTTGTTCGAGACGACGTATGTGATACCTGTCGAAAGATCCGCGTTAGGATTCGCGCTTCCGAAAAGATTAAGATTCGAACGGCAGATCACGACCATCTTCGAACCTTTCGGAATGTCGCTCACCTCGTCCTGATAGACAGCGGGAGAATCCGTGCCGTAGATCAAGTAGTAGGGCATCATTAACGCGCCGGCGCAACCCGTCGCGCTCGCAAGCGTCAACGACGAGAACGCGCTAAGTATAAACGCTAATAATAATTTTCGTCGAGTCGTCATAGTTCCGTCCATGTATTTCTGAGCGCCAACGACCGCCATCCATGACGGTCTAACGTCTACTATCCTTTTCGGCAAAATGAAAACGACACGTTAGAAAAATCCGCAAAATTAGAAAATTTGATCTCGTCCTAAAGCAATAAAGGGTCAGAGAGAACGACCGAGAAGGAGATCCGCGTATCTATCCGCGCTGAGAGAGTTGGAGTATCGAGACGCGAGGTTGGAGATCAGAAGATTGACGCGCACGACCTGATCGATGAAGAGGAGCGCAGACTCGCGTTTTTTTTCGAGACTTGTGAGGTAGAGGTCTTCGTCTTGTACGCCCGCCGACTGCGCGTCGACGTTAAGAAGCGCGCCCGGCGCCGGAAGACGCTCCGCGTACGCCATAAGTTCTCGAACTTCACCGGCGAGGCGTTCCCCGACGTCGCTCTGATTCTTCACACGTTCCAAAAGCGCGTGGTTGTCCCCCGCGAAGGGATAGGACGCCGCGAGAGGGTAGGCTCCGACGTCGATCGAAACGCCCATGAGACGCATGAGCTCCGTCTGAAAGAGACGCTCGACGGACTTCGCTTCCGCGACGCGCGCCTGTTCTTCTAGCGCCGAAGCGAGACTGGCGCGCGATGAAAATTTCTGGTTTAGACGCACGTAGTTCTGGAATACGATCTTTTCCACACGAAGACGCGCTTGCGCTCCCTGAAGACGCCAATAGGCGTTCGTTGTTTCTACGCGCGACGAGAAGGCGGAATCCGCGCGATTCAACGCTTCGTGGAGCGTGTAGAGGCGTTCGTAAAGGGCTTCCGCTCCATTTTGGGGTTGCGGCGCTTCGATCGCGAAGAGCGCTTGCGCAAGGTTGACGGCGGCGTCTTTATTCGGCGCGTTTTCTTGCGGCGGCGCGGGAGGCCCCGACGGTTCTTGACCGCGGATCACGTATTCGGACGACGAAGAAAACGCGACGTTGGAAGACGCCGCGGATTCGTTGCTAGAAGGCGTCGCCTCGCCTTCAGGAGATTGAGGCGCGGAGGAGGAATCCGGAACGGGGGAATCAGACTGAGTCGGCGCGGGAATCGGTTCGGCGGGCGTAGGCGCAACGCCGGGCGTCGCTTCGGCGAGCGGCGCGGGGGCGGGCTCCGCGGAGGGCGACGCTTCTTCGTGACCGACTTGTTTGATCGAATCGGAATTTGTCGTAGCTGAAGAGGAGAGAGAGGCGTCTGAAAAATCAAGCGCGTCGTCGGGGGACGGAGAGCTTGGGGGCGTCGACGGATTTTGTCCTTGAGGCGGCTGTCCCTGAGGAGGTTGCTGACCTTGAGGAGGCTGTTGTCCCTGAGGGGGGCGTTGCCCCTGTTTTCCTTGGGGCTCTTGTCGATCCTGCGCGGCGCCATTCGACGCGTCGATTGACGGCTTTTGATTGATCGTCGCGAGGAACGCGGAGCCGACGACGTTCGACGGGGTGGTTTGAATCGAGTAGGAGGCGATCGCTTGGTTGTATTGAATCGCGCTTTCGACGACTTTCGTCATCGCCTCGAGGTAACGGTCGAGTGTTCCGAGGAGCGCCGACGGGCTGACGCCAGAGGACTGGAAGAGCGCGACAAGAACTTCAAATTCGCGCGCCGCTTGTCCCGCGCGCGCTTGAAGCGTTTGATAGAGCAAGGGGAGGAGCGCGTTGAGTCGCGCGGCCTCGGCAGACGCGCCGCGCGTTTGCGCGATCTCTTCGTAGCGCGTTTCGAAAACGTCCGTGGAGGGGAGCGTTGAAGGAAGGTAGAGCGCCGCGCCCGACGTCGTTCCCCCCTTGGCCGCCGCACGCGCTTGAGCCGCTTGGCGCCCTTGGCTCGAACTGAAAGACGCGTCGAAGCGGCGTTGGCTCTCCACGAGATCCAATCGCGCCAGCTCGCGTCGATGCGCCGCTATCTCGCGCGCCGACGCCGCGAGTTGCGCCGCTTCGCCTTGACCGCCGCCCTGTTTCTCTATCACCGTCGCACATTCACCCGCGTAGACTTCCACCTGTACGCAAAGGTTGTAATACGCGTTCTTACTAGACAGATCCCAAAACGCGATCAAACGTCGATAACGTTCGTTGGGCGAATACACGCCGTAAAGGAGTCGGTCGAGGGTCAACGCCTCGCCGGGAAGGTCTTTCGACGGTTGGGCGACAAAAAACGGCGCGATTTGCTTTTTCGCCTCGTCCTCTTTCTTCGCGACCGACGACGGCCCGGTCGCGTCCTGAGCCTTGCCTCCTCCCGGCTGTCCCGGTTGCGCAAAAGAAGAGACGCACGGAATGAACGAAAGGACACAAAGCCAGGAAGTAAGACGCGCCAAACGCGCAAAGGTCGATTGAGTCGCCAAAGCGATCTTCATTGTTGTGCTCCTTCCGGATCTCGATGCGTATGAAAAGCGCCAATTCATCGCGGCAAGAACATAGGTCTACCCGTACCGACGCCGCGCAATTTCCCACTCTAATTATATCCCTTTCAATTTGTGAAAGAATAGTTTTTCTAATCTCTTTGTCTACTTTTGCCTTTTTTTAGAAATTTTTTGGATTCTTACATAGAAAATATATCGCATTTATGTATTATAACGAAGGAAGCGTGTCAAATGATCGCGCCGACGCTGATTTTAAGAGCGAAGGATGCTTCGCTAAGGAGAAATATAATGAACGAACCGGAGAAAGAACCGCTAACCGCCGAGTGCGCTAAACGAAAACCGATGAAAATCGTCTGGCGCGCTCTGAACGTTGCGGCGATCTTGATTCTGATAGCGGCGGGTTATGTCGGATTCCGCGTTTACCGATTGAGCTCCGCTCCGATCGACGTGGAAAACGCGACCAAAACCGAGGCGATTAGCTGGCTTACCCTGCGCGATTTTAGCGAAGAGACCCCGGAAACGCGCGCCGATCTTGTCAATTTTTATCTCGATAAATTCTCCGATAAGGAGAACGGCGAAGGGAAGGCGCGGAAAGACGAGCCCGAAAAGGAATTTGTTCTTTCCCCGAAACTCAAAAATATCGTCCACGCCTTGTTGCTCGATTCTGATAGCGAGATCCTCCGCTGGGACGGAGCGCGCAGTCGCCCTTCGTACTTCAGAATCGATTACGTCGTCAAGCGCGAATCGGACTCCGAGTCGATCTACGTGCTCTCAACCGACATTAAACCGACCGCGTCCCTCCTTGCGCGACGCCAAGAGGCGATCGAAGCCGCGAAGAACTCCGATCAAAAGTTGACGAAATTCGAAAAGAATATCCAGACGCTCCTCCTTCAGTGCTTTCTAGAATACGGTAAGACGTACGATTCCACTTCCGACGCGAATAAGGAAAGGATCCTCGAAGTTCTCGCCGATCGCGTGCTCGAGTTGCAAGACGTCTACGTCAAGCTTCGCGCGGCGGGGGGCGCCAAGACGCTGACTCGCGCCGAGTTGCTCCGCTCCTTCGAGAAAGTTTGCGAGGGATGGTACGCGTTCGCGTCCCCGGAAGAGCTTGCCTGCGGATTGTGGTTTAAAGACGTCGTCGTCTCGGTGATCGTCGCGCGCGAATTCGGGCTGAAAAACGTCTATCCCCCGAAGCTGCCCGTCGTCGCTACTGACGCCGAAGGGACGAGGCCCACGTCGGGCGTTTGGCCGACCTTGCAAGGCTTCGCCGAAAAAACGCTCCGTTGGGCGATTCCCCCTAAGAGCGAGTGAGGAGTATTCCGTTTCATTCGGAACCGAGATCTTCAGGGTTTCGGTTCTTTTTTGCGGTTCGATTCCGACGAATCGGAGAAGGGAAATAAAAAACCCGAAGCCTACGACTGCTTCGGGTTTTCTTTCTATGGACGCGACCTATCAGCCGTTATTTAAGCGAGAGAGGAGCTGGCGCAGAACGGTTTGCAAGACGCCGCCGTTGAGGTAGTATTCGAGCTCGACCTTGGCGTCGATACGCGCGCACGCTTTGAAGACCGTCTTCTTGCCAGCCGTTTCGGGTTCCGTCGACGTCGCCGTGATCTCGAGGATACCGCGCGGGGTAAAATCGCGATCGATCGTCGGAATATCGAAAATTTCCGTGCCGGTCAAACCGAGCGACTTCCAGCTTTCTCCGTCGACGAATTCGAGGGGCAGGACGCCCATGCCGACGAGATTGCCGCGGTGGATGCGTTCGAAGCTTGTCGCCAGAACCGCGCGAACGCCCAGGAGCGTCGTGCCTTTCGCCGCCCAGTCGCGGCTACTCCCCGTGCCGTATTCCGCGCCTGCGAGGACGATGAGGGGCGTTTGCGTCGCGCGATATTTTACCGCGGCGTCGTAGACGCTCTCGACGGGGCCGTCGTTCGCCGTCTGACCGAGGTATTTCGTCACGCCTCCTTCTGTGCCGGGTGCGAGAAGGTTGCGGATGCGGATATTCGCGAAGGTGCCGCGCGTCATGACGCGGTCGTTGCCGCGACGCGAACCGTAGCTGTTGAAGTCGCGCTGCGCCACGCCCGCGTTCGTCAAGAAGAGCCCGGCGGGGGAATCCGCTTTAATCGCCCCCGCGGGGGAGATGTGGTCAGTCGTGACGGAATCGCCGAGTTTGAGGAGCGCGCGCGCGCCGACGATCGGCGCAAGGGGTTGCGCTTCGCGCGTCATTTCTGCGAGGAACGGCGGCTCCTGAATATACGTGCTCGATTCGTCCCAGTCGTAAAGTTCGCTTTCTTTCGTCGGAATCGCGTTCCAAAGAGGATTGGAGTTGGCGACGCCCGCGTAGTTGGCGGCGTACGTCTTGCCGTCGAGCGCGTCTTTGGCGATCGCGTCGATTTCTTCGTTCGAGGGGAAGATTTCCGAGAGCATGACGGGGCGTCCGTCCTTGTCGTAGCCGACAGGTTCTGTCGTCATGTCGATATCGGTCGTGCCCGCGAGCGCGAAGGCGACGACGAGCGGAGGGCTGGCGAGGTAGTTCGCTTTGACGAGAGGATTGACGCGTCCTTCGAAGTTGCGGTTGCCGCTCAAAACCGCCGAGGCGACGAGATCGTTCTCGACGACCGCCTTCGCGACGGGCTCTGGAAGGGGACCGCTGTTGCCGATACAGGTAAGGCAACCGAAACCGACGACGTTGAATCCGAGCGCTTCGAGAGGCGCGAGGAGATCCGCCTTTTTAAGGTAGTCGACGACGACTCGAGAGCCGGAACCGAAGCTGGTCTTAACGTACGGCTTCGGTTGCAACCCGCGTTCGACCGCTTTCTTGGCCAGGAGACCCGCCGCGATCATGAGGCGCGGGGCGCTCGTGTTCGTGCAGCTGGTGATCGACGCGACGACGACCGCGCCCTGACCGATTTCGTTCGTTCCGCTCTTGGGAAGGCGCGGAGACTCGGGGCAGTCGGAGCCGTCCCAAACGACGGTCGCCTTTTTCGCGCATTCTTCGTCGGAGAGCGCGAATCCGCGTTCTTGAAGAGGAGCGCGAAGCGATTTCTGGAACGCCGCTTTCATATCGCGCAACGCAATACGATCTTGAGGACGTTTCGGTCCCGCGAGAGACGGTTCGACCGTCGCAAGATCAAGGGTGAAGACTTTCGTGTACGCGGGCGTCGGAGCGTCTTGCGCGCGGAAAAGACTTTGCGCCTTCGCGTAGGCTTCGACAAGCGCGATTTGCGATTCGTCGCGACCCGTCGCGCGCATGAATTCGAGCGTTTTTTCGTCGATCGGGAAGAAGCCCGTCGTCGCTCCGTATTCGGGGCCCATGTTGGCGAGAACCGCGCGATCCGCCACGTCGAGTTGCGTCGCGCCGTCCCCGAAGTATTCGACAAATTTGCCGACGACGCCTTCCTTGCGTAGCGTCTGAACGATCGTGAGCGCAAGATCCGTTCCCGTCACGCCTGCGGAGAGACGTCCCTTGAGTTCGAAGCCGACGACTTGCGGCGCCAGCATGTAATAGGGCTGACCAAGCATGACCGCTTCCGCTTCGATTCCGCCGACGCCCCAGCCGAGGACGCCGAGACCGTTAATCATGACCGTGTGGCTGTCCGTACCGACGACGCTGTCGGGATAGAGAACCCCGTCGAGACCTTGAGCGTCCGATTCCGCGTTTTTTCCCGCGACCACCGCTTTGGCGAGGTATTCGAGGTTCACCTGGTGGATGATTCCGACCGTCGGCGGAACGACGCTGAAGTTATCGAGGGAGCGCTGAGCCCAACGCAGGAGAGAGTAACGCTCGGCGTTGCGTTCGAATTCACGCTGAACGTTCTTTTCGAGAGAGTCCGCCGCGCCAAAGTAGTCCGTCTGAACCGAGTGGTCGACGACCGCGTCGACGGGAATGAGCGGATTGATCTTTTCTGGATCGCCGCCGAGACGTTTCATCGCGGAACGCATCGCGGCGAGGTCGACGACCGCGGGAACGCCGGTGAAGTCCTGAAGGATCACGCGCGCGGGCTTGAAGGGAATTTCGAAGGACGCGACTTCCGGTGTCCAGCTCGCGAGATTCTTAACGTCCTGTTCTGTGACGACGAAATCGTCGCAACTGCGAAGCGTCGCTTCAAGCAACACGCGAATGGAGTAAGGAAGGGAGGATAGGCGTGTTAGTCCTTGTTCCTCAAGCGCGCCTAGACGATAGTATCCGTATTTTTTGCCGTTGACGTTGAGTACGTCGAACGACTTGAAATAATCGCGTGGCGTCGGTTTCTCTGCCATTGGGTAGATCTCCTAAATACAGGGGGCGCGCCCCTACGCAGTCAATAAAAAAAGCCGCCCTACGAATAGAACGGCTAAGAATGAATTAGAGACGTCTCGAAGACGACTCGAAAGTTGCGGGGGCAGGACTTGAACCTACGACCTCAAGGTTATGAGCCTCGCGAGCTACCAACTGCTCCACCCCGCGATCAAAACGCGCTATTTAACGTTCGCGCAAAACGCCGCGTCCCGACGAAATAAATACGCCGAAACAAAAGTTGCGGGGGCAGGACTTGAACCTACGACCTCAAGGTTATGAGCCTCGCGAGCTACCAACTGCTCCACCCCGCGATCAAAACGCGCTATTTAACGTTCGCGCAAAACGCCGCGTCCCGACGAAATAAATACGCCGAAACAAAAGTTGCGGGGGCAGGACTTGAACCTACGACCTCAAGGTTATGAGCCTCGCGAGCTACCAACTGCTCCACCCCGCGATCAAAACACGTTAAGCGAAAACCTAACTATCGCATTCTATATCGAGCGACCTTGTTTGTCGAGTCCTTATTTCTGAAATTTTGGGAAAAAGAACCATTTCAATCCTTCTTTTTCCTTGACGCGCGCCCTCTTTATTGTTTTTTGCTTCTCGTGAAGATACAATCTTGAATAATCCTTTGTAAAACGGTCATTATTCAGGAGCTACTAAGATGAACGTTACCCCATATTGGCTTGGAATCTTCGCGGCATTATTTCTTGGCGCGAACGCTTCCTTCAATTCCGCTTCTCTCCAGGCGCAAGACGCGAAAACTCCGTCCTGGGATACCTCCGCGACGGCTGAGTCACTCGGACTGGAGCCTTATTCCCCTCCACAAGGGCTTTTCCCACTCTTTCCATGGGATCATCTCCAAAGTTGGGGCGCCGAGTTTCAGAGCCTCGAAGACTCCATGTCTTCGATGCGCGAATGCGAGTTCACTCTCTCCGCCTTTGTCGATACTGTCGACAAGGCGAATGAAGCGAATAAAAACGGCCTCCTTTGCCTTTATGAAGCGGGCGTGGAGATCTTCGACGATCGAGAGCTCACAGCGGAAGAAATCGCCGCTAAATGCGCAAAAATCGACGAAACGATCGAAAAGGTCGTTAACGAGACGAAAGATCTTCCCAACGTGATCGGCTATTACATCGTCGACGAACCCGGCGCGTACAAGTTCAAAGCGCTTGCCGCCGCCGTTGCCGCAGTCAAAAAGTACGCCCCTGGAAAGCTCGCCTACATCAACCTCTTTCCCGGTTACGCGTCGACTATCGGCGCAGACGTCGATTCGCAACTTGGCGTATATTCCTTCGAAGAATATTTGGAACGATACGTTCAAGAGGTTAAACCTCAATTCCTCAGTTACGACAACTATATGATCGAATATTCGGAAGACTTACGCGCTTGGAATCGCGCCTACGTCTTCTTCACCGATCTCTTTACCGTTCGACGAATCGCTTTGAAGTACAACTTGCCGATCTGGTTCATCGGAAGTAGCCTCTGCATTCAGAAAGAATCGTCGCCCCCGACCCCCGTGCGGTTGGCGCTTCAGTCCTACTTGCCCCTCGCCGCGGGCGCTCGCGCCATGACCTGGTTCTTGTACTATCCCCTCGGATGGACTTATTCCCCCATCGATCGCGACGGAAAGAAGACCCTCACCTGGATGTACATGCGCGACGTCAACGTCCAAGTGAGGAATATCGGCGGCTATCTCGCGAACTTCAAATCGACCGAACTAGGAATGGATCCGATCTATTCCCACGAAGAGGCTCCGTCGCTTCCGCAGTTCCCCGCCGTTCCTCACAATGTCTTGCCCTCCCTCAAGGTGAGATATTCCGGAAACGCCAAGATCGGCAAACCGACAAAAATCGCCGTCGGTGAATTTGAGCGTCTCGACGGAAACGCCGTCGCCGCTTTGGCGGTTAATATGGATTTTGAGTCTTCTGTCTGTCTCACCTTCGAAAAACCTCAAGGTTTTAATACCTTGAAGGTTGTCTCCCCTGTCGACGGTTCCGAAAAAATCATCGATAATGAAGACGCGTTCCAAAAAGAAGGGTTCTGGATTATTCCTGGGCACGGAACGCTCTTTGTTTGGGAAAAGTAAGGAACGTTACCGCGTGGCGCGTTCCTGCCGTCTAACGCGCCGCGCGGTGAGTTATTGCGACTCCTGAGGGCCATTCATGAAACGTTTCCTCGAGTATTGTGTCGGGTCGATCCTTCTCTTCTTCGCCGTTTTTGGACTCTTCTTTTTTGCCGTCTTTTTAGAGACCGTCGAAATGGCTGAAAGGGGGCTTGCCCCCGTGACGCGAGAATTCTTTATCGAACCCTTCTTCGCTCTGATGCGCTCCGTCGTGGGATTCTTGCTCCTCTTGGCGCCGATCCATCTCGTCGCGACCATCCTCGTCGCGTGGGCGTACCGAATGAGCGGATCCCTCTTCGTGAGAAAAAAGAATCCGCTTCCGACTCCCGAGGAGCTCCGCGCCGCCGAAAGCGAAGGCGCGCCTTCCCTCGCCGCAAAAGCCCCGCGCCCCGTCGTCAACGTCTTTGCCGCGGCCTTCTTCGCAATGGTCGTCGTCATGCCGATCGTTGGAAGGGGCGCTCTCATGCAATTCAATCGCGTCGTCGGATTCCTTCAAGAACATCTCGCCGCGCCGATGGCGACCGCGTTGGCTGGCAAGGAAGCGAACGCTCCCTTCACCGACCTCGGCGTCGAGTCTATGCGCGATAAAGCCCCCTCGATCCGCAACGACGGGGAAAACGCGAGCGAAGAGGATCTTTACTACGACTCCGCTTCTTTCGACGACCCCAATTCCTTCGATTACTATTCCGATGGGGCGGAGGATGGAGAAGACGCCGCCGCGGACGACGATCCCTACCACAACCCTCTCGCCGACGTCGCGCCTATCCCCCAGGAGAGGGACGAACCGCAAGACGACGCCACGGAACTTGAATAAACCATTTAGGCTTCCCTTATTCGATCTCTATGACTTTACTTCAGCTAAAATATATCGTCGTTATCGCCGAAACGGGTACCATCAGCGAAGCCGCGAAGAAGCTGTATATTGCGCAACCAAGTTTGACGTTGGCGGTGAAGGAGCTTGAAAAAGAGCTGGGGATCGCCATCTTTAATCGGACTAATAAGGGCGTCGTCCTATCCGCCGAGGGAGAAGAGTTCTTAGGGTACGCCAGGCAAGTTATCGAACAGACGAATCTCATTCAAGAGAGATACATGGGATCCGCTCCCGTTAAGAGGCTCTTTTGCGTCTCAACCCAGCACTATTCCTTTGCCGTGGAGGCGTTTGTCGATCTTCTGAAAGAGTACGGCGGCGAGAAATATCTCTTTCGAATTCGAGAAACTCAGACCTACGAATTGATCGAGGACGTCGCGAAGTTGCGAAGCGAAGTTGGCGTTCTTTATCTGAATCATTTCAACGAGACGGTTCTGCGCCGGACGTTGCGTGAAAAAGAGTTGCTCTTTCATCCCCTTTTTACCGCCCGCCCGCACGTCTTCGTTTCTTCCGCAAGCCCCCTGGCGGCGAAAGCGTCGATTTCGCTCGACGAACTCGCCGATTATCCGAGACTTTCCTTCGAACAGGGGGAACACAACTCTTTTTACTTCTCCGAAGAGATTCTCAGCGCTTTGGAGAGCCCGAAGGATATCGTCGTCTCCGATCGCGCGACCCTCTTTAATCTCCTCATCGGGCTCAACGGCTACACGATCTGCTCGGGGGTTATTAACGAGGAGTTGAACGGACCGAACATCGTCGCGGCGCCTCTCGACGTCGACGATCATATGGAGATCGGCTACGTGACGAATCGCAAAGCCGCGCTGACGACCTTTGGACAGCGTTACGTCGAAGCGTTGAAGAGACGTTGCGGCGTTTAGTAATCCCCTCTTGCTATAGGTTCAGCCTATAGCAAAACACCGTTTTGTATTATTTTACAGGTTGAAAGAAGCCGCTATAATGAATGACAACTAATGTTGGGCCTTAGAGACGAAGAAACTGTTCGTCATTTCATCACGTTAATGTGATCGACTCGTAAAGTTAGAATGTGAGATAAGATGGATTATTCGATTATTGGTTTTCCGCGCATTGGCGCGCGTCGCGAGTTGAAGTTCGCGACCGAAAAGTATTTCCGCGGCGAGATCTCCGCCGAAGAGCTCAAAAACACTGTCGTCGCGCAACGTGAAGCGCAGTGGAAGTTGCAGAAAGACGCAGGGGTTTCATACATCCCCTCCGACGACTATTCTCTTTACGACGGCGTGCTCGACGCCGCCTTCATGCTCAACGCGATCCCCGCGCGTTACTCCTCCACCGGCCTCTCCGATTTGGACGTCTATTTCGCGATGGCTCACGGTTATCAGGGAGAGAAGGGGGACGTCAAAGCCTTCACCATGAAGAAGTGGTTCAACACGAACTATCACTACATGGTTCCCGAACTCGACGACGATATGACGATCAAACTTCGTAGCGAAGCGCTCGTCGACGCGTATCGTCAGGCGGAAGCGCTCGGTATTAAGACGAAGCCCGTCGTCGTCGGTCCTTCTACCTTCCTCAAGCTCGCCAAAACGACCGGTAGCAAGACGAAGGCGGATTTTCTCCCCGCTATCCTCAACGCTTACGAAGAGCTCCTCGGCGTGTGCAACTCCCTCGGCGTCGAATGGCTCCAGCTTGACGAGCCGTCCCTGGTTACTGACTTGACCGCCGACGAAATCGCTCTATTCGTTTCCATCTACGAGAAACTCTTGGCGAAAAAAGGCTCCTTGCGCGTCCTGGTTCAAACCTACTTTGGCGACGTCCGCGACTGTTATAATGAACTCTGCTCCTTGAATTTTGACGCGATCGGACTCGATTTCGTCGAAGGAAAGCGTTCCGCTGAACTCGTCGCCGCCAACGGTTTCCCTGCCGACAAGATCCTCTTCGCGGGCGTCGTCAACGGAAAGAATATCTGGCGTTGCAATTACAAGACGGCGTTGGATAAAATCAACGCGGTTCGCGCCTCCGCCAAGCAGATCGTTCTCAACACTTCCTGCTCCCTCCTTCACGTTCCGTACACCATCTCGAATGAAACGAAATTGGACGCCAACGTGCTCAAGTTCTTCGCGTTCGCCGTCGAGAAGCTCGTCGAACTCAAGGAATTGGGAAGACTCGCGGAACTCAAAGATTATCAAAACGATCCCGCTTACGTCGCCAACCAGGAGCTCCTCACGAAGGACGACTCCCGCACCGACGCCGACGTTCAGCGTCAGCTCGCCGCCCTGACCGACGCCGATTTCAAGCGTCCTGAGCCGCGTAAGGAACGTCAGGATCTCCAGCGAAAAGTCCTCAATCTGCCCCTTCTTCCCACCACGACGATCGGCTCCTTCCCGCAAACCGCCGAAGTCCGTCAGAATCGCGCGAAGTTCAGAAAGGGCGAAATCTCCGAAGAAGCTTACCGCGCTAAGGCGAAAGATTTTATCCGCCAGTGTATTGCCCTTCAGGAAGAAATCGGACTCGACGTCCTCGTTCACGGCGAATTCGAACGTAACGATATGGTCGAATTCTTTGGCGAGAATCTCGACGGTTACGTCTTCACCGAAAACGCATGGGTGCAGTCTTACGGTACCCGCGGCGTCAAACCTCCTATAGTCTTCGCCGACGTCAAACGCAAGAAGTCCATCACCACGGACTACATCAGCTACGCTAACTCCCTGACCAAAAAGGACGTCAAGGGAATGCTCACCGGCCCCGTCACCATCCTCAACTGGTCCTTCCCGCGCGAAGACGTTTCCCTCCAGGAAATGATGTATCAGATCGGCCTTGCCATTCGCGGCGAAGTCAAGGAACTCGAAGCCGCGGGTGTGCGCGTCATCCAGATCGACGAAGCCGCTCTTCGCGAGAAGTTGCCTCTCCGTCGCGCCGATTGGCACGAAGAATATCTCGATTTCGCCATCAAGGCATTCAGACTCTGTAGCGCAAAGGTCAAGCCCGAAACGCAAATCCACACCCACATGTGCTACAGCGAGTTCGAAGATATCATCCCCGAAATCGATTCCATGGACGCCGACGTCATTACCTTCGAAGCCTCTAGGTCGAAGCTTACCATCCTTGACAGCCTCAAGGAAAACAACTTCGAAACCGAGGTCGGCCCCGGCGTTTATGATATTCACTCTCCGCGCGTTCCGAGTGTGGAAGAAATCGAAACCGGCGTTAAGAAGATGCTCGAAAAGATTCCGGTCGAGAATCTCTGGATCAACCCTGACTGCGGTCTAAAGACGCGCGGCGAAACCGAAACGGTCGCAAGCTTGAAGAATCTCGTTCAGGCGGCGCGCGAGTTGCGCAAAACTCTCTGAGCTTTTCTGTAGGAAACGCGTATACAAGGGGGACGCTTCTGAGCGTCCCTTTTTCTTACTTCTTGCTATTTATTTTTCTTATAGCCGATACCACTATTATAGATTCGACAGTCTTTAAACGTGGTGTAAAATCTTTTGCTTTAATTCCTACTAAACAAAAGGATTTAAAACAAGTCTTATGAAGATAATGAGATGAATGGATTTTGGAAGAAGTGGAGTTTGGTTGGAATTGTCGGGGCTATACTTGTCGCGGGAGCCTTTGGCGGATGCGCGGGGGAGGGGGGAAAGCAGGCTCTGGAAGTTGCGAACGGGCTTCCCGCCGACGTGGTGACACTCGCGCTGGAAGGGGACGTCGACGTCGTAGCGAAGGCGGGTTTGATCGAACCGGGGTATGTCGACGAGTTCGAAGGGAAAAGCTCTCCGTATACGTCTGCGATCGTCTTTCTGGTACGAACGGGGAATCCAAAGAAAATTCGCGACTGGAACGACTTGACGCGAAAGGTCGTCGCTATTGTGACGCCGAACCCGAAGACGTCGGGGGGTGCGATGTGGAATTATCTTGCGGCGTGGCGTTACTTTGAAAAGCAAGGGGGCGAAGAAGAGGTTAGGGCGTCTATCAAGACGCTATACAAAAACGTCGAGGCTTTCGATTCCGGCGCAAGGGGTGCGACGACGTCCTTTGTCGAGAATGTGCAGGGGGACGTTCTGATCGCGCGGGAAAACGAAACGTTCCTTTCCTTGGGCGAATATCCTGGAAAATTTGAAATCGTCGTCCCAAGCGTTTCGATCTTGTGCTAGCCGACCGTCGTCGCCGCGATCGCGAAAAAATACGGTACGGAAGACGTCGCTCAAGAGTACCTCCAGACCCTCTATTCACCCGCCGCGTAGCGACTTATCGCCGAAAATTTCTATCGCCCTGCTGATCCCGAGACGTACGCCCTCTTCGTCAATGAGAATCCCACTGAAACGATTACAGAGATTCCCGAAGACGGAAAGTGGATCAACGACAAGGTCGACAGAGTCGATAATCAAGCATTTTGGCGTTGGGACGCGGCGCGTAAAAGCGCTTCGTCGACGGCGGCGTCTTCGATTCAATCTACGAAAGGTAATCCCTCGGGGATCGTCGTCGCTCTCGTCTTCATCGAAATCCCATTTGTTGTCAGAACCGTCCAGCCCCTTCTTGAGAAGATCGATATTCAATACGAAGAGGCCGCGTTTTTGCTGGACGCGAATCGGTGGAAGATCTTCTAGACCGTTATCCTTCCCGAATTAATCCCCGCGCTCCTCTCAGGGGTTTCACTCGCCTTTGCGCGCGACTTGGAGGAGTATGGAAGCGTCGTCTTCATCTCGGGGAACATCCCTTATAAGACGGAAATCGCCCCCTCATGATTATGCTCGGCTCCAGGAATATGATTACGCGAGCGCGACAAGCATCGCTTTAGTCATGTTGTTCTTCGCCTTCGTGATATTGTCCGTCAACGCGTACGTGCAAGCGCGTTCGGCGAAACGCGTCAACGCGAACGCGTTGAATGGAGAGAAAATGAAAGAAGTTGTGATAAGAAAGAATAGCGGACTATCGAGAGCATTTTGCTTTGCGTTGAGAGCTCTCTTTTTGATCCTCTTTATGGCGACTCCGTTGCCCTATAATCCTCTACGTCGCCTTGAGGCAGGGGGTAAAGACCTATTGGGGATCAATTACCGATCCGTACGCGATTAAGGCCGCCATGTTGACGCTCAAAACGACTGTCTGGGCTATCGTGATAAACTCGATCTTCGGAATCGTCTCCGCGTGGTGCATTACCAAGTACGCGTTTTGCGGAAAGAAACGGATCTCCGCGCTCATCGGCTTTCCCGTCGCCGTGTCGCCAATCATCGCCGGGTTCGTCTTTATCCCGACCTTCGGGCGACAGAGTTGGCTGGTATCCGTTCCTCGAAAAGGCTGGAATTCAAATCGTCTTTGCGACGCCGGGGGGCGTCCTTGCGACGATTTTTGTAACCTTCCTCTTCATCTCGGCACAAGGAACCGACGAAGAGGAGGCCGCCGCGCTCATGGGCGCGAAAACGTGTGCCATCTTCAAAAACGTGACCCTGCCTCATATCAAATGGGCGCTCCTCTACGGCGTCATTTTATGTGCCGCGCGCTATGGTGGAGTTCGGCGCCGTCTCCGTCCTCTCAGGACGCCTGCGCGGAAAAACAAACACTTTGCCGTTGTATGTCGAGCTCCTCTATCAAAGATATGATTTCACCGGAGCTTTCGCCGCCTCGGGTATTTTAGTCGTGTGCGCAGTTCTGATCCTGATTCTAAAGGTGTAGTTGGAGAAAAAGGCGGTAAGGATCTCGATCTTCGTAAATAAAGGAAAGTATGACCTATGGATAGATCTCCAGGAGAGTTATGTCGAACTGTGCGGATGAACAAGAGTTACGGGAATTTTCGCGCCTCAAATAACGTGTCCTTCGCGATCGCTCGCGGAAAGTTGATCGCTCTGCTAGGATCCTCCGGAAGTGGAAAAACCACCATTTTAAGAATGATCGCTGGACTCGCACATCCCGATTCGGGGGAAGTCCTCATCGATGGAAAATTATGAACGACGTTCCGGGAAACGAACGCGGTATTGGATTCATTTTCCAAGGTAACGCCCCATTCAGATACATGACTGTCTTTGACAACATCGCCTTCGGATTACGCCTGAAGAAGGCTCCGAAAGCGGAGATCGCCGATCGCGTTCACGAGTTGTTGAAACTCATCAACTGCGAAGGCCTTGAAAAAAGATTCCCGATCAACTCCTATGGGACTAGACACATGATAGCGCAAAGCCCCAAAATACAAAGCTTTGCTTAACTTAGAGGCGCTTGAGGACGAGTGTTTTATCCTATTTTTGCCCATTTTTTATTATCTTTTTCAACCAGTTTTTCAACCGCTTTTCCCGCCGCTCTTTCGTACTCTTCGTCGAGCACGTGGATATAATGACTCCGTGCCGTCGCCTCGCTGTGCCCTATCCAAGCCGACTCCACCGCCGTCAACAACGCAGGAAGGATCGCCGAGTTGTCCGGCTCTTTTTTCTCGATGATCTCCCCCACGATGATCGGAGTCGTTTCCACCGCCGTCGCGTCCGCTAAGTCCTCCGCAAATTCCATCCCAAGGAGTATCTCCGGGCACACCGATTTAATCAATATCGCCGCGGCGCGATAACGCGTCATGATCTCAGGCATGCTTTGCCACTTGCTGCCCAGTTTTTCGACCCACTGATTGCGCTCGGCGAAGCCTAAGTCCACCTTCGGCGACGTAAACCGCCGTCCAGATCGTTTTTCCTCGAAGCTTGCGATCGCGTAGTAGTTCGGGACGCGTTTTTTCTCCCTTTTCTTCTCTCCTTTGTTTGCGCCCCAGCTTGTAAACGTTACGTCCGCCTCGCCGTCGACTCCCGTCTCGTATTCGATCCTCGAAAAAAGCCCCGACGAATTTACCCTCGAGATTAAGAACTTAGAACTAAACCCCGGCCTGCCGTCAATGACGAACACCTCCGGAAACAACGTCGTCGGCGATATTCCCATGCGCCCCGCAAGGTCGATCACGATCAAACAATCTTCTGGGCGACCTCTGAAAGCTTCCGGAACGAACATCGTCCTCGAAATTGCGTCCGCGAGGATTAGCTTCTTTTTGAATAGGTCTGTGTCGTCAAAAATACTGACGTAATTATTGCTCGCTACTATATCGTTCATCTTTCCCTCGTGCTAACCTCTTAGAAAGGGCCGCCCGTATCCAAGGGCGGCCCTTATTACTTCGTTACCGTCGTCTTCTTGACTTCGGCTTTTCTTTTAAATGTTCCGGTAATTTAAACGCGTCCTCCATCCTCTTAAAAAGAACGTCCTTCTTGTCAGGTCGATCCGCCTTACCGCAGATTAGACACTTGCAAAGTTTCGTCGGAACTTCTTTTATCTTTTGTGGTTTACGTCGCAGTTCTCGCACCCGTTCTTTCTAAGCGCGCATTGATAACGAACCCCCTTGTGGTAGATAATATCAAATACCTCCAGGCAGTAACGCGTCGAGTAGTCTTCAATTGCTATGGTCTTCATCCGCGTCGCCTTCGCTTCCTTGCGCCTCCTCCTCGAGACTTTCCTTTTGCGCCTCTGTGATCGTCTTACGCGAGATCACCTGATCGTCCCCGTAGATTAAACACACCTTACCGTCTAATCCCAACAGCGTCACGTCCTCAACGTGGTCTTCATAATCGACTCCGTCGATCGTTTTGAGACAGTATCCATAAAAGCGTCCGTTCGCCGTCACTTCGACGCCCGTCTGTTGTTTTTCATCCTCGGGAAGAGGAAGGTCGGGGCGCTTAATCGTTACGAAGAGGAAAATAACCGCCGCGCACAAGACGCTGCAACATACGCAAGACGATCCCATAAGGAACGCGCCGCACGTCGTCTCAATTTGCTGGCGCTTTTGTTTTAATCGTTTCTCGCTGTTCATCGTCCCGTCTCTTCTTCGTTTTTGTTCTTACGTTTCACGTCCACCGCGTCTAATAGTTTGTTCCCGATGTTCTTTTGCGCCGTCCAGCAATCCGCATAAAGCTTGTAAAGCTCTTCGTTTTCATCCTCGAGCGCCTCGACGCGCTTGACGCACGTATAGACGCTATAAATCATCGCGCAAGCCGCAATGATGAAAGAAATATAAACGCCAACGTTTAACGCGGTTAAAGTCATAACTTCTCCTCCTGCTTTTCTGATTCTAGCCTTGCCAACTCTTCCTCTGCGTGGTCTTTTGTGATCGCATAGACGATTTTACGCGCCGCTATATGCGCTTCGCACTTCGTAAAGCCGAAGGCCTTACAAATATTGTCCAGCGCGTCGCAGTAATATTGCGTCTGCGCGATCTCCTGCGTCAGCCTGTCGCCCGCGTCGTAGAGCGTTATAGCCAGTCGATAACACGCCAACGACGCTTGACGGTATGGGAACTCGTGCTTACAACCCACGCAAACCGTCGCCTCCTGCGAAAATTTCAACGCGAGGCGCGAGCGTTCTTCCGAGTGGTCTTCACTTAACGGTCGCATCTTCTTCTCCTTTTGGTTTAACCTGTTTGTCCACATACTCGACAAGCTTCTTAAAACGTTTGCCATCTAGAATATCCGCGCCCAGCTTTTCTTCCCTCAGCTTGTCAAGAAGGTGGAGGTAGTCTATCGCGCCGAGCCTTACAAAGCTCTTGACGAACGGGTCTGCGTCAAACTTCGTCGCCTCGTTACAGATTTTGATCCACACGTCGCGCAGCTCGGCGACGTAATAAATCAGGCTGTCGCGTTTCGCGTGAAACTCTTTCGACAGACGTTTAAGTTCCTTCTTCTCTTGCGGGTCAAGCGAGGCTTCAAAGCTCTTTAGTTCTTTTTTAGCGGCGACGTACTCTTTCTTCACTTGCAGGAGGTTGAATTCAAAGTGCGCCGCGGAGTCGAGTAGCTTCCTAAACTTGATCGGCTTGAACTCCGACGTCTGGATCTGATAATACGCCTCCGGCCCGGCCTTGCTCCAGGTTCTGCTTCTTCTTTTGTAATAAACCCTTTCAGATTCCATTCTCGACTTCTCCTTTCTCGAGTATTTGCGCTCTTGGCTCGTGCAACTTCGGCCCGTCCCCTTGATAGAACGTCTTCTCAACCATCCAGATTAACGCAGTCGCAAGCAGAGCCGACGTTAAGAAGAGCGCGACGTTTAAAAAGAGCTGCGAAGCGGCAAAGAGCCAGTCGCAGTAGACAACCTCCGGCGCCGTTCCGTCGTCGTGGTCGTAGACCAAAGCAAACTTCGGACGGTCGCCGCCGCGCTTGCATGTTACGAATAATAAACGCGTTGTTAAGGCGGACGTTCTCGGCATGGCAGGGCCGGGTAAGTCGCTCTCCTGCCTCGTGTGTATAACGGTCGTCGCGCAGGACGACCTCGCCGAGCGTCTCCTCGACCGCAAACGCAATCCTCACTTCAGAGGCGAGCGTTATTCGTTGCTCCAGGCGGAACCGAAACGGCTCGACCTTTGGGACGAGTATCGGGGTATCTTTAACGCCGAGCTGATGAACGACGGCGACGGTTCTCAAGCCACCGCATATTACATCGCGCGGCGCGCCGAAATGGACGAAGGCGCCGTTTCCTCATGGCCCGAACGTATGGAGCCAGGAGAGGTTTCCGCCATTCAATACGCCATGAACCTGCGCTTCCGCGACGAAGGAGCGTTCCTCTCAGAATATCAGAATACGCCAGCCGTCGAAGAAAAAGAGATCGCCGACCTCGAGGCGCATGAAATTGCCGCAAAGGTTAATAATCTAAAACAAGACGTCGCTCCAGCCGAAGCTACAAAACTCGTCGCTTTCATCGACGTTCACAAAGACCTCTTATATTACGTTGTTGCCGCGTTTGAAGATAATTTTACCGGGTATATAGTCGAGTACGGAACCTACCCCAAACAGCGACGGCGTTATTTCAAACTAAAAAACGCAAAGCCAACCCTCGGCGACGCGCATCCAGGAAGCGTCGAGTCCTCTGTTTACGACGGGTTAAACGACCTCGTTAATCAACTGGCGGCGCTTTCCGTTCCAAAGAACGACGGCGTCGACGCGGCTCCGCTCCAGGTTCAGAAAATCCTCGTCGACGCTAACTGGGGACAGACGACCGACGTTGTTTATAAGTTTTGTCGACAGTCCGCTCATTCCCGTATAATCACTCCGTCCCACGGAGTCTACGTCGGCGCGGCCGGACGACCCTTCGGCGATATGCAAAAACGGCGCGGCGATATTGTCGGCCCGCATTGGCGTTCCCCTAACGAGGCAAAGCGAGGCGTGCGCCACGTTCTCGTCGACACAAATTACTGGAAGTCTTTTGTAATGGAAAGGCTGAGCTCGTCCCCTCGGGTCGGTAGGCTCCCTTTCTTTTTACGGGAAGGCTCGCGAGCATCAACTTATCTCGGAGCGCTTCAAAGCCGAAACGCGCGTCCCAGTCGAAGCCAAAGGGCGACGTGTCGACGAATGGAAACAAGTCCCGCAACAAGACAACCACTTCTTTGACTGCGCCGTCGGTTGCGCCGTCGCCGCGTCGATGATCGGGTGCGCCCTCCCGACGATGGAAAGGGTCGAAAAGAAAGAACGACGGCGCGTTTCTTTCGCGGAGCTTCAACGTTTGAAAAAAGAATCTTGAAAACAATAGACGCGTCTGGCGAATCCTCTTTTCATAAATATGCGACGCGCGTCGCATGTATCTTTATTCTTATGCGAGAAGTCTCGCGTCTATTTTATTTGATCTATCGCTGACGCAAGAAATAAGAAAGCGCCGTCGACCTGGGAACAGCGCCATCGCGTCGCCTTTGCGCGCGCCCTTGCCCCAAGACCGAACCTCCTCCTTCTCGACGAACCCTTCGTCGCTATCGACGCGAAAGTGAGACTTGAACTCCGCTCATGGTTGTGAAAGATGACCTCGAGCCTCAACATCACGAGCGTCTTTGTGACGCACGATCAAGAAGAGGCTACTGAAGTCGCCGACGAAATCATCGTCACGAACCAAGGACGCGTCGAACAAACCGGCGCTCCTACCGAGCTCTACTCGAATCCGTAAACACCCTTTGTCGCGTCTTTTATCGGACGACCCGAACGCGTCGACGCTTACGGCGATTTCCAAAACTTCGACTTCTTCGGAAGCGACTCATACGCCTTGGTTCGACAGGAGTTCGTCTCCGTCTTCAAAGAAGGGGAGAACAAACAATATTTACGGATCGCCGAAAAAGGCGTTGTCGAGGACGTCGTCTTTCGCGGAAACCTTTTGGAGATTCGCGTGAGAGTTCGCGCCTCCGTCATCCCGTCCGTGAGAAGTATCGTTCAACCATTCGTTTCCGTGGGGGAAAGCGCGGATACGCTCGTCCATCGACTAATGGTCGTTCACGGAGACCGAGTCGATCTCGTTCAAAATCGCGCGATCAAATCCGAAAGCGTCGTTATTTGATCCATTGTTGCGCTAATAGTTTTTATTAAATAGCGTCTATAAAAAGAGAATCGAAGCCCTGTTTTAAAGAATATTGATTGAAACTTAATTAAATATAGCGTCTCTGTTTTTTAAATATATTGAAAACCGACGCTAGAAAGAGATGATATGGAAGATGAAATTTTAAACTCCAAAACCTTGGAGACGGACTTGCTCGTGATTGGCGGGGGGCGGCGGGATGCTAAGCCGCGATTACCGCCGCGCGAAAGAATCCTGAGCTGACCGTCTTAGTTTTGGAGAAGAGAAATGTGAAGCGATCCGGGCGCTTGGCCGCGGGCGTCAACGCGTTGAACGCCTATATTACGCCGGGGCACGCCGTTGAGGAGTGTCTGGAATATGTGCGATGGGACGCCGCTAAGATTATTCGCGACGATCTCGTCTTCTCCATGGCGAGGCTCTTTAATCGGATTACCACCGATCTTGAAATATGGGGCTCGTCATCTTGAAGGACAAGGACGGAAGTTATGTTTCGAGAGAAAAGCGCAATATCAAGATCAACGGCGAGAATATCAAACCGATTCTCGTAAACGAGAAGAATTGTTATGAGAACGTGACCGTCGTCAATCATATCAACGTGTCCGATTTGCTCTTGGGCGCGGAGCGACGCGTTTGCGGAGCGGTCGGCTTTTTCGTCGATTATAAAACGGCGTTCATTATTGAAGCGCGCGCCGTTATGTCGCCACGGGAGGCGCTTCCGGCTGTATCGGCCTAATAATCCGGGATTTTCGCGGCATAAGATATGGTATTCCCCCTTGAACACCGGCGCGGGCTACGCGATGGGATTCGCGCGGAGGCGGAGATGACGACTTTCGAGATGAGGTTCGTCGCGCAAAGAATCAAGGACACGATTGCGCCGACGGGAACGATCGCGCTTGGCGTCGGCGTGCAGAGGTCAACGCGTTGGGGGAAAACTACGCGTCGCGATATGGGAAGTCGACGTCGGGAGGCGTTCGACGTTGCGCGGGCACTACGCAGCGGGAGACGTCGTGGTGGCGCGCCGAAGAAATTCGTAACGGGCGCGCTCGCCGAAGGAGAAATCGCCACGGAATCCGTCTTGAACGATTTGGAGGAGTTACCCCCCGTGGGAGAAGAGGAAGCGCTACGAATCGCGGAACCGTTCGTCGAAAAATACAAAGAAAAGCTAGAGCCTGCCGACGACGTCCTTTACAGCGTCGGGGAGTTGGAGGAAGCGATGCAGAAGACGATGGACGTTTACGCGTGAGGGCGCTCCCCCCGGATATTGCTACAATTCGAGTCAGTTGGATCTGGAGGCGGAGGGGATCGAAGTCGTCGACTCGCTGGCGAAAGAGGTTCGCGTGAAGGACGTCGACGAGTTGTTAAGACTCTACGGGTTGTACGACCGCGTCACGACGTGTCGCGCTATTATCGCCCATTTGCGCGCGCGTCATGAAACGCGCCGCCCAGGCTTTTGCGTCAATTCCGACTATCCAAATCTCGACAACTCCGCCGAGTACTACGTAGACTCAAGATTTGACGGAGAACGTTTTTACATTATCAAAAGAGCGCCGACGAAGGGAGAAACCTATGAGCATTCACATTGAACGCGAGCGCTGCGTCGGTTGCGGGGCTTGGTGGAAGCGTGCCCGGGAAATCTGATTAAGCGCGACGTCGACGGAAAGGCGAAGATTAAAAGACCGCAAGAATGCTGGGGATGCGCCTCGTGCTTGAAGGCGTGTCATTTTGGCGCCGTGGAATACTATCTCGGAGCCGATATTGGAGGACGCGGCGTCACAATGACCGTCGAAAAAGAAGGAGATCTCGCCCATTGGGTTATTCGAAGACCGGGGGAAGATTCTATCGCGTTGACCGTCGACTGAAGGAACGCCAGTAAGTACTGGCCGATAGGGAAACGCGACCCTTTTTGATGTGGTAAAATAGGACGCTAAGCGCGACGCGTGATTCAATATTTATATGACGATTTCGAGAGGAAACGATTATGCCTACCGACTATTCATACTCAAAGCCAACGGCTTTATGCTTCAAAAACAAAAGGATACCTTCTCGATGCGACTGCGCGTACTGGGGGGGGAAATATCTTCGTCGAAGAGCTCTACACGATTTCTAAAATCGCCAAAAAGTACGCGCAAGGGTATGTGCATTTCACCTAAAGACAGGGCGTCGAGATTCCTTTCGTCAAGTTCGAGGACATTGACGCGATCGTCGAGGAACTCCATCAAGGAGCGTCGAATTGGGCGCGTCCGGTTCGCGCGTGAGAACCGTCACCGTTTGCCAAGGGGGCGATGTTGTCCAAGCGGATGTGTCGACGCCTATGAAATTGCGGAAGAACTCGATAAACGATATTTCGGAAATACGCTTTCCCGCAAATTTAAGTTTGGCGTGACCGGATGTTCCAACAACTGTCTCAAGGCCGAAGAAAACGATTTGGGCGTGAATGGGGCATGGAAGTTTCGTGGAACGGGGAGAATTACGTCCGATGCGGCGCCTGCCTCAGGGTATGCCGCGATCTCTCTCGTCGATGGGAAAATCGTTATCGACAAGGACAAGCGCCATCGCTGTGGAAAGTGCGCGCGACTCTGTCCCAAGAAAGCAATCAACGGGAAACCGGGTTTTGTCGTTTCCTTTGCTCCTTTGCCGGAACATTTGGCAACGACGTTGTCCTCGGAAAGAATCTCCTTCCCATGATCGAAACCAAAGAAGCCCTTCAGAGTGACCGACGCGACACTGGAGTATTTTGAAAAGAACGCCCTGAAAGGGGAACGTTTCGTCAAAACGTTGGTGCGACTCGGTAGGGAAGGTTTCACCAAGAAAGTTCGCGA
>CAVGEG010000039.1:0-2391 GCA_963628165.1 Paratractidigestivibacter sp. | reverse complement strand
TACGAAGGAAAATGAAACAAGGGATTTTAATGGCTTATTTCCTTTTTATGATTGATCTTAATGAAAAGAAAGAGTTCGCTGTCGGCGGCGGCGACGTGGAGCTTTCCAAAATTCTCAAATTACGCGACTTCGACGCTCAAGTGACGGCGCTGGCAAAGGACGTCCTGGTTCAAATTCAAGAGCTCAAAGGCGTTAAGATGGTTCAAAAAATATTTGAAGAAAATGATTTAAAGGACGACTTCTTTCTAGTCGTCGCCGCGACGAACGATAGGGAGCTCAATATTGAAACCTCTCTTTCGTGTCGTGAAAAAAATATTTTAGTCAATGTTGTCGACGATCCGGAACGTTCTTCCTTTGTCTTTCCTGCGACATTGCGTTGCGGTAAGTTGACGGTCGCCGTTTCCTCCGGAGGAGTCGCGCCTCAAGGATTCGATCGACGATCTTCTTCTGACAATATTGGAGAATTTCTAGATTTTGTGGCAAAAGAACGCGCCAACCTCAAGAAGGACGGCGTTGATCTCGAACTCCGAAAGAAAATTGTGCGATTCCTCTGGGACAAGGCCGTCGAGAAAGGGCGATCTCTTACCGCCGAGGAGAAATTCCGCGTCGTCGACCTCGCGACGAAAGAGAAAGGGTTCGTGTCCTTGGTCGGCGCCGTCGCGGGGGACGCGTCTCTCGCGACGATTCGCGCTACGCGGAAATTGAAAAACGCCGACGTTGTCCTCTATGCCGAGCTCATCGACAAAAAACTCCTCGATTACGCCTCAAAGACGCCAAGAGAATTTCCGTCGGGAAGAGAGGGGGCGTCCCGTCGACTTGGCAGGACGATATCAATGATATGATGGTCGATTCTGCAAAGACGGGCGCGAACGTCGTCAGGCTCAAGGGAGGTGATCCTTCCCTCTTTGCGCGAATCATCGAGGAGGTTGAAGCGCTTCGACAAGCCGACGTCCCTTACGACGTTGTGCCAGGCGTCACATCCCCTTTCTATCCCCCTCTGGAGGCGGGAATTCCCCTTGTCGCTCGCGGAAAGAGTCGCGCCGTTCACCTCGTTACGGCGCGAACAGCAGACGGTTCGAAGGAATCGTACGAAGACCTCTTCAGGGGACGATCGTTATCCTGATGGGACTTGCCGCCCTTGAGATAATCGTCAAGGGGTTACTTGACGGAGGAAAAGCGCCGGAGAGTCTGATCGCAGTCCTCGCGGAGGGGACGCTTGAAGATATCGCGACGCGAATCAAAAAGGCGAACGTGGCGCCCTCCGCGGTGATCGTCGTCCGGAACGTCGCCGCTATGGATTTGCGCTCGACGAACGCTTGGCATGACAAATAAGGAGCGAAAATGACGTTACAGCAGACTATATACGCGGTCACGATCGCTGAAAAGGGATCCTTTAACGCCGCCGCAAACGAACTGTTGGTCTCGCAATCTTGCCTTTCGAGTTCCGTGCGCGAACTAGAGAAGGAGTTTCATATTACTCTGTTCATTCGCACCAATCGGGGAGTCTCCCTAACGAGCGAAGGGGAGGTGTTTCTCGGATACGCGAAACAAATTCTGGAACAATATCGTCTCCTGGTGAAGAAATACGGCTCTTCCGCGGCAAGAAAGAGAAAGTTTTTCGTCTCGTTGCAACTTCGCTGTTCAGACCTTTATGCGCACGATCGCCAGATACCGCGCAGACTATTACGAGTTTGCTATCTATGAAACGAAAACGATGGACGTCGTCGACGACGTGAAAAACTTGAAAAGCGAAATTGGCGTCTTGTATCTCGACTCCTTCAATCGCGACCCAATGACCCGCGTCTTTTACGACGCGGAAGTCGAGCTTGTACGCCTCTTCGACTGCTCAATTTCCGTTTACCTCGCGCGTAAACACCCCCTCGCCAATCGACCTTCCTGAATATGGAGGATTTGGCGCCGTATCTGTGCCTTTCCTTCCAGCAGGGAAGCGCCAACGCTTTTTACCTCGCCGAAGAGATCATGTGTTCGTGCCCGTATCGCCAGATCATCAAGACGTCCGATCGCGCTACGATGCTGAATTTGATGATCGGATGCAACGGATACTCCCTGTGTAGCGGGGTGATCTGCGGATCTCAACGGGGAGATGTATCAAGCTGTCTCGTCGCTGGAAACGCAGGAAAAAATGACGATCGGCTATGTCAAGAAGAAACAAATCCCGTTGAGTAAAATTAAGGGAGATCTACGTGGAGGAGCTGAGAAAAATTGGCGAGTGGGTGGGGGGATTTGCAAGGATTTTGACAATTCAAAGAAATTTTGAAAAACCCTCTTGTGTTTCTGAAAGGCTCGGTACACTTATATCCGTTGTTTGCAACGAGTGCAACGAAGCGCTTGAAAGCAACGAGATCTTTGAAAAAAGAATGGAAAAGGTGA
>CAVGEG010000038.1:6918-27189 GCA_963628165.1 Paratractidigestivibacter sp. | reverse complement strand
ATTTTGAAGTGAGCTCATTAATAAACGAATGATTGAGAGTTCTGGAACGTGACTCCTCAAAAAAGGGATGACTGACAAAGACCGAGCGACAACCGTGGTCGCTAAACCATTCGTGTTCAAACTCAAAGCAAGACAAAACGAGGTCTACATATTTTCTCATTTTTTTTACTCGCCATTGTCCCCAGCCCCAAATTTGTGGGGGCATAAAATAAATGACGGGAATACCTGCTGCTTTTGCCCTTTGAGCTATTCTAAAGTTAAATCCTGGAAAATCTACTAAGATAACCGCGTCTGGCTTTTCTTCTTGGAAAATTCGATCTGCTTGAGATAACAATTTGAAGTAGACAGGAATATTTACCAATGCCTTTTTTAACATCATTGCGGCATATTGGGTTAGGTCAAATCGAACGTCGCAGACTGTTTCTGCGGTTTTGGGTCCGGCAAATCCAATAAAACGAGCGCTGGAGAGTCGGCGTGAAATAGCTTTGACTAGTTTTTCCGCGTGGACGTCTCCACTAGGATCGCCAGCTGATATAAAAAGTAAAGGTCCCTCTTGTTTCGTTTTATGAATTTGGTTGGTAAGTATCGACTCACATGACGATTTCGCTACCATTAGACTACCTTTTAATGAATGACGCCAAAACAAGAGGACATACGCTCTCCTATCGCATTTCTCTTAGTTCGTCCGACGAGGAGCGTTTTTTAGGTTAAGTTTGATTCTAACAATATTCGACCAACTCAATTAAAAGAACATTGTACTCCTAATGAATTCTCAGTGTTTGCATGAAACTATAGGATTCCTAGCTATCCAGTGAATAAAGTGGAGTTTTGCTTACCGGACAGAAGCAGTTTTTTTAAGGATGTTTTGTACTGTCCTGTATGGATAAAAAAAGCCCTGGTTTCCCAGGGCTTACAACGGAGAGGACAGGATTTGAACCTGCGGAGCCCTTACGAGCTCACGGGTTTAGCAAACCCGCGCATTCGACCACTCTGCCACCTCTCCAAAGTTCAATACAAACTCTAAAAAAAAATGAGTCTTCTAATCACACATACCCAATACAAGAATCCTAGTGGAAACACAATATTCGTTGAGTCTTGACTAAGACCAATAGCGGAGAGGACAGGATTTGAACCTGCGGAGCCCTTACGAGCTCACGGGTTTAGCAAACCCGCGCATTCGACCACTCTGCCACCTCTCCAAAGTTATCGACTATTTTAATTCGATCTCTGAAAAGATCAAGCCCTTTTTAAGGTTTTTTGACATAGAATTGTTCCAAATTGATTCCTCCCTTTAATTCTTCACGGAAGAGTTGTAGTTTCTTTTCAAGTATTTCAATACTATGACGTAGGTCTGATACGTACAGCGGTTCTCTTTCAAGAGAAGAGTGAGGTTTTACGACCGATGGATAACCAAGATGTCGCGCTATTGCCGAAAAGAAAAATCGAGGATCACGTCCTTCTGAAGCATGGGCTATACAACCTTCTCTTTCTCCGAAGAGGAGGGGAACGTCGCGTTCTTGCTCGGAACGCGTATATGATTGGCTTCTCACGTAGATCAATTTAGTTATGTCGACAAATCCAATTTGTCGACGCAGAACAACATTAATCCAATATTTCCACTCGTTGTTGAATATTGGATCATTGGCAATCGCCTCGAGACCATGATCAAATCCAAGACGATTTCTACTTATCGTTTCAAACTGATAAAAGAAAATGCCTTGCGGGGTAGGGGATTGAGAACGATATTGAGCTTCTTTTTCGAGAATCTGAAGGGCTAGTCGAAAATCAAAGCGACTTTCTTCGCGTTCCGCCTCTTTCAAAATAAAGATTTGGAAGGGCGTAAAGTAATGTGTCATGCGCGACATTGCCAGGTGCATTTTTCCCGAAAGCTTTACTTCTGTCAATAAAATGCTTACGACCAATGGTAATCGCGTGACCTGAAGCAATTCATTTTTCATTTCCAAGAGTATCTCTTGGGACGAAAAACCTTCGTCCAGACGTTCCTGAAACGTTCGAAAAAAAAATTCTTGTTCGACGTATTCTTCTTTAGATAGCATTAGTTATCGCTGAATGAGAATTGGTAAAATGAGTCAAATTTACTTCAGTTTGAATCCTCTGTTCTTTGTTCTTAATGAAAAACAGGATTGCGCAGAGGGATTAATTCCAAAGCAAAAGATCCCTTCAAATTAATGAGGGATCCCGCGTTCAAGTCAATCTTTGACTGTCAATCGAATCGTTTGTGTCTTCCGTTTCACGTTTTCGGAACCATAAACGAATAGGAACTTCTCCAATAGGGAGTTCATCGCGTATTACGTTAAGCAAGAACCTTCTATAGCTTGGCGAAAAAGCGTCCGGCATATTGCAAAATAAGACAATAGTAGGAGGGGCGACTGAAATTTGTGTCGCATAGTAAATTTTCGGTTTACGAAAATGGAAAAGGGGAGGCGGTGTATGATTAAGCGCCGCAACTACTAACTTATTTAAACGATTGGTCGGAATACGAATCTGACTCTGTCTAAAAAGAGACTGAGCATGCTGAAGTAGCTTCTGAACGTTTTTACCTGTCATTCCTGTTATAAAGGCAATGGGAACGTGCCACATGGTTGCAAACGTTTCGCGCAAATAGTCTGCCCAACGTCCTGTGGGCATTTTGTATTGAACCATTTTGTCCCATTTGTTAACAACAAAAATGCAAGGTTTGTTGTAAGATTCAATTAACGCGACCAATTGCTTATCCATTTTAGCAATTTGCAACGAAGAATCAAAGAACATGAAAACGACGTCAGCTAATCGGATGCTACGCTCGGCTCGGGTTAAAGCATAGAAATCAAGATCGGAACCGATACTCTTTTTCCGCATAAAACCAGGCGTGTCTATAGCGATGAAAGACTTGCCGTCCATTTCAAAGCGAACGTCGATGCAGTCTCGAGTCGTACCAGGAACGGGACTTGCAATGACGCGCTCTTCCTGTGCCAAAGTATTAACGAACGTACTTTTTCCGACATTTCGACGGCCAACGATCGCGATTTTCATCTCAGGATCGCCAAGAACTTTCCCACCGTCGAAGAATGCGGAAACGGGGATGGCTTTTTCCAGCGCGACCATCAGTCTTACTCGACCGTATTTCTGCTTCGCGCTGACTGGAATGACTTGCCAGCCCCAGCGGTGAAACTCGCCGGAATCATGTTCTTGAGTTTCACCGTCGCATTTATTGGCCACTAGCAAGATAGGAACCTTTAGAACACGCAATCTGTCGGCAACATATTGATCTAGAGGCGTAATCCCATCACGAGCGTCCACGACAAAAAGGATAACGTCCGCGGAGTGTATAGCCATCTCGATCTGATACTCTACGTCAGACGACAAATCATCTTTGTCAACAATACCGATCCCTCCAGAATCGATTAATTCAATATATCTAGCAGAGATAATGGGACGCTCGTCGAGTTGTTGAACGTCAGTGGAAGAGGAGGGCGTTCCATCCCCTGGATTATCTTGCGCAACGCTAATTGAATCTGACTGATTAAGTTCCAGATCTTGCGGTACTGTGTATTTTTCGCTTACACCGTCGAGCCCTAAGTCCAATAGAAACGAGACTCTATCTCTCGTGACTCCTGCTACTGAATCTACGATAGAAACCCGTTCTCCAATAAGCCAGTTGAAAATGCTTGACTTGCCAACATTAGGACGCCCAACAATAGCAACCTTTGCAACTCCCATATTTTACAACCCTCCATTTAAAGCATTAATAAATAAAAATGAAGAAGACCTTAATATGGAATCAATACTTCTCTAAAATCAAGGCAAATGAACGTCCTGTATTCGCATGACTCAACTTAATGAAAGAAGAAGCGTTAGACGTTTGAGGTTGCTCTCTAACAACATTAACCGGACAAAGGGGATCAACGTGAACACAATTACGCGTAGGCGGAATCATTCCCTTATGTAACGCCAAGATGGAGGCTACCAATTCAACTGCGCCTGCGCCGCTTCCCAGATTGCCAAAATGGCCTGTTGCGCTAAAAACAGGTATTTGATTACCCAATGCATTGGCAATTGCTACGGCCTCTTTTTGATCAGATTCCAGGCCCATGGCATTGGCATTAACATGACCAAGAGCCTCTGGCTTCATATCGGCTCTTTCAAGAGCTAAGGCAATAGCTCGTTCAATTGCCTGTTGTTCAATACCGAAAGTCGCCGTAGGTTCAAGCGCTTCCGCAAAGCCCTTTACAACAGCTAGAGGCTTAGCGCCTCGAGCCAGAGCGAATTCTTCGCTTTCGAGGACAAACGAGGCTGCGCCTTCGCCGATAACAGTTCCCCTTCGTTCTGTATCAAAAGGTCTGGGATCCTGATCAGGCGTTTTAGACCAAGGCGCTAGATCATAGGCGCCGCTGCGAGATAGAATCGTGGGATTAATTTTATTTCCAGCGCCGCCTGCAATCATGACGTCGGCTACGCCACGCTCGATAATTCGACAAGCTTCCATGAAAGCGGCCAAACTAGAACCACGATCGAGCGTGGGCGTATTATTTGGACCTCTTGCGTCAAGAGCAATTGCAATATGGCTAGCAATCATGTTGGGAAGGTATTTAAGCATCCATAATGGCATAATATTCGCCATAGACGCTGGGCCCCAAGTTGAAAAATCGTATTTTCCCTCTGAAATACCAGCACGAAATGCGTCTTTTAAATAATCTAGCTCGAGACCAATAAGGTCGCAACCAAAAATACAACCAAGTCGTTCAGGATCCGTGTTTCGTTGCTCAGGATCAAACGATAACCCTGCATTCTGGCAGGCTAATAAGGTGGCGACAACTCCCATTTGAATGTCTCGACTCATAATCTTGACATTCTTTTTAGGCTTTATGTAATCCTTGGGTTTGAAATCAGGAACCTCGCTGCCAATGGGACGACGGGACAAATTCGTCTTAATAGACGTCAAATAAGATACGCCGCTTTTGCCTTCTACCAGCGCATCCCAGTAAGAATCGAGTTTCACGCCAATTGGACTCAAAACCCCTAACCCAGTAACGACGACTCTTCTTTTACTCATAACAATTTCAAAAATGATTAAATAACACCAACCAGCGCAAGAGGTCAAAGTGGTCTGAGCAACTCACTTCTTGCAACCAGTCAAAGCAAACCTAAATGCCTTCTGCCCGCACGTACACCGCCGCCTAGGGGCTGTTAACAAATACCCATTAAATACTAAACTGAATTATTGTTTTTGATAGGGCCACATAAATGATTTTCTACATAAAAACAGAAAATATCAATACCGTCAATGAACTGTGGCGCGCGCAATTCACAGGTGGCGATCTGCCTATTCAGACGTCGTTAACACCTTTCAGATTCAAGGCGCGCAACGTTTTTCATGAACTCTTCATCTGTAGGCTCTTTGCTCGCTAAGCGATCTTCTTCAAACTTGGCTCGCATTTTATCAAGAGCCATTTCCGTCTCGTAAGAAAGTTCCGTTACTCTCTGAAAAAATGACTTTCCAATAAGATGATCAGTTTCATGTTGGATAATGCGCGCTTCAAATCCCTTCCAAAAGTAGGTGTTCACATTACCACTGAGATCGACCGCTTGGAATTTCACTTCCTTAGCGCGAGGTACAGACAGATGAATACCTGGATAACTGAGGCACCCCTCTTCTCCGTCCTCGACTCCCTTTAGTTTAAGAATTACAGGATTGATGAACACGTACTCGCGATCAGTGTTTTCATGTTGTCCTGTAGGATTAATGACAATCAGCTGATAAGGAAGATCAACTTGATTAGCGGCAAGGCCTACCCCGTTAGTGGAGTACATAAGGCGAAACATTTCGGCCACAATATCCCGAATTCCTTGGTCTATCTTTTTGAGCGGTTTACTTTGATAGGAAAGCATCGGGTGTGGATATTTTACGACTCGCATAATGTGATTCTCTTGACTTTGTGTATAATGTGAACAGTGGAATCGGCCTTACAGCACGAGAACCGATTATAGATGAAAACTCACACGTTACAAGGTCGACTAGGAACGCGACGCCCGTCGCTAACGCTCCTCGACGACATGTTAGGAGAAGGTTTGGATCACAAATTTAACCGAGATATTTCTGTTCATGATGATCGGAATAAATGGATAAGTTCAACTTTTGCTTCAATCCTATTTCATGCGGCCCTGTTTTCCGTGATGTTTTATTTCTTCATTGTGAACAGTAAAGAAGGGGGAATTGGCGACGCTCGTCAGACGGATTCGATCGGGATTGTCGTAACAGAAGACGCGTTTCGGACTCAAACGTCCAGCGCTCAGAACTCACTTACTGACGTCGAATTACGTCAGACTCAGGCAGAGGACGCCAACCCCAAAAATTTTCAAAATGAATTGGAAACAATTTCCGACAAGCTTTTACCTTCTGATACGTTAAATACGACAGCCTCTCTGTCGACAACGTCTTCCTCTACATCTTCTGATAATGGAAAGAAAGGTAGCGATTCTCGAGCGGGACAAAGCGTTGGATTTGGAGAATTGACAGGGAAAGGGCAATCGTTCGTTTATGTGATAGACCGTTCTGCCAGCATGAAATGGGGTGGAGGAGCCCCCATGCGTCATGCTATTGGCGAGGCGATAAGTAGCGTTAGTAGTCTTGATACACGTCTGGGAGCAAGAAAATTTCAGGCTTTAGCATTCAACGACGACGTCGTTTTTTGGAAATCCACGCCTTTGCTTCAGAACGTCACCCTAGAAAATAAGGAAAGTTGCGTTCGCTTTTTGGAAACGCTTTCCGCAGAAGGTGGAACGGCTCCAGAGAAGGCTCTTGAAGCAGGTATGAAGTTACGTCCTGACGTTATTTTTTTCCTTACAGACGCTGACGGAGAACTTTCCGAACAATCTTTGATTCATCTTCGTGATTTAAGGCGTCAATACAATGTGAAACAGATTAACGTAATTGAGTTTGCAAGAGAGACAGACCCTGTTAAAAAATCTTTTAAAAGGTTGGCGGGAGAAAATGGAGGCGTTTATGCGGTAAACCATGTCGAAACTATGGTTTTATAGAGCGCATAAAACGACGTCTCAAAGGATCATGTGATCTTGTCACAAAATTTTTAGATCTGTTTACTACCCTAAGATGCAAATATTTATGAATTCCCTTGTGTTAAAAGTTGCAAGTCTATGGTGTGTCGGTATTTTTTTGGTAAGCCGCCAGTGTGAAAACCTGATTGCTACGCCCACGAATACCATGACGATGGAGCAGATTTATAATAGTAATGAATTTGCGGCAAAGAGACCTTTGTGGATATGGGATAACGAAGAAGATTGTTGCATAAAAAATGTCAAATCTTCAACCGGCGACGGTCAAGATGTTGTTTATGAGACGCCTGAAGGAGAGACTCGGATAATCATTCAAGTAAATGAACTGCGTCCGCGTAAAGACCCCTCAAATCCGGATACCGTGTTAGAGGATGCTTGTCCGATCAATATTGAACATTTTAGCTTTTCGAAGGATCATAACACGCTACTCGTTTTTACTAATTCAAAGAGGGTATGGAGGCAGAATACTCGCGGAGATTATTGGGTTTTTAACAGATCTCTAAATATTTTTAGGAAATTAGGAGGAGACGGAAGGAAAGAGTCGACGTTACAGTTTGCCAAACTGTCTCCGGACGGTTCTCGGGTCGCTTATGTTTGTGAAAATAACATATACCTTGAGGATGTTGTTTCAGGAAAGGTGTGCCCTCTCACCCAGGACGGCAACGACGATATCATAAATGGAACTTTCGATTGGGTGTACGAAGAAGAGTTCGATTGCAGGGATGGTTTTCGTTGGTCTCCTGATGGTAAGCATATTGCATTTTGGAAACTTGATTCCTCCTTAGAACCCATGTTCTACATGGTTGACAACGTTGGATTGTCTAGCAATTCCAATCTGCGTCGTATTGAAAATAGCGATAATATTTTCCCTCAAAGTCTTAATACCCACTCAAAGTATCCGACAATACTCTCCTATAAGTATCCTCGTGTTGGTTGCGCTAATGCGTCGGTTAAAATGGGCGTGATAACGCTTCCTACTTCGGAAGAAACGAACTGGACTATTGAGGACAAAACTCAATATGTTAACTTCGATCGTTACGAAGATTACTACATTCCGTACATGGAGTGGGTTGACGGATCGATAGGGTTGATTTTTCAGGCTCTACCACGATCTCAACGTTCTTGCGAATTATATTCAGTTGACGTTGAGACAATGAATTATAAGCTTTTATACAAAGACGAGGATCCAGACGGCGCCTGGCAAACTTTGTATCCTATTTATCCGTTTAGAGATGGCGATCGTTTCTTACGTCTTTCGGAAAAGGATGGATGGCGACGCGCTTATTTAACTTCGGCGTCTGATATAAAGACGGAAATCCCTTTGACTCCCGCTAACGCGGACGTTATTGAATTTGTGGCGTTTGATTATGATACTGAAGGAAATGAGCGAGGTATTTATTATTACGCGTCCCCAGACAATGCGACAAGACGCTTTTTATACAGGGCGTCTTTAACGGGAGATAATGAACGAGTGTCTTTGAATTCTCCATTGGACTCCAGCCTCCACTTGGGATATGAGGATTGGTCAATATCCCCAAATTCGAAGTGGGCTGTTTGTACTCGTTCCTCTTTCGGAATTCCTCCTACGACGGAATTAGTTAAATTAGACGGCGCTCAAGCCTCCTCCTATAAAGTGTTAGAAGACAACGCCGAACTTAGAAAAAAATTAGACGATGAAATCTTTGGGTACGCCCAATTCGTTAGTTTAACGATTAATGGGGACGATGATGCGGAAAATGGAAGTTCTAACGAGAAAAATAGTCTCTCGATAGACGGCTGGGTAATGCTTCCTTCCGATTGGGATCCTTCTAGTTCGCAAAAATACCCTCTCCTTGTTTATGTTTATGGAGAACCTGCAGCCCAGACCGTTTTGGACACATGGGGAGGAAGCACATATCTTTACCATCGTGCTATTAGTCAAAGAGGTTGCGTTGTAGTGAGTTTTGACGGAAGGGGAACTCCTTCGCCAAAGGGACGGAAATGGCGAAAAAGCGTATACCAGAAATTGGGAATCCTCGGGATGAATGATCAAATGCAGGCTCTGAGGGCTTTCTTACAGCTTCCTTATTTCAAGGATAAAATCGATTTAGATCGAATTGGCGTTTGGGGCTGGAGCGGTGGAGGAACTTCAACTCTTAATTTACTTTTCAACTATCCAGACCTTTATAAATGCGGCGTTTCAGTCGCGCCTGTTCCGGACTATCGAAATTACGATTCCATTTATCAGGAGAGATATTCGGGATTAATTCAGGAAGTTCCGCAAAGTTACGAACAAGGTTCCCCTATAACTCATGCGGCCAATCTTCAGAGCAAACTACTTTTAATTCACGGCACCGGGGATGATAATTGTCATTATCAGACGTCTGAAGAGTTGATTGACGTTTTAATCAAGAATGGAAAGGAGTTTGACGTTTTTGTCTATCCTTATCGTTCTCATGGAATTTATGAAGGAGCTGGGACGACCTTACATTTACGTAAAAAAATGCTGCGATTTTGGGAAGAAAACTTACTTAGATAACGCTATGTTTAGGACTGTTGTCCTAAGCGGTCAAGATTATTGATAAGGAGTTAGTATGAGAAGGTTTATTTATCGAATCGATCTATCGACTTGCTGGGTCACGTGCCTCGCAATTTTGACCTTGCTGGGGTTTGGTTTTCAAACTCAGCTTCATGCGTCCGACAATATTCGGGAGCTTCCCGGTCAGAATGTGCCAAATTCATACCCTATGAGCGTCAACGGTTTTCACGTTATAGATTTTAAAATTGAAAATCTTGTTGCGCCTCAAGGAATAGACGTTAGACTCCCGCGCTTTAGTTGGAAGTGTTTCTCACAGACGATAGGGGAGGAACAAAGCGCTTATCAGTTAACAGTTACCAAATCTGACGGACAGAACATTGTTTGGGATTCGGGAAAAATCCAATCTCGCGAACAGCTCTACGTAAAATATCAAGGCGCTCCGCTTGAATCCGCTACTGAGTATTTCGTCGAACTCAACGTATGGAATAAGGACGGATCGCAAAAATCCCAAATTATTGCTCCTTTTTCTACGGGACTTTTTCCTACAGAGGCTGATCCGCAACCATGGAAAGGTAAATGGATAGGCTTTAATTCTCAGAAAATCGCTCCAGAGCCTTCCGATATAAGCAAAGCCTACTGGATTGCGTTTGAGGAGAATTTTAATCTGCCTGTCGGTTCTTCAGTCTATCGTAAAACCTTTGAAATCGATAATCTTGATTCGGTTCAATGGGCTGTCGCAAATTTTGCGATCGACAACAACGGCGACATTTATTGTAATGGTCTCAAGGCCGGAGGCGCTGAGAGTTTTCAACGAGCCGCTACGATTAATATCGGTTCGTTTCTCAAAAAAGGGAAAAATGTAATAGCGATTCGCGCGAACAATATTGGCGGATCTCCTAATCCCGGCGGAATTATCGGCTCTGTTTGTATTACCGACAACGACAACAATAAGACTCTTTATCCGACCGACTCCTCATGGGTTGCCGCTCAAGGCGACGGCGATGGCGGTTTTCTCTCGTATGAATACGATGATTCGTCCTGGTCTCCTGCTTCTCAGTTAGCTCTCTGCGGCGAAGCCCCGTGGAATGAAGTGGTCACAATTCCAGTGACCTTTCCTTCTCCGGCGCGTTATTTTTCCAAGGTTTACGAGATGAAAAAAGACGCTCCCGTCAAGCGAGCTGTCGTTTATTTCTCAGGGCTTGGATACAGCGAGTGTTACCTAAATGGCGTCAAATTAGGGGATCAGGTCTGTGGACCAATGTACACCGACTACAATAAAAGCGTCCCTTACAATACGTACGACGTAACAGATATTTTCCATGCAACTCAACAAATAGACGCTTCCGACGTCGAAATTGGAGTGGTTTTAGGGAATGGAAGGTACTATGCGTTACGCAGTTCGTGCGTTCATTATGGCGATCCTTGCTTGCTTTTCCAAATGGAAGTGGAATACGCTGACGGATCTAAGGAATTGGTTGTGAGCGACGAGTCCTGGAAAGGAACGGACTCCGGTCCCATTTCTCAAAACAACGATTACGACGGCGAGGTGTGTGATTCGCGTGAAGCCAAGGTAATTTCACCTGATTCCTCAGAAGCTGTTCTGACTGAACAGACGCCTCCAAGATACTTGGAAACAAGATTCGGCAAATCTTTTGTCGTTTCAACTCCTAATAATGTAGAAGTTGTCGACGGGCCTTCGGGTAGATTAGTGGCCCAAATGATTCCGCCGATGCGTGAAACAATGGAGATCAAACCTGCCTCTATTACTGAAAGGGAACCGGGACGTTATATTATCGATTTTGGGCAAAATTTTGTTGGCGTCCCACGAATTAAAGTTAAGGGGAAGGCTGGCGATAGAGTAGAAATACGATTTGCGGAAACCCTGAAAGAGAATGGCGAGTTGTATCTCGACAATCTAAGGACTGCCCTGGCTCGCGACATTTATATCCTCTATGGTGATCCTGAAGGAGAAATCTACGAGCCGAGGTTTACCCAACATGGCGGACGTTTCGCCGAACTTGTCGGATACCCTGGCGTTCCAACTCTCGACTCTGTCGTCGGATATACGGTAACGACTGATCTTCCTTTGATTGGTCGCTTCAGTACTTCAAATGAATTAATCAATAAAATATACCACAATATAGTCTGGGGAACTCGTGGAAACTATCTGAGCATGCCAACAGACTGCCCGCAACGCGATGAAAGGATGGGCTGGCAAGGAGACCGCGCTGCGGAATCCAAGGGAGAGATGTTTATTTTCGATAACACAACTCTCTACAACAAGTGGATGCAAGATATCGAGGAAAGCCAAAGAGACGACGGAAATGTTTCCGACGTTGCTCCTGCATATTGGCAACTTTATTCCCCGAATGTCACTTGGCCAACCGCTCAGATTCTTATTCCCCAAAGTCTCTATGAGATGAGGGGGGATGATTCTGCAATCGTAAAGCATTATGAATCGCGAAAGAAGTGGCTTAATTTCCTTCTTTCCCTGTGCAACGATGACGGTACGATTTCAAAGGACAACTACGGAGACTGGTGTGTTCCCCCTGAGAAGCCCGAACTAATCCACTCTCAAGATCCTATGAGACAAACTGACCGGACGCTTCTCGCAACCGTCTATATGATAAACGACCTGCGCATTTCTGCAGATTTTGCGGAGTATCTCGGCAAGACTGAGGACTCCGAATACTTTAGAACGCGAGCAGATCAAATGCAAGACGTTTTTAATAAACGATTCTATAAACCGGATGAAGGTATTTACGATAACGGATCTCAAACTTCAAGCGTACTGCCTTTGTCTTTTAATGTTGTTCCCGCTGAAGAGCGAGAGAAAGTTTTTAATTCTCTCGTTCAGAATATTGAAACGAAAACCAACCGACATTTAGGCACGGGGTTGATCGGAGGACAATGGATCAATCGTGTTTTAAGCGATATGGGGCGTATTGATCTACCTTACTCGTTTGTAACTAATAGAGATTTTCCCAGTTGGGGATACATGGTGGAAAAGGGCGCTACCACTGTTTGGGAATTATGGAACGGCGATACTGCAGATCCCGCGATGAATAGTGGAAATCACGTCATGCTTGTTGGCGATCTTGTCGTATGGTTCTATGAATATTTGGCCGGAATTCGACCTGATGAATCTTGCCCAGGGTTTGGTCATTTCTCTCTGTGTCCATCCGTCGTAGGCGATTTAACGTCTGTCTCTGCTTCTTATGATTCTCCGAGAGGTCTAATTAGAAGCTCCTGGGTTGTGGAGGACGGAAAGTTTTGTTGGAACGTCACTATTCCTGCTAACACATCGGCCTCAATATCTGTTCCAACGTCTGATCCCAATAGTTTAAAGATTCAGACTACAAGATTGGATATTGTGCCCCCGGAACCAGGTGAAATTCGTCCTGTGAAGTATACCCAAAATGTTGCGGATTACGACGTGGACTCTTTGGAGAAGACGTTGGCTGACGGTCGAGTTCTTTTTGAACTTGGTTGTGGCTCCTATCAAATTACAACAGACTTGAAATAACAGTCGTTGAGTATTGCGGCGGTGTGAAAACACCGCCCTTTTTTGCAATGCCTTTCTCTTTTCTCTTCCGATCCTGTTTTCTTGACAATTCTGATTGAGTTTTGGTCTGCATATGTCGATTAGGTAAAAAAGTTTGGTTATACGATCACTTTCAAAGAAGAGACGATTACAATGAGCGAGGTTGTCACTCCAAGCGCCATATATATTTCTCCTGGGGATCCATTCCTTCCTCCAAGAGGTGGGCAAACCGCATTTGCTATTCAAGCTCTAAATGCATTTGGATCCCAATGGGCGCTCGTTTCTCCCGATGAAAGAGGCGAATCTCCTGTTGGAAAGTGGTTCTTAGGCGAATGGCGTGGGGAGAAAATATGGAGATTTAATATAGGAACCTACGCTCCACTTAATAAGAGCAAACGTCCCCTTATTCCCAGACGTATAGTCTTTCGACATAGAATCAAGCGTTACTTACCGGAAATATACGAAATTGGTATCAAAAATATTTTTTGCGATTCACCTGAAATCCTTGGCGTTTTAAACAAGTACAAATGGGATTCCGTTTGCTATCGATTTGCCGGTTTAAATAATCCTGTCGCTGTTTCTAGATACCCTTTTTTGAGAATCACTTCTCAATGGTTCAATCGGCGTATGCTTTGCAACTTGGTTAACCTCAGCCCTTCGGTTGTACTTGCATCCGCCGACAAAAGAAGTATCGAGGAGTTTAAAAAGCTAAATTCCAAGTTTATATCCGATCTCGAGATTTCATTCTTTCCTACCTGTTTTGACCACAGGATTTTTTGTCCGGGAAGTAAAGAAGAGGCGGTCAAATCTCTTGGACTTCAAGGACGGCGTCCAATACTAATCTCCACAGGTCGATTGTGTTGGGTTAAGGGATGGCGTTTAACACTGGAAGCGTTTAAAGAGCTCCTACGAGACGATCCGTCTTCATTATTGTTAATTGTTGGAGATGGAGAAGACCGACAAGCGTTGCTAGACTATGCGTCTAGTCTTGGGATTGACCAAAATATTCGACTCGAGGGTTTTCTTCCTCCCTCCGAAGTTAGTAGGAGACTGGTAGCGTCAGATTTATATGTGAGCGCATCATTCGTCGAAGGCTGGTCCGTTGCCCTTACAGAGGCGCTAGGTTGCGGTATTAAATGTGTTTCTACGGACGTCAGCGGCGCCAAAGATATGATTTGTAAAAATGTGAATGGTAAAGTTGCAGAAGACCGTGATCCTATACGCTTTGCTCAGCTAATTAAAGAGGCTTTGGAGATTACAACCGACGCTGAAAGACTTGCTGATTTGGCCAAACCTTTTTCCTCTTTATCGCTTCGAGAACGCTGGAGTTCCCTTTGGAAACCGTTGAGTAATTAATAAGATGAGTTACTTGCCAGTCAGTTAGCTTTATTTTTAACATTACGTAATTGGAACGTTATAACTTCCCATATTCATGTGTAATTAAAACGAACATTGGAAGATAAGATCCCATGCTAGAAAACCACCTTTCTATAAGGCATTTATTAGTACGCTATTTGTGTCTCTATGCAATGCTCTATCCTTTGGTGGCGCATTTTTGCATGAGTCTTGGAGACGACTCAGGAGGGGGGTCCATACCCTTGCAAATTTTCCAAGGAATCACATTCCTAACTTTTATTGCAATGGGAGGATGGAATCATAAGTTTCAAATTTATGTATTTGATTTTTGGTATCAAGCGTCAATCTACTTTGCGCTTGTCTCCTTAGGGCTAGCTTTTTTTATCTCTGAAAACGAGGTTAGGGTTGAGTTAGTGTATGCGGCTCGTATTGTATCATGGTTTTTATATGCTTCCTTAATAACGCGTGGGGTTTTCAGTAGTAAGGATATTGAGGCGCTCTCAAGATCATTTTTAATAGGAGTCCTGTTCCAGGGTCTATTAGGAATTTGGGCCTTTAAGACACAAAATGTCGCTTCAATTTATAAAGAAGTTTATGCGACAACGGGAGGTGCGTATGTGTCAGGTAAAATGATCGTCTCTTTTTTAGCGTTAGGAGCCTTTTTTTCTTTATATAGAGTATTTTCTAAGACACATTTGAAGTTTTTTTATTCTATTATTATTTGTTCGAGTTTCCTAGTCGTATTATTTAGCTATAATAGAGCCGCTCAATTTGCACTATTTTTGGTTCTTTTGTATACAATTAAGTGGTTGATAGAAAACAGATACTTTAAATCTTTATATCTGGTAGTTTTGCTTACATTTTTCCTGATATGCTATCTTACATCGCCTTTTGGGGAAGGGTTCATGCTCAGGTGGCAAAATATTCAAGAAGATGGCGGAAGTGGAAGAACGAAACTTGTTGCGGCTGTTGTTCATCATTTCAAAGACTCTTCCTCTATCGCGTCTTCTTTGCTAGGAATAGGCTATTGTCAAACCAAGTCGCTGATGTATCAAGCTTGCGGTTCCTATATAGGAACGCATAGCGACTTATTGGATTTGACGACCGCCTATGGATTTATCGGCGGATTCCTGTATCTCATAGCTATATACAAGATATGGAGCCTTAACAGACGACTGCCTAAAAATTGCCTTGAGTATTATTTCATTCGTATTTCAACGTTGTTTGTGATATCAATGGGGTTGGTGACAGGGTTGTTTCAAGGCTCCTATACATTTATTATGTTATTTACTTTTTGTTCATACTTCATTATTAAAAGACTCGATAGAATTTCATTTGAAAGGATGGAATTCTTAAGCCGTACGGCTCCCTTAGAATTATATCCGCCGATAGGGAGCGATCCTTTTACAGCGACTCCGGCGGATCAAATGGATAATCCTCAATTCGACGGCCAAGGAGAAACCTTGAAAAGTCAAGTTCGATTATCTCCAAAGGGATCGAGCGTCTCCGAGGAGCAAGAGATTGTCCAATCGAATCTCGCGAAGAACATTCAAAATTCGGTAATAGATCTAGCTTGGAAGGAAGGAATAACAATACCGCGGGAGTAGTCATATTTAACTTCCTTATAAAATTGATTTTTGGAAGTGGATCTGACTTCTCGCCTCACGGGAAAAACTTGCTCAATTTTAGAAGAACTAAGGAAAAATCTTGAAAATAGTTGTTGCGCATAATTATTACGGAAGAGGCGCACTGGGTGGCGAGTCCATAGTATTTAACCAGGAAATTCAGATTCTGCGTGAAGCAGGACACTCTGTAAGCACTATTGAGCACAAAAACTCTGAACTTTTAGACTTGCCCCTCGTTGAACGTGTATTCACCCCGTTTAAATTTGGTTTTAACAAAGAAGTTTATCAAGAAGCCTACGAACTGTTTCTTGAGTTCAAACCTGATATCGTACACGTCCATAATTATAAATTCGTTTTGACCCCTGCGATTTTTCAAGCTGCGAAAAAACTTAATATTCCAACTATATTAACTCTTCATAATTATCGTTTGATTTGTCCGGCTGGTCAACTTCGTCGCTTTCGTAATATATGTGAGGAATGTATAACTCAAAATCCGATTCGTTCACTTTGGAGACCCGGTTGTTCGTCAAGCTATTGTGGTCGAATTTTACAATATCTATTTTTTCTCCAAACTAGACAACGAATTATAGATAACGTCGATTTGTTTATTGCGTTATCTGATTTTTCGAGAAGTAAATTTTTGGAGGCAGGTTTTCCAGCCTCAAAGGTTGAAGTTAAACCGAATTTCATCTTTGATCCCGTGTGTGACGATAACGTAAAGTCTTGCAACGAGGAAATGCAATTTGATGCAATCTTTGTTGGAAGGTTATCAGAAGAAAAGGGAATTAAATTTCTTTTGGACTCTTGGAAAAAACTGAACTGTAAATTAACCATTGTGGGCGATGGTCCATGTAGCGAAATCGTTAAATCACATCTTACAGAGAATATCATATACCTCGGAGAACAGCCTCATAATAAAACGATTCAACTTATGAAGAAGGCTAAGTTTGTCGTGTTTCCCTCCGTCTGGTACGAAGGTTTGCCAATTGTAATATTGGAAGCTTTAGCTTTGGGAAAACCCGTGATCGCTTCCAATTTAGGAGGTCGTTATGAGCTTATTGAGCACAGCAGGTCAGGATATCTGTTTAATTTAGGAGATATGGAATCGTTTGGACGCTACGTGATAAAACTGGACACCAGCCCTTCATTATGTGAATTCTTGGGAAAAAGGGCGCGTCAGTTATATGAAGAACGCTTTCGTCCACAAACAAATCTTGAAAGATTAATTGAAATCTACAAGAGAGCAATCCGACTAAATAGTCGAGAATAGACGCTGTCTATCGGCGTCTTATACATTTAGACAGTTGAGAAAAAGATGATTGTACAACTTTTAAAAAAGAATGCGTATAGAATACCCCAGTGGTTAGGATACCCCATTTCTCAAGTTCCTTACTCATTTAGGCCTATTTTAGCTTCCTCATATAGACAATCACGATTAGAAATTAAAACTTACACTTCCTACGACTCTATAGAACAGGAAAAAGAATTCATCTTTGAAAAGGTCAAAAGATTAGTATATTTTGCTAACAAATACGTCCCATTCTATGCCAAATACTACTCGCAACATCATTTTGATCCTGATACCCTAAAGAGTTTTGACGACCTTGTAAGAATTCCAATTGTGTCGAAAGAAATTCTTAGCAAAGTTGAGTTAGAGGAACGGTCTTATTATAAAAAGGGACGGTACCTTAGCTTCACAGGAGGATCGACAGGAGAACCGTTCAAATTTTATTCAGATTCCAATCAGCTTGGAAACGAATGGGCGCATTTTCACAAAATATGGGGAATTTATGGTTATAAACAAAGTGATTTATTATTGAGTTTTTCTTTAGAACCGGAACAGAAGCCCGTTTTCTATGATTCAATGCGAAACGCATTGGTTTTAAACATTCATTATCCTTTCCAGGTCATCGCTGAAAATCTTTTAAAGAAGAAGACCGACTTACGTCAAATTAAATATATTAGGGGCTATCCTAGCTCTATTGCTGAATTTTTAATTTTTTGCCAACAAGAAGAGCCCTTGCTTCTTCAGGAAATCAAGACGAATCTTAAAGCTTGTTTTTTGGCGTCGGAATATCCCCATCCTCAGTTCCGAGAGCCAATTGAACGTATAACAGAAAGTCCTACGCTATCGTGGTATGGACACAGTGAACGTACAATATTGGCCTATGAACGCACCTCTCCCTATCTATACGAACCTTTGCAAAGCTATGGCTTTTGTGAAGCTGTTTCACATACGGGCAATTTTACAACGCTCGTTGGAACAAGTTATTACAACAATGCTTCACCTTTAATCCGCTATTCTTTAGATGAAGGCGTGCAGATTCGAGAATCGGTAAAAGGGATGTTGAAGTCCTTCGAAATTAAAGAGGGAAGGTTTGGAGACGTTATCCAGGACAATAACCATACTCCTATATCAATAACTCACCTTAATTTGTCGTGTAGACAAGCAACCTGGAAAATAGCGCGTTGCATTCAAGTAGAACAAAGAAAACCAGGACAACTGATAATATGGGTGACCCCACGAAATAAAGAAATTTCAATTAAAGAGATTAGGGAATCTTTTGATTTTGCGAAAATTAATTTTGATTGTGAATTTCGTAAAATCAATGAACCTTTCCGTACGTCCAGAGGGAAAGTTATGCTTCGAGTTTCAACAACTCAAGAGTAATCAATTTCTAATTGAGATAGCTCTGTCGTAAATGCCGGAAAAGAACACAAGCCCCTCAGTTCCGTAAAGGCGCCGAGGGGCTTGCTAAAGGCAACTTAGAATCAGGGTTAACTCAGCAAGGTATTAATTTGTTGGGTTATCTGATCTTCAATCATCCCCGCAAAAACCTTAGCGCCAAGAGGTAACTTGAGTGTCAATTCCATTGTATTGTCTTCAATTTGTAAAGTTCCGTCAATTCGGAACTTGAAAACAATCATGGAAAAATCTAACACATTAAAGGGCTCCCATACTTCACGGGTGACATTGGCCACGTTCGCCCTATTGTTTTTCTCTATGGCAATACGCTCTCGAATGCGACGAACAGCCTCTTCTTTACCCAAGCCATGTTGGAATATCTTAGAAAAAGACGCCATTATTACACCTTTCTGTCACTAATGCATTCCAATAGAGAATCAAAGGGAGCGTTTGATAGATTCGATCAAATCGAGCGCTTGTTTGATCTCGGCCTTTTGTCGAGCTGGTTCTTCGGGGATCTCACGTTCGATCGTTAAAGGATCGGTGTATCCAATTTCCTTGAGAGTCTTTATATATAGTTCAGCGTTAACCTGTCCCTGTCCAAAAGGAACTTCGCAACCCCAGTCAACGCCAGGAGTACCAGTTGTAACCGTGGCGTCCTTGCAATGGCAAGAACGAACGTATTTCCCGACCCTTTTCAAGGATTCAATGGGATTACCCATTCCATAAAGGATCAAATTCGCGGGATCGAAGTTGATGAAAATATTGTCGCGGTTGACCGTTTTCAAGAAAGCGAGCAAATTTTCAGCCTTTTCCTGACCAGTTTCTAGGTGCAGGCGTTGCCCATTCTTCTTCAGATAGTCGCAGTAGGATTGAACGGCCGCAACCATCTCGTTGTATTCTTCCGACTCCACGTCATGAGGGACAAATCCGATATGGGAACCGATTGCCTCAACTCCTAAGAGTTTGGCAAAATCAGCGATTTCACGCGCTTCCTGCAATCGAGCTTCTCGCGTCGCTTTGGGGACAAATCCGACAGTTTCAGAAGCCTTCGCGATCGTCTCATAGGACTCGCCTTCGAACCCTAGAAAAACGACGGTTGTCGTTATGTCAAGATCGTTGAGCTTCTTCAGGAAAGCGGACGCATTTTCAGGAGTCCGGGAATTTTTGGCAGGAGTATGCAACTGTATTGTTTTAATACCAAGCTCATGCACGACTTCCAACTTTACACCTAAACCAGCGTCGATACTAGCAAAAACGCCAACAGCCATATTTTCCATATGCCAAACTCCTATGAAACTTTAATGCACGAAGGACTAGCAGGGCCAATCGACGACGTCCGAATTCAACGCCAAAACCAGTCCACAGGTCAAACCGTCTTTTCAAAGTATACATGATTCCATGTTCTTTTTCAAATGGTTTTATTGATTCTAACTCTTCTGGCAGACGTCTTGGAAAAGCCTAACCT
>CAVGEG010000038.1:6153-6908 GCA_963628165.1 Paratractidigestivibacter sp. | reverse complement strand
GTATATAATAGTAATCAACAATTGAGAGTGGTTTATTGTGTTTCATAATGCCGAGGTATTTGAATGAAGTATAGTGAAAATAACGCATCGTCATTCCTGCAAGACTACATTCAGAGAGTCGCTTCCAATGTGGTAAAAACTCCATATGATACATTGGCCGAGATTGTAGGAGCGATCCTTAACACTAAAAACAATGGACAACGTATTTTTACAGCAGGAAATGGTGGAAGCGCCGCGACGGCTTCTCATATCTGCAATGATCTATTAAAAGGCGCCCGCGTTTTAGGACGCGAAGGTTTTCGAGCGGTTTGTCTCAATGACAGCTGCCCTGTGGTGACATGCTTAGCCAACGACTTTTCCTATGAGGACGTCTACTCGATTCAGCTGAAAACCTTTGCCAATCCAGGCGATTTATTCATCGTTTTTAGCGGTAGCGGCAACTCCCCGAACATTGTCAAAAGTTTGCAAACTGCGCGTGAAATCGGAATGACAACGATTGGATTTGGTGGACGCGACGGCGGCAAAATGAGCGCGCTTTGCGACCATATCCTAATCGCCCCCACGTATTCGATGGAAGAAATAGAGGACATGCACATGGTATACGTGCATGCAACCGTTTCTCTTCTTAAAGAAGTTTTGCCCGATGAATTTGACGTCGAAACCATTCGTTTTAGGGCAAAAGGGAAACGAATTAAGGTTGCTTTTTTTGATTATGACGGGACTGTGGCTGCTTTGCGATGCGGCTGGCAAGAAAC
>CAVGEG010000038.1:0-6143 GCA_963628165.1 Paratractidigestivibacter sp. | reverse complement strand
TCACGTCAATTTCCGGCGTTACCCAAAACGAGGTTGAGCCTATCGTTCGCGCCTATATCGAAAAAGAGACTGGACGCCCGATGATTGCTTTAGGCGAGCATTTGCACCAAGAAGTCTTGAAGCGTGGCGGCCAGCCTCTACAGCCGATAGAATATAAACTTCAATATGACATTGAGTTGGATAAGTTAGTCGCTGAGAAATATAACGCCCTTGAATCAGGGAAGATGGGAATTGAAGACATTCTTACTCCCGGTTTTCTCGACTTTATCCGCATTCTAAAGGAAAACGGGGTATCCCTCTGTCTTGCAAGCGGTACGGATGAACGACGATTGAAGTCGGAATGCGAACGGCTTGGTATATCCAATTCTTTTAATCTGGGAATTTATGGCGCTCAAGAGGACGGCTCTCCCTGTGAAAAGCATGACGTTTTAAACCGAATTCTCACTAAGAATAATTGGACTGGGGAAGAATTGATCGGCTTCGGCGATGGCGGTTTCGACATGCAGGCCGTGAAATCTGCGGGAGGATATGCCGTGGGCCTTGCCACCAACGAAGACACTCGAATGGGAGTCAACGAGAAGAAAAGACAGTTTCTTCTTGAAGCTGGAGCGGATCTCGTCGTCCCCGATTTCTCTAATCCAGAACGGTTGTGGGCGTGCTTAAATCGGTAAGTATCAAAAAAAAGAATCAGGAACAAGGTCTGAAAATCTTGTTCCTGATTTAGCGTATTATAAGCGATTTAGATCTCTAAACACTTCATAGAATATCTTACCTTGTTGGATTTGGCTTTGACGGTCAAAGTGTATTTTATCCTTATTGAAGCGGACGTCTTGAATTGGCACAAAACAGGCCGTTCCAAGCTGGCTTATTGCCTTCAACTGTTCTTGTTTGAGCGCTAATACTTCCTTTTCTTTACCTGGAACGCATATTTCTCCTATTAAAACGGGCGCGTTGTTTACCTGTAGATCGTGGCGTATATTTTGAAAGAGACGTACTAGTTTATCACTGTAAGTCTCGAGTTTTTGGTCGTCTAAATCGGATTCGCCTTGCCGCCATAAAATAGCCTCTAGAGTCCCATCTTTAAGAGCAAGCAGTGTTCTAGAAATCAGATCGTCATAAGCGAAGGAATGTGTTTGTGAAAAGTACTTCCCAGGCGTCCAATCGTCGATTGACGAACCTCCGCAAGCGGTGGGAACAAGCCCAACAACGATCGATGGATCAGATTCCGTAAGAAGACGTGCAAACTCCCTTCCTGGACCTACGCCGACGCTAGGTTTGTCATAGTGAATAGGTTCAATTGCAGGTTGCCATTTTCCTTCTTTGTCAAGCATCAATATCCTTGGTATAGGAACTTGATCTTCCGGCTCAATTGCGCCTCTTCCAGCCATATTTGACTGGCCTGCTAACACAACAATACGGAACTTTTCTTTAGAAGGTAAATTGGGATGATTACTTACAGAAGCGAACTGTAAGTCGCCGATCCCGTCTGAAAATAATAGATTGGAACCAGACAACACGACGAGAAGGATAACGCTTAGGTAGAGAATTCGACTAAAAGTTTTTGACAGGAAATTCATGTTACTCCTCTAACTATCCCTATAAACTTAGTATTCTAAAAAAGTGGGTTAAGATCAATAGCCCATCTTTTTGAGCCAGGCATAACGTCGCTCTTGCCAAGACTGAGCATTAGGGAGATTATCCCAGAACATGAATCCATGGGGAGCGCCAGAAAATATATGTAGCTCTGCCTGAATTCCCATTTTACGGAGCGTCCGATAGACCTCGACTGAACCTAAAGGAGAATAGGCATCGCCATCCCCATGTATTAAACACATCGGAGGGGTGTTGCTGTCAAAATGAAAATCGGGCAAAATAGAAGCGTGCTCTCCTTTATTAACGTTAGTGTCTGTAGCGCCGTCTTCGAGAACATAAGCGGGGTAAACAGGAATCGCAAAATTCAAGTTGCAAGGAATCTTATCGAGATCGTCTACAGGATCGTAGGTTTGAGTATTAGAATTTACAGCCGCTAGCAAAGTAAGACATCCGCCGGCGGAATACCCCTCCGCTCCTATACTATCTTTGGCAATCCCGAATTTGTCCGCGTTTCCTCTAAGGATTCTAATTGCGCGTTGCGCGTCCTGTAAAGCAGGGAAGTAAATAGGACCGATTTGTGGACGAGGAACGCGATAAACCAAAATTGCGGTAACATACCCCTTATTATTCCAATATTCAGCAGGTGGGAAACCTTCGTTTTTGTAAAAACAAACATTAAAACCTCCGCCAGGCATGATGAGAATACATGCGTCTGACGTTTGTTTTTCGGGGCGTTGAATTAACAAATAAGGTTCTGTTACTTGAATAGCAGGCCCACGTTGACTGTTTGTGTCCTCGATATTAGGCGCTTTTTCCGTTACTCCAGGCGCTAAATCGGGCCAAAGATCGATTTTTTCAACAGGAGTTAATGCGTGGATAGAATGGGTAAATAGGGTGATAAAAAGGTAGCAAATTAATGCTGGAAAAGTTTGTATAACATGACTCATTGCAACCTCGCCTTAAAAGCGATAAGACAAAATGGAAGGGAAAGTGACATATGCTTACGTGATTGTGAGTAGACAAAGTATATATTGCAACATATTCCTTAAGGATGCAAAATACGTGAATATAACTTAATCGCCCCTTGACTCTTTCGCTGGATTACCAATAATGAGGGGAGAAATATAGGTGTCTAGTTGATAATTCATCTTAGCCAAATCGTACAGGAAATTTACTAATGGATCTCCCCGTTTCCTACTACTCCGCCCTTTTTTATTACTATTATAGCTTTAGATCAGAGAAGTTGTAGTTTGCGGCGGCGTTGTGCATAGGCGTTGAGAGATTACTTTGATCTCCTTGAGTGTTTTAACCCCCGCAGAAGCGGGGTTTTTTCATAGATAGTAGTAGTTAAAAGGATATAGACGTCATGATTATTTTGCTAAAAAAGGACATCAGTCAGAATCAGATTGACAGTTTAACAGAACGCCTTAAAGAACTTGGCGTTCAAGCAGACGTTTCAAAAGGATCTTCACACACAATAGTTGGTCTTGTGGGCGACACTTCCGCCGTCGATGTAGACATGCTTAACGCGTTGGATATTGTTGAGTCTGTTCAACGCGTTCAGGATCCTTTCAAGAAGGCTAATCGCCGTTTTCATGAAGACGATACGATCATTGAACTTTCTAACGGCCCGAAGATTGGCGGCGGAAATTTCCAAATCATGGCGGGGCCTTGCTCAGTTGAGTCAGAAGAGCAGATTATCGAAGTCGCGCGCGCTGTAAAATCCGCTGGGGCTACAATTCTTAGAGGCGGTGCGTTCAAACCGCGCACCTCGCCTTACGCTTTCCAGGGACTCGGCGCTGAAGGTTTACGCCTTCTTACTCTCGCCAAAAAAGAGACGGGTATGCCCATTATTACCGAATTGATGGACGCTTCGCACTTACCACTATTCGAGGACGTCGATATTATTCAGGTTGGCGCCAGAAACATGCAGAATTTCGAATTGCTCAAGCAATTGGGTAAAACACGAAAGCCCGTCCTCCTAAAAAGAGGTCTCGCCAATACTTTGCAAGAATTGCTGACTAGCGCGGAATACATTATGGCTGGCGGCAATGAACAAGTTATGCTCTGCGAACGCGGCATCCGGACATTCGAAACGAAAACTCGTAATACGCTCGATCTCTCTGCGATTCCAGTGCTTCATCATTTGAGCCATTTGCCTGTAATCATCGACCCAAGCCATGCGACTGGAGAATCGCGATTAGTACCGCCGATGGCGCTGGCCGCTACCGCTGCCGGGGCTGACGGACTCATCATTGAGGTTCACAATGATCCAGCGCATGCTCTTTGCGATGGCGCTCAGTCCTTAACCCCCTCCGATTTTGCTAAAACCGCTGAACGAATTCGCGCTATTTTACCGTACGCAATGAGATAATCATGAATCCCCCCAAATGGGTGTTCTTTTTGATAATCTTTTCTCTACCTCTTTTGTCCTTTTAACGTATATTTAAGAGTCGTCATGAGAAATAAAACCCTAAATGTTGTCGCTTGTCTAGTGGTAATGCTATGCTTAGGTTGCGTTGCTTCACTATCGGCGCAATCTGTATCTCTGTCTTCTTTGCTGGAAGAGATGGCGGATCGAACGAGTCTAACGAAAGTTCCTAACTACGTATGCAAACAAGCGAGTAGTTATGATCGTGCGTCCAAGAATTCGGATGAAAACTGGTTTGCCAACAACGATACCGCTCAATTTGTCCGTGAAGAAAAGAATGGAGATCACACAGAGTGGGTCTTAATGGAAGCTGAGGGCCCTGGCGCTATCACCCGTTGGTGGATAACTGCGCCTCACTATAAAAATAACATATACGTATATATTGACTATGATTCTGTTCCTACGTTTAAAGGAAAGATTGCAGATCTCGTTGGAGGTTCTTTTTTTGCGAACGCTCCTCTTTCCGAAGAAACTGCTAGAGGACGTAATCTTTATTTGCCAATACCTTTTTCTAAAAGTATCAAAATTACCTGCGACAATATGAAAGAGCAGGGTAATCTCTACTATCAGATAGATTACAGACTGTATAATGCCAACGTAGAAGTTGATTCTCTTTCGCAGGAGATTTTGGATCAAAATAAGGAAAAAATTGTCGAAACGGGCAATCTTCTTTTAAATCCAGAAAAAAGCCTATGGGGAACCGATAACCCAAAAGAAATTCAAGGTTTTAGTCGAAAAATTGAAGCCGAACAACTGGAAGGCCTGTTCGACGAGCACAAGATATTTGGGCCCGGTGCCATCACAAGTCTTACTGTAAAACTTTCAGCAGAAGATTTGGTTCAAGCCTATAGGAGCACGATCCTTTCGATCTCCTTTGACGGACAAGAAACCGTATGGGTTCCTGTTGGAGATTTCTTCGGGTCTGGAGTCGGAATTAATGCGCACCAAACCTGGAATACTGTTGTCGACGATCAAGGCAACATGACGTGTTTCTGGAAGATGCCTTTCAAAGAGGAAGCTAGGGTTTCTTTTATTAACACTGGAGTGGACGATGTTGACGTTGAATATTCTGTGTTTTATGAAAAAGAACCCTGGATCGACGATGCTATGTACTTCCATGCTAATTGGAGACAGGAACGAGAGATCGAAACAGAAGCGGGGAAAGGGGTAAGAGACTGGAACTATACCGCGCTTAAGGGAACCGGTATTTACGTCGGCGACGTCTTGGCGGTGTATAATCCGGAAGAAGCTTGGTGGGGTGAAGGAGACGAAAAAATATACGTCGACGGAGAAGACTTCCCCTCACATTTTGGCACAGGAACAGAGGATTATTATGGCTATGCTTGGGGTAGCCCGGATCTCTTTTCTTCGCCTTTCCACGCTCAAACGCAATGTGAGGGTCCTGGTACAAAGGGAAATATAACCAACTTGAGATTCCGTTCTTTGGATGGGATTCCCTTTACAACGGAATTTCGTTTTGACATGGAAATCTTCCACTGGAAGGAAACTAGCGTTGACTACGGCGTGACGACTTTCTGGTATGGAACAGTTGACTGTAAAATCGACGAGGAACTTGGTCCTGATCGCGACGAGCTAGAAGATGAAGCTTCAGAAGCGGTTCACTAAGACTCCCTCTAATAAAAAAGGCTACGTTCATTATGTTGCTTTAACGTGTCCTGATTAACTTTTCTATTCGCTTGGTTCTAATCTTAGAACCGAACTGCGCTAAAGGAGAGAAGCTCAATTTCGGGAGTCATATATCCTGGTTTGGGCTCCTCTTTTTTAGAATAGTCGGTTGAGAGATATTTCTTATTATCATCCACAAAAACAGTTACAGCTGTTGTTTTTCTAGCTTTGTCCTCAGGAAGGTCGTTTAGAAGTTTTAAAGCTCCCAATAAGTTGCTCCCGGACGAAATACCGACGCCCAATCCGAGTTTTCTAGAGAGCGCTTGTGCTGCAAGAATGGCGTCGCCATCATCCACGCTTACCACAGAATCAAGGGAATTTAGCTCCAGGATCTTTGGAACAAACTCATCGGAGATACCTTGAATTCGATGAAAACCGATCTTATACCCAGTTGAAAGAGTAGGGGAACTAGACGGTTCAAGAGGGTGTATAT
>CAVGEG010000037.1:10023-28143 GCA_963628165.1 Paratractidigestivibacter sp. | reverse complement strand
CTTTTGGGGAGATGAAGCTCATTGCCTGGAAGTTCTTAATACTCGAAAACAGGGGTAGTCTTTGGTTTCCTGTGAGAACGAATGGACTGCTCCCGCATATGCCCGTATTACGGAAAGAAAACCGAGGAGTTTGATAAAATGTCTAATGCAACAAATGACAATCAACCTTGTGACAAGGTTGGTAAAACATCCGTGAAGGATTGTTGCGAAGGTTCCTGTAAGGCGGAACCATCACGTCGCGATTTCTGTCTGACAGCCGTTGGTCTCGGAGTAGGAGTGGGAGCTCTTTCTGTCCCAGTGTATGCAGGAGCTCGAATGGCCTTGTATCCTCTTCAGCAGGAAGGTCTTGCCGGTAAAGAATATCAGCTGGCTACACTTGAGGGACTTGATGAAACTCCCCGCCTATTTGTCGTATTAGACGACGTTAGCGACGCTTGGGCAACGACTCCGAATCAAACAATTGGCGTCGTCTATCTGAGAAAGGTGGCTAAAGAAGACGGATCGTTTGAGGTTACTGCCTTCCAGTCCGTTTGTCCTCATGCAGGTTGCCGCGTCAAAGTTGGATTAACTATCAACCCCAAAACGAATCAAGAAGAATCTTTGTTTTATTGTCCTTGTCACGGAGATGTTTTCTATCTCGACGGCGAGCGAGTCGTTCCAGAAAATTCCAAGTCTGCAAGATCTCTAGACTCTCTAGAAACGCGTGTTGACGAATCTGGTAAGGTGTTTGTGAAATTCCAGAATTTCCAGCTAGGAACCTCAGAGAAAAAAACCGTCTGATTGTGAAGACTAGCCTTGTCGTTTTTTCCTTGTATCCGCTATATATTCTTTAAGTGATCAAAATGAAATTTATCAAATGGCTTGATGAACGGACGGGAGTCTGTTCGGCTTTCACGAAGTTATATAACTGGCAGGTACCCGGCGGTTCATTTTGTTGCCGATGGTTGCCTACGTCGATTTTGTTTCTTTGCCTCTTGCAGGCTTTAACGGGCATTTTTCTTTGGGCATTTTATTCACCTAGCGCTACAAGCGCCTGGGAAAGCGTTTTTTATATCCAATACGTTCTTCCTTTCGGATGGTTGCTTAGAGGAATCCATCACTACTCAGCCCAGCTATTCGTTGCGTTTATGGGCCTCTATATTCTTGCCTTGATCCTCCATGGATCATATCGTCGTCCCCGTGAGTTTGTATATTGGTCAGCATTAGTAATATTGCTGTTTTCGCTTGGAAGTTGCCTTACAGGCGATTTGCTACCGTGGTCTCAATCGGGGTACTTTGCAACGATAACAAGAGTATCATTCCTCCAGTTGCTTCCCGTTATTGGCGTTCCGCTATACCAAATAGTCGTAGGAGGTCCTGATCCGCAATTTGGAACTTTAACGCTTACGCGCTTCCTTTTCTTGCATGTGTGTGTGTTCGGTGGTGGAGGCGCTTTGTTGTTGGTTCTTTGGAAATATTTAGACATACGTTCCAGGAAACTACATGACGAAGCTCGTTTTAACGGTCTACACAAATGTTGCTTGGCCTTTGTCCCTGGTAAACAACGATCCCTTTGGGGGAAAGAGGCTTTGTCAATTGGCTTAACATGCGCGATAACATTTGCGCTTGTTCTGCTACTTGTGTTCCAGCATTCTCTGACACCCTCTCAGCTTGAGAGTAGAGCGGTCACTCTTCCAGCGGAATCTTATCTCGGCGCTGAGTTAACCGCTCCTGTTGACGTTTCAACCTCTTACGACGCCGCTCGTCCTGAGTGGTCATTTAGAGCTTTATATCAGATGACGAAATTCCCAATTTTCTCAAAAATTGGAATGGTTTACGCGATTTTCGTCTTACCGCCTCTTATCGTCGCGTTTTTCTTTGTCCTCCCAATATTGGGACGAAATAAAACGCTTCACAAGTGCGTGCTGGCTACTACTGCCTTGTTTGTTGTAGCCTTCATTTCATTGACTTACAAATCTTACTGGCTTGACTACTCTCCCAAGTCCGATCATTCGATCGAATTCAAATCGGGAGTTGCCGATGCTAAACGAACGGCTGACAGAACAGTCGAATTGGCTTTCGCTCCGGCTGGAATTCCCAAAACGGGAGCCCTTAGTCTGCTCAAAGACGATCCGTATTTAATGGGGCCCATTTTGTTCAATCAGCATTGCTCGAGCTGTCACAACTTCACTTCTTCAGAGGCTCTAAATAACGCGAATCCTGACTACGTTGAATTTACTTGTCAGGAACCTTCGGCGCCTAATCTCTACGCTTCACAAACAGCGGATTGGATTCGAGGTTTTACTAACATTGAAGCCCTTTTAGACGACAATTATTTCGGTAATACAGCGTTCTCGGAAAAAGGATCTATGATTGGTTATCTTAAAGGGCGCGTCATGGGAGGAATGTATCTTACCGACAACTCCTTCATGCTGAACGGTAACGGCCTAATTGCTAAGATAATCGCGCAAGACGGAAGTCCGGCCTTTGACGTCCTCGAAGCAGTTTTTGAAGAATTTTTGGAAAATGAGGACAATGTTGCTTTACTGGAACAGATTCTCAATGAAGACTATTCATTGGATGAAGCAGAAGTAGACAAACTTAAATCCTCCTATGCTGAAAAGCTTCAAGAATTGACGGCGAGTAAATTCGACGATGAAGAATTCATGGCGGAGCTGGATCCGCAACTTCCGTCTGCTATACAAACGACTCTTAAAGACGTCTTGGTTCAGATGCTCAAAGACGACGTCTACCTGGAACTTTTGTTTGACGAAGTAGCCGTTGAATTGGTAATGGATGAGGACTACGATACATTCTTGACGGATACCTATCTTGCCCGTCTTAACGGTAACGACGAGCCAATTCCTCCTGCAGAACAAACCTATGTGCAACTCCTTCGGGATTCTATCTTTGCAGCTTGCGCCGAAGTTTCGGACATTCTTGCGGAAGAAGCTAAACTCGACGAACCGCGTCCATTTGTCGACGGAAAGTACTATGGTCTTTCGGATAATGCGCTCACTGATATGGAATTCCTTACCTGCACGGATTGCCATGCATTCTACGGGACGGAGGAGAACGACCATGCTTGTGATCTGCGCGGATATATGAGTCGCAATTGGATTGCTGGTTTCATTTCAGATCCAACGAAAAATGCTTATTACGGTAGCAGAAATGATCGAATGCCAGCTTATTGTCCTGAAGAAGGAGAAGCGTTGCTAACCAAGGAGCAAGTGACCTTGATTGCAGACTGGTTGGCTGGGCAGTGGTATCGTGCGCCTGTACTTGAGAATCAGAATTCACGTATCGGTCTTATGGGCGTTGCCAAATCTGCCTCTAATGAGTTAGCTCAAGAAAGAATGGCGGAGCAGGCTGAAATTTCGAATGAGCAAGCTCGCATAAAGAGCCAGGCGGAAGCTGAAGAACAAGAACGCCAGCAGGCGAAGCAACTTGAACTCGAAGCTAAGGAGAAAAAAGCCAAAGATAACGCTTTAGCTCAAGAGAAAAAACTTCAAGAAGAACGCGCTCAATTAGAATCAAGAGTACGTGATCTCGAGAAAGAGTTGTCCTCCTCTCAAAATTCTCAGAAAGAAATCGAGACACAATCTAAGGAGGCGAACGAAAGGGCTAGTGAAGCTCAGGCGTTGCTTCAGCAAGAATGCGACAACTTACGAGAGAACCTTAAAACAAGTGAAGAAAAGTCTGCTCAAACCTCAGAGTTGCTCGATAAGACGACTGCGGAAAAGAATAACGCTCTTAACCAGCTAAGCAACCTGAAAGAGCAGTCTCAAAACGAGATCAACACGCTGAAGCAAGAATCTCGACAACAAATCGAAACTCTTCGAACTGAATATACGAATCTCTTAGGCGTGCAGGCGAAAGAAAACTCGCAAAAAGTGTCTGAAGTCGTTAGTCAGTTACAAGCGGAGAAAGAGGCTCGTATTAAATCCGACAGTACAGTCCAAGATTTACGAAGGGCGCTCGACGAAGCTCAAAATGAATCGAAGATTCTTCGCTCTCAGCTTGAAGAACTTCAAAATCAACAAGTTTCTCCTCCTGCAGACGCCGAGTAGTTTTGAGGAAGTTGTAAGCGGTTCTTAAAGATAAAAAAGAACGCCTGAGTAAGCTCAGGCGTTCTTTTTATTTCAAGTTATTTCAAAACTAAGGAACTTTTATTTTTTCAAGGACTCAGCCAGGGACCACTGAGGATGCAAAACCGCGCCTTTTTCAACACAGATCACCCCGTCGCGAATCATTCCAAACTCACGTTCATCAGTATTTTGTATATTTTCAGGATTGGTTATCATTACGTTATTACCGATTTGAACATTCTTATCGACAATAGCGCCATCAATGATTACATTATCGCCAATTCCTAACACTGGACGTCCTGCCAAGCGTTCTTCGGAGTCTTCTTCCTTACTTGGCGTGAAGTCTTGACCCATAATAATAGAATTGCGGATAACGCATCCCTTTCCGATTTTACTACGGATACCAATGATGGAGTTTTCAATCACAGCGCCGTCGCCAATTTGACAGCCGTCAGCAATGAAACTCTGGACAATTGAAACGCGACCAAATCGACTCGCGGGCAAGTGCCTCATTTTGGAATATGTAGGCGAGTTAGGGATGGATATTTCAAAGACTGGATTGTTGTGAGTTAAGGCCAAATTGGCTTCATAGAAGGAACTTATCGTTCCAATATCTTCCCAGTAACCGTCGAAGAGATGGACGCAAACATTCTGCGTACGGATGGCGGCGGGAAAGACTTCTCGTCCAAAATCCGTATAATTAGTTTTGGCCAATGCGTCCACCAGTGTCTGGCGATTAAAAAGATACACGCCCATATTGGCTAGATATTCACGTCCCTGAGGATCATATCCCCGTTCTCTGATGAAATCTTCGCCCGTATAAAACTGTTCAAGTTCCTCGTCTGTCTTAGGCTTCTCCAAGAATCCCAAAACTTTACCGGTTTCATTGATTCTCATAATCCCCAATTCGCTTGCTCGTTCCTTAGAAACGGGGACGGAAGCGATAGTGACGTCAGCGTTGTTCTTTTCATGGGTTTCTATCATTTTCCGGAAATCCATTCGATACAGTTGATCCCCAGATAGAATTAGAACGTAATCGACGTCCCTTTGGCGGATGAAATTGAAATTCTGACGAACGGCGTCAGCTGTTCCCTGATACCAAGAGTTGCTATCATTCGTCTGTTGCGCCGCCAACATCTCAACAAAACCACGGGAGAAAGCGTCGAACTGATACGATTGAAGATGGTGATGTAAGCTTACCGAATTGAACTGTGTAATGACATAGATCTTATTTAAGCCGCTATTAATACAATTGGAAAGAGGAATATCAATCAATCGATATTTTCCCGCAATAGGAACAGCAGGTTTGGCTCGCATTTTAGTCAGAGGATATAGACGAGTACCTCGACCGCCTCCTAAAATCAACACAATGACGTTTCTTTTCATATTGACTCTGCCTCCAATATAAATCAACGATGGTAAAACGGGAAATACCCATTGGACGTCGTACTTCACCTTTCCCTAGGATGGCTTCATTTAGAACCACAGGGAAACTCACTTACATCTCAATAATCTGCATAAGTACATTAAGAAGTATCTTTATAATACTCCCTTCAGGTACTCATGCAAGCAATTTTACAAAGAACTTTCCTGAATAAACAGACGCCTTCTTAGACCGTCAAAGAGAAGGGAACTCAAACCCTTTCCTTGGAGTTCTCTTCATAAAAGAAGCCGCCTCTTGATCGCCAGTTATCGTTTCATTCACTGGATCCCAATTGATTTTTCGCCCTAAGCGCGAAGCGATTCCCAAAAGATGACAAAGATTCATACTATAGGTATGGCTATCAACGTCAGAAGCTGGAGTTCCTCCATCCCGAATACATTGGAAGAAGTTATTCTTATGTCCCGTCAAAGGCTTACCTTTATTTAACGCCACAAACTCATCTTCTGAAATTGAATTTTGCAATCCATCTTCGATCGGCTTCCCGGTTATTTTTCCTCTATTAACAAAAATTCTTCCTTCAGTTCCTTCAAACATGATACCGTTAAAATTATCGTCCTCGACGATCAACTCGATTCCGTTAGCTAAAAGAACTTTCACATTGAAGTGGACAGCCGTATTGTAGCTGTCAGAGGTTTTGGGGAACCCGTCTTTTCCGATAGGTGAAGCATGTTCCACATGGATGGGTTCAACAGATGTCGGTCCTTTTCCTGGACCTAACTGATCCAGAGCCCAAAGAGCGCAGTCAACATGATGAGCGCCCCAATCGGTGAATTGTCCTCCAGAGTATTCATACCAATAACGGAATGTTCCTCGAGCTCTCTGGGAACAATAGTCGACATAGGGAGTCTGTCCAAGGAACATATTCCAGTCTAAAGATGCGGGAGGAGTTTCCGTAGGGAAGGGCCCCCCCTTGGGGCCTGTGTTAAGAGTAACGACAACTCGCTTAATTTTGCCCAGAAGACCTTTTCGCACGAGTAGGGTCGCGAGCATAAAATGATCTTTATCTAAACGCTGTTGCGTTCCTACTTGGAACACTTTTCCGGTTCGTTTTACCGCCTCACGAATTAATTTGTTTTCTTCGATGGTTAAGGTAAGCGGTTTTTGGCAGAAAACATGCTTGCCGGATAGTAACGCTTCCATGGCAATCTTTACGTGCCAATGATCGGGGGTAGAAATACCAACTACTTCAATATCGGAACGATCTAAGATGTGGCGATAATCTTGAGTCGTGAAAACCTCGTTGGGTTTCGATACAATTTCAGGGGTGGATTTGAACCACTCGAGATGAGTTTTATCCACGTCCGCAAGAGCGATAATGTCTCCGAAATGAGCCAGTTCACGCGCATCTCCATTCCCCATGCCTCCGCATCCAATGAAACCAATCTTGAAACGCTCATTAGGGGAAAGGGCTCCCAGCGCCTGATTCTGTGAAAAAAAGGTTGCACACATTGCCGAAGATAATATCCCAAGCGAACTATTCTTCAAAAAAGCACGTCTTGTCGGTTGATCGATAGCAGAAGTCCTCGTTTTCTTTGGATTAAACATAGTATAATACTCCATTGTGTTTTCTCTTATAATATTTCAAGAGTAACAAGCGTCACACTAAAGTATAATTTTATCAAATTTGTTGATCTTTTCAACTAAAATAACAGAGAATGGCGACAATAAATGAATTGTCGGTCATATTGAGAGAAAAAGTCCATTCGTTATCACTCTTGAACATTCGTATAGCGGACAAGTTAAAAAGAGAGAACGAAGGCTCCCGTGGGGTTTTCGTATTTCAAACTCCTTGTAAGATTTACTTATCCTAAACAGGCAATACTCCATTGGAAAGGGACGTCGTAATGGAATCGAACTTTTTAAAAACTTTATCATCACGTTTACTTCTTTATGCAATACCTTGCGAAGGGACAGAATTGAACCTTTTGCTTCATCAAGTACGACAAGCGATAGAAGGCGGCGCTACGATAATTCAGCTTAGAGAAAAAAATCTCGGCTTCCAAGAATATCTTGCTAAAGCCAAGCAAGTTAAAATGATTTGCGAAGAATATAGCGTACCGCTAATCATAGACGATTCTGTTGACGTTGCTCTTGCTTGTGACGCTGGCGGCGTGCATCTCGGTCAAGAAGATTTAGACGTTGCCACCGCTAGATCATACCTCGGATCAGATAAAATCATTGGCGTATCGGCCAAAACCGTAATCCAAGCGACTCATGCGCAGGCTTGTGGGGCAAATTATCTTGGGGTGGGAGCAATTTTTCCAACGAAAACCAAAAAGAATCCTATCATGACCCCCGTCGAACGCCTCAAAGAAATATGTAATTCTGTTACCATACCAGTAGTGGCAATTGGAGGCATTAAGCTTTCCAATCTTGAGGTTCTTCGTCACTCAGGAATTGTTGGAATTGCTGTCGTTACCGGTATTTTTTCGGAGCCTGACGTCAAAGACGTTGCGCAAAAATTTAAAGATCAAGTCAAACAACTAATAGATTAAGTCCATAGACTACCTAGGATCCGGATGAAAAAAGCGAACCCTTTATGATCCTTCATAACTTAACACGGCTCTCTATGAAGAAATTTATTCTCGTAGAGGGAGTTGTTGAGTACTCCCCCCAGGGAGTCAAAGCGTCTCGTCTTTTATTCATTGTCCGTCCTTATAGAAAGTTATCCTATTTTCGGAAATCTTTGGAGTGGCATGAATCTGGGAAGCAACGATCTTAGAGACGTTGTTAATGTCAGAATTCTCAAATTTACAACTAACTCTTGTATTCAAACTAACTCCGCTTTGCTGAAGACCTTTATCAAGGAAACAGACAATGTCGGCGCTAGTTTTTAGGTAGGCAAACAAGTCTTTTAAAGTCGTGTTAACAACTTCGCCTGTTACCAGCGCTTTTTTTGTCTTGGCGGTTCTGCGATTAGAAGTAGTCTTTTGAGCCTGTTTCGCTCTATCAAAATTGTCTTCGCTCCAAAATGAATCACGCCATATGGCATATTCTAATTCTGAAACTTCATTAAAAGGACCGCGAACAGATGTTACTGAAAGGGCGCTTGATGATTCAAAATGACAGTTAGGATATTTCTTAGGTTCGTAATCCCGAAGTTGTTCAGAGGAAAAATTTCGAACCACATTCTGGAGAGGATCTAACTTGATAGGTTTGATTAGATTGTTTGGGGACTCAATTTCATAATCCGCGTTAAAGCCCAAAAGTAATAGGGTCAACAACAGACCTGGACTAACCTGTTTATACCTTCCTCCTTCTGATAATTCAAATGTAATTTTTTCAAGGTTGTCAATCTTAGTCTTTAAAACGCGGGAGAGTTCGCCAATTGTTTCTTTGTATTCCTGGAATTGCGTGATTTCGAAATTTATCGGCGTTGAAAAGGCTTTAGTGAAGGAGGAAGCCTTTAGATTATTGCTGATACTTTCGTTATGCAAATTGAAGAGTAGTATCGAATAGCGAACAGCAAAAGGAGGGGCAATAAAAATTACGCTATTATCAAAAACACAAAAACTTAAATTGATCGATCGAGTAATTCCATCGAGTACATTAATGCAAGAATCGCCATTTGAGGAAACGTTGACCTCCACGTCGGGATTAACTCTGCGATCTAGAAAAAATGTAAAACCGTACTGCTTTTCGAGTATTTGTAAAAAAACGCGAAAGGTGACCCCTTTGAGTTCTAAAAAACAAGAGCTCAACCACTGCGGATCATTATCACGACTGGAGACATGAGCTTCTCTTGGATTCTCCGCAGCGAAAACCGACGACGTCCCCCAAGCTTTGTTTAAATCGCTTGACTTGCACCCCAAGTTAGTGAAACAGCTTAGGTTCTGAGGAGAAACAGAAAAAATCAAAACGTGTAAAAGAAGATTAAATGTATGTGGCTTGCACATCAAAAAAAGTGAGAGCGCCTTCCTGTGGAACAAAAGCATTGGCTCATTCCTATAGCGGTTCTTCTTTTGGTAATTCCTTTCATGCTTTTTATGGCATGAAAGAGACAAAAGATGAGAGGCTAAAATTAATCCTAGAAATTTTAACCTCCCCTTCACGAAAAAACAGTTAGATTGAAAGGTTCAGATCTAAAATAAGAATTGATCAATCACACAAATTCAGAATTTCTATGATCTTCTTTCCATCAATATTACTCAGATCGCCAAATTTCACATCACGACTATCAATAATCCTCGCGATCTCGTTGATTATGTCGCTGGTGACGCCATATTCTTTCTTTGAGGCGTTGATTCCCAAGGACTTAAAGAAATTCTTGGTAGCGTCAATCGTTAAGTCAATCGCCTTGTCCGAGTCAGTTTCATAGACGCCAAAAACCCTACGACCTAATTGAATAATTTTATCCGCTTTTTCTTTTCTTTGGGAACGCCAAACTCCAGGTAAAACTAACGCTAACGAACGCCCGTGATCAACTCCTGTTTGAGCGGTGATTTCGTGTCCAATGTTATGAGTTGCCCAGCACTGAGGGGCGCCTACATTTAGCCATCCGTTTAATGCTTGAGAAGCCATCCAAAAGATATTAGCGCGAGTTTCATAATCTTGCGGATTCTCGAAAACTTTCGGAGCTTCATCCTTTAAGGCCAAAAGCAACGCTTCGGCTTGTCTATCCTGTAACGGCGTATTTTCACGATGCGTTACATACTGTTCAACAACGTGAACAAATGTATCGGCGATACCATTGGCCACTTGGCGCTCGGGCAATGAAAACGTAACAGTCGGGTCGATGATGGAAAAAGTCGGGAACACTCGAGGGGAAGCAAACGCCAACTTTTCTTTAGTTTCTCTTCGCGAAATTACAGCAAAAGAGTTCATTTCCGAACCTGTTGCAGGTAACGTAATGACGTCGGCAAGGGGTAATGCCTTGACCACCGGCGTTTGTCTAGCCAAAATATCCCATGGATCTTGTCCTGAGTAGAGTGACGCCGCGGCAATAAATTTTGTTCCATCTAGAACTGAGCCGCCGCCAACAGAAAGTAAGAAATTAATTCCCTTAGCCTTGATAAGTTCTACAGCCTTCATGAGAGTCGTGTATTCAGGATTCGGCTCAATGCCGCAAAATTCTGTAACGTCATGTTGGCTAAGAGCCTGTTTAACCTGTTCATAGACGCCATTCTTCTTGATGGAACCTCCACCATATATCATCAGAACTTTAGAATCGGCAGGGATCAATTCTTTTAGTCTTGTGATTTTACCTTTGCCAAAAACAATATTTACAGGATTACAGTATTCGAAGTTGTTCATGATACCTCTTGTATATAAATAGAATACAGGTTAAATATATGTGAGTCGTCATATATGTAAAAACGAGGTTTTGTCATAACGCCAAAACCTCGTTTCGGAAGATTGAATCTCTAAATCAATGATAGAATGCAATCAAAATGCGAAAGGGAATCACCACCCGAGCTTTTTGAGATTTTCAAGGCATTCGCGAGCGGAATCGCAAGAAGTTTGCTTCCACTGTTCTTGTTCAACAATGAAGTATTCGGTTCCAGCGACCTCATGAGCCGCCTCGAAAACAGGAGCCCAATCGACGCGATCGTCGGCGTCGGCAACAACGCAACCCTTAACCTCGGTGTTATTAGACTTGATGTGTAAAACCTTTCCGCGATTCGGCAACGCCCTCAGGGTTTCGGCAGGAGATAATTTTTGGCCATGGGCATGAGCGTGATCGCACCAACCAACATCCACTTGGGCGACGACGCGAGGATCGCAGTTGTTGAAGAAAGTGACCCATGCGGAAGTTTCGGTTCCGTTGATATTCTGGAAATCTCCAGAATGACCATGGAAGCCAACGCAAACCCCTAATTTAGAAGCGTTTTCAGCACATTCGCTCATCTCGGCTGCAACCTTTTTATTGGAATCAAAGCTTTCGCGAATTCGACCTTCAAGACCGCCGGGAACGATGAGATACTTGAAACCAACTTCATTGGCGAAATCAGCAGAAGCCTTGAGATTGTCGCCCTTGATTTGATCAAAACCAATGTGAGTACTGGACGCCTTAATACCGTAATCGTCTAACATCGTACGAAGCTCTTTAGCTGAATAGCCATGGTATCCAGCAAATTCGACAACCTCGAAACCCGTTTCAGCGACCCACTTCAGGTACTTGGGGAAAGTCTCATGATTGATAACGTCACGGAGAGAGTAAAGTTCCAGGCCAATTGGGATGTGCTTGTCATATTTCTTTTCAGCCGCTTTCACGAGCGCGGGAGTCGAACACAGAGAAATCGCTGTTGTACCTAAACTTGCTTTTAAAAATGAACGACGATTCATTGACAACCTTTCCAAAACAATTACACACCGCTAAAACAGCAGCGCTAGATTCCGAAGGGACGGAAATTAAACCGACCCTATTATAACAAATAAGTAGCTCAAAATGCAATGGATTTAAAAATTTTTTCGCTTCTGGTGACGTATCTTTTAATGCCTATGGGATATACTTCAAATTTATCGCAATGTGACGAAAATGGCCGATAAACTTTTCAAAGGGATAGCCCAATACATATTAACTCTGGAGCAAGATAACTATGAAAATTTTTAAAGCATTGGGAGTAGCATTCAAAGCGTTTTGCGCAGAGTTGCACAGCAGTAACCAACAGAACTTTTTACCTCCAAGCCCAAACTCTCAGTCGTCGATACCAAACGATCCTCGAATTCGAAACGTAAATCAGATGACGTCCCGAAGATCCGAAGCGCTTGAGTTGTTAGCGGCGCTCCAGAGAGAAGCGAGATTCATCGATTTCATCAAAGACGACCTTTCTGAAAGCAATTGCTCCCAAGACACTTTGTTTGAAGTTGTAAAAATGGTGCATGATCGTTGTGCGGAAACCTGTGAAAAATTTTTTTCAATTAGACCCTTGTCGGAGGAAATAAACGGAGAACCCTCAGATAGCCGAAGTGAAGATTCCTCGCAAGAAGACGCAACAACCGAAGGTTCTCGTCTCCATACGAACAAGCGGGTTATCCATCATGGATGGCGGGCGACCAAATGCGACCTTCCCGTCTGGCAAGGAGATAAAAAAGACGAGTTCGTCCTTGCGTCGTGCGAATATGAAACCTTAGGCATAGTTAAAACGTTGCCCAAGACAACCGCTTAGGATCTGATCTGAAATACCGTAAATCCTCTCCTGAGGAAAGTGACGGGGCTTTTAGATTTAGCTTAGTTACATTATAATTCATTGGCGTTCCTTGACGGAGAGCTACGGGGTCGTCGTTTGCAAGGCGCGTGTAGGTTAAATCTAAACCGAATACATATTTCATTCATCGATTAGTGTGCCTGTTATGAGTAATCAAAAGCAGTTAATTGAAAATCTTCCTAAACAATATGATCATCTTGCGGCGCAGGAACGCCAGACTAAGTTTTGGGATGAAAAGGGATTTTTTCATAGTAGTGTGAATCCGGATAAAAAGCCTTATTCAGTCGTCATTCCGCCTCCTAATGTGACAGGGGCGCTTCATCTTGGTCATGCGCTTAACGATTCTCTACAGGACGCTCTTGTTCGAATGAAACGAATGCAGGGGTATGAAACGCTCTGGGTGCCGGGCGTTGATCATGCTGGTATCGCAACGCAAGCGATCGTTGAAAAGCGTCTATTTGAACTTGAAGGCAAAACGCGTTGGGATCTTGGACGCGAGGCCCTCGTTAATCGCATTTGGCAATGGAAAGATCAGTATCAATCCAAGATTCTGAATCAGCTCAAGGCGATGGGGTGCAGTTGCGATTGGAGCAGATTGAGATTCACTTTGGACGACGTTTGCGCAAAAGCGGTTCGTTGGTTTTTCTTCAGACTGTTTTCCGATAACCTGATCTATAGAGGCAAGCGTCTCGTTAACTGGGATGTGAAACTTCAGACGACGGTAAGCGACGACGAAGTGTTTCACGAATCGACGCCTGGGCATTTTTGGTACTTGAATTACCAGGTTGTTAACCCGCTTCCTGGCGAGCCTAGTTTCGTCACTGTTGCAACAACTAGACCGGAAACAATGCTTGGCGACGTCGCCGTGGCAGTTCATCCGAATCCTCAACACGAATTTGGGAAGCTTGAAGCGGAATTAGTTTCCAAGAGAGACGCTACGTCTGGGCGAGAAAAGGAAGATCTCCAAAAAGATCTAGATAATTTGCTTCAGCGCAAGGAGGCTATTCTTCCACAATTGATTATCTTGGCGCAAATGGCCAAATCGGGAAGAACTCTCCTTTTACCGATTCAAAATCGTGAGATTCCGCTTATTGCCGATCGTTGGGCCAAGCCTGAAAAGGGAACCGGTTGCGTTAAGATTACGCCTGCTCATGATCCGAATGACTACGAAGTGGGACTTCGTAATAATCTCCCCATGATTAACCTTTTAAATCGCGACGGAACATACAACGAAAACGCGGGGAAATATCAAGGCCTGCCGATACGCAAGGTAAGAGAAAAAATTCTCGAAGAATTAGAAGCTTTGGGCGTCTTGGCGAAGGTAGAAGATATTCAAATTGAAATAGCAACTTCTGATCGTTCGAAGACTCCCATTGAGCCGTACTTGAATGATCAGTGGTTTGTGAAGATGGATCATTTGGCCCAAACAGCGATGGACGCTGTCACGGAAGGCGCTGTTGATATCAAACCGTCAAGGTATGTTAAGGGGTATTTGGATTGGTTGTCGGCGAAGAGAGATTGGCCAATCGGTCGTCAGCTCTGGTGGGGGCATCAGATTCCGATTTGGTATTGTCCAGACGTTCCTGAATCTCTTCTTAAAGAGTCTTTCTCTGGCCGAGACGATATCTTATGGCGTCGTAACGAAGCGGACAACGGTTGGTTGATTTGTTCACGCGAAGAGAATTTAGCTTCCGACGTCATACCGGGTGTCAATATTAAACGTGAAGAGGATGTTCTTGACACTTGGTTTAGCTCCGCATTGTGGCCTCATTCAACCTTAGGGTGGCCAGACTCAACTGAGGAGTTGAATTACTATTATCCTACAAGCGTTCTCATCACAAGTCGTGATATTATCAGCCTTTGGGTTGCCCGAATGGTATTGGCCGGTTACTACAACACCGGAAAACGTCCTTTCCAACAGGTTTTCATCCATCCAAAAATTTTGGACAAGTATGGGGAAGGGATGTCAAAATCCAAGGGCAATGGCGTCGATCCAGTCGCCGTGATGGAGAAATTTGGGGCGGACGCTCTGCGTTTTGCGCTTCTCTATCTTACGACCGAAAGTCAAGACGTGCGTCTTTCTCTCGATTTCGAGTGTCCGCATTGCCAAGCAACTATTGAGCAAACCAAGAAGAATCGCACGCAACACGTTCTCGAGTGTCCCAAGTGTAAGAATAAGTTTTCGACGCAATGGGCCGATAAACCGGAAGAAAAAGCCTTACCGCTTGGCCCTGTTGTTGGAGAACGTTTCGAAGTCGCTCGTAACTTCTGCAATAAGTTGTGGAATGCGTCCCGCTTTGTAATGATTAACTTAGAGGGTTATACGCCTCGGGAAGTCAAGAACGAAGAGTTGCTGATAGAAGACAAATGGATTCTCAGCCGTTTGACGTCGGTTACCCAAAAGGTAACTTCCTCCCTCGAGAATTATAAATTTTCCGACGCCGTTCGAACGCTTTATGATTTCGCATGGGATGAATTTTGTAGTTTCTATCTAGAGATTTCAAAAGCAAGACTAGACGATTCTTCTCAGCGACCGTTGGTTCAGAGCATACTCCTTGCGGTCTTAGACGCACTGCTAAGACTATTGCACCCGGTTATTCCGTTTGTGACGGAAGAGGTGTGGAGACTGCTTAATGAATTTGCACCGGAACGAGGACTTCTTCCCGTCCTTGCGACGGAGAGCGTTACCATTGCTCCTTGGCCTGTTGCGCAGACGTCTTTCTTGAATCCTGAGATTGAATCCCAGTTTTCCATGTTCCAGGAAGCTTTGCGTTGCGTTCGAGACGCTAGAGCTCGTCAAAATGTTCCTCCGCGCACTGAAGTCAACTTTTCAGTTAAATGTTCAGAGGATACAGCCGCGCTTCTGAAGCCTCTGGGTAATTATTTTCGCTCTATGGCAGCCTCGAACTTGGCGGAAATAGGGCCTTCTGTTGAACCGCCCCTTCTTTCCTCCAATGCAACGACTGCAAGTATGGAGTTATATGTTGACGTCGCTGGACTCATCGACATTCCGATGGAAATCCAAAAGCAAAAGAAGGATGTTGAAAAATATACTAAACTGATCAAAAGCAAAGAGGCCAAGCTGTCTGGCGATTTCGTAACTAAAGCTCCTGCGCAAGTCGTCGAGAAGGAGAGAACTTCTTTGAGCGAACTCCAAATACAACTAAACGCTTGCGTGCAAATGTTGCAACGTCTTGAAGCTTCATTAGGGACGAAGTGATTATCAAACATATATTTCGTGCTTTTAAGAAATATTTAAAGGAAGAGAGCATATAATGGCTGAAACTTGTAATTGTAAAGAAACTAAAGTATCTCCCAATTTCTCAAAGGGCGATGGGTTGGTTCCGGCAATTGCTCAGGATTACAAGACTGGGCGCGTCCTCATGATGGCTTACATGAACGAAGAGAGCTACAACGAAACCTTAAAGTTGGGATATGCCGTCTACTATAGCCGAAGCCGCCAAAAGCTCTGGCGAAAGGGAGAAGAAAGCGGTAACGTACAGAAGGTTCATGAGATTCTCATCGATTGCGACTGCGATACGTTGCTACTCAAAGTCGATCAAGTCGGAGGATCAGCTTGCCACGAGGGATATCCGAGTTGCTTCTTTCGTAAATTAGAGGGAAATGACTACGTCGTTTTTGACGAACGCGTTTTTGATCCTCAAAAAGTCTATCGCAAGTGAATTATTTCAGCAATCTTAGGTAGTCATTTGAATCACAGGAAGAATAATGGCTGAGAATATTTTTAAACTTGGAATTCCGGCAGGTAGTCTTCAAGAAGCTACCGTCGACTTGTTTCGTAAGAGCGGTTTCAACATAACTGTTGAAAAGCGTAGTTATTTTCCCACTATTGACGACGACGAGATTGAGTGCATGCTAATTCGCGCTCAAGAAATGGCTCGTTACGTGGCGAATGGAGTGCTTGACGCTGGTTTGACTGGTCATGACTGGATCGTTGAAACAGGCGCTGACGTTGAAGAAATTGCCGAACTCACTTTTTCAAAAGTGAGTCGACGCCCTGTACGATGGGTTCTATGTGTTCCTGAATCGTCCCCAGTCCAAACCGTAAAAGACCTTGAAGGCAAAACGATTGCCACCGAGGCAGTCGGTCTCACCAAGTCGTATCTCGCAAAGCATGGCGTTACAGCTAATGTTGAGTTTAGCTGGGGAGCGACTGAAGTAAAACCGCCTCGACTTGCCGACGCCATTGTTGAGGTAACGGAAACAGGTAGTTCATTGCGTGCTAATCACTTGCGCATTGTAGACGAGATTCTTCAAAGCACGACAAGATTCATCGTCAATAAGAAGGCTTACCAAGATCCTTGGAAAAAAGCTAAAATCGACGATCTGGTTTTAATGCTAAAAGCGACGCTTGAGGCTGAATCCAAGGTTGGTCTTATGATGAATGTCGCCAAGGATAAACTTGAGGGAGTGCTTCAGGTTTTGCCTTCGATGAAGCAACCCACAGTGTCTCCGTTAGCGGATTCTGATTGGGTTGACCTCATTGCCGTCGTCGACGAAAAAGTTGTTAGATCTCTCATTCCTCAACTAAAAAGGGAAGGCGCTTTTGGTATTATCGAGTTCCAGATTTCCAAAATAATTGACTGAACCGACCTTTTATAAGTTTGTCGGTTGGAATGCCTCAATTAAGCGCTTCTTACTCATCCAAGAAGCGCTTAAAATTTATAATGAGGTTCTGTATAATATAATTGTTCTTCATTGGCCTCGATACAAGCAATGTCGCATGCAACAAGCGGACATTGATTATATCGCTAATATGTAGATTTTAGGTTGGACGAAGGTTCTTTGTCTAACGAGTCTTTTCATAAATGATTTACGATGCGAATACTAAGATTTGATAGCGTTGGAGGCGCCTCTGGCGACATGATTTTGGGAGCCCTAGTCGGATTGGGGATCGATATCGATTTAATCAGTCGTGAATTGAAAAAACTACTTCCCGACGAAGAATTCTCATTCGTTAAAAGAAATAAAGCCGAGTTTGGCGCCTCTGGCGTCTATTTAACAGTGGACATACCGAAGGAGAAAGCCCACTGTCATGAAAGAGATCATCACTGCGCGGAACATCATGCCTCGGACGATCATCATAAGCATGAGGCTCATCATGTTCACCATGGTAGATGTTGGGAAGACATTCGGGCGCTCATAGAGCTAAGCAACTTGGACGACCAAGTTAAAGAGGACTCGTTAAAAGCATTCAGCGCGTTGGCAGAGGCCGAAGCGGAAGCTCATAATGTTCCTGTAGATGAAGTTCATTTTCATGAAATAGGAGCTGTTGATTCCATAATTGACACCGTTGGGTGTATCATGGGGTTACGAATGCTCAATATAGACGGCATTTCTCTTTCTCCCTTGCCTATTGGTGAAGGAACTTTTCATTGCGCTCATGGAACGTACCCGTTACCGGCACCGGCGGTATCCAAATTAATCCAAAAATACCATT